>JBDHQK010000025.1:0-25776 GCA_039807025.1 Lacunisphaera sp.
AACGCCATCGCCACGGTCGTCTCGACCAAGGTGCTGACGCCCCGCCAGGCCATCGCCCTGGCCGCCGTCTTCAACCTCGTCGGCGCGCTCATGGGCACCGCCGTCGCCAGCACGATCGGCAAGGGCCTCGTGGACACCAACGTCGTCACCATGGCCACCATCTTCTCGGGCCTGATGGGCGCGATCATCTGGAACCTCATCACCTGGTGGTTCGGCCTGCCCTCCAGCTCCAGCCACGCCCTCATCGGCGGCCTCTGCGGCGCGGCGCTCGCCTCGGCCGGTGGCAACTGGAACGTGCTCCACTGGGCCACGACCGACGCCAAGGGTGCCGCCGCCGGCCTCTGGCCCAAGGTCGTCCTGCCCATGATCTCCTCCCCGCTCCTCGGTTTCTTCGGCGGCGCGTTCCTGATGTTCCTGCTGACCGTCTGCATCCACCGGCTCCGGCCGCGGCTGGTGAACAACCTCTTTGGCAAGCTCCAGCTCGTCAGCGCCGGACTCATGGCGCACAGCCACGGCTCCAACGATGCCCAGAAGACGATGGGCATCATCGCGCTCGCCCTCTTCACCGGCACCAAGAGCGGGGCCTTCGACGAACTGCCCTCCTGGGCCTCGTTCCTCCGCACGCCGGATTTCGTCGTGGACCAGTGGGTCGTCGTCACCTGCGCGCTGGTCATGGCCGCCGGCACCGCCGCGGGCGGCTGGCGCATCATCCGCACCATGGGCCACAAGATGGTCAAGCTGCAGCCGGTTCATGGCTTTGCCGCCGAGACGACTGCCGCCCTCATCATCCACTATGCCTCCGTGCTCGGCATCCCCCTGTCCACCACCCACGCCATCTCGACCTCCATCATGGGTGTCGGCGCGGTCAAGCGCTTCGGCGCGGTGAAATGGACCGTGGTCGAGCGCATCCTCTGGGCGTGGGTCTTCACCCTGCCCGTCTGCGGTCTGATCGGCTACTTCACCGAGCGGCTGTGCGTCACCCTCGGCTACAAATAGGCCGCCTCAGGCCGCCGGCAGCTTGAGATAGAACGTCGTGCCGCGCCCCTCGGCGCTTTCCACGCGGACCTCCCCGCCGTGGGCCAACACCAGGTTTTTCACGATGGCCAGGCCGAGCCCCGTGCCGCCCTGCGAGCGCGCCCGGGCCTTGTCCACGCGGAAAAACCGCTCGAACACCCGTTCGCGCGCCTCGGCGGGGATGCCCGGCCCGTCGTCGCGCACGAACACCTGCAGCCACTCGGGGCCCAGCATCGTCGCGCCGACCTGCACCCGGCCCTGCTCGCGGCCATACTTGATGGCGTTGTCGAGGAGGTTGGCCAGCACTTGGCGCAACCGCCCGGAGTCCGCGCGCGCCTCCAGCGTGGCCGGCACTTCGTTGGCGAGCGTCACGCCCCGTTCCTGCGCCGCCGGCGCCATATCCTCCAGCACCTCCTGCACCGTCAGCCGCAACGGCACCGACTGCACGCGCAGCTCGATCCGGCCCGCGTCGAGTGCGGAAAGGAGCAGCAGATCCTCGATCAGCAGGGCGAGCCGGCTGGCGTGTCGGTCGATGATGCCGATAAATTTTTCCCGGGTGGCCGGATCGGCCTGTCCGCCGTCCAGCAGGGTCTCGGCCGCGCCCTTGATGAGCGAGAGGGGCGTGCGCAGCTCGTGGCTGACGTTGGCCACGAAATCCTGCCGCATCATCTCAAGCCGCCGCAATTTCGTCAGGTCGTGGAAAACCAGCAGCGCCCCCGCCGACTCCGGGAGTGCCACGGCATTGACTTCCATGATCCGCGGCGGCACCCGCTCAAGACGGAACTCATGCCCGAGGACCTCGCGCTCATGCTGGAGGCGGGCGACGACGGCGGCGACCTCGTGATGGCGCACCACCTCGAGCAACGGGCGTCCCACCACCGGCGCGTCGAAGCCGAACTGGGCGCTCGCCGCCCGGTTGGCCAGGCGGATGCGCCCGGCAGTATCCACCACCATCAGACCCTCGATCATGTGGTCAAAAAGCGCCTCGAGGTGCGCCGAGCGCTCGCGCAGGGCCGTTGCGTGGCGGGCGTCCTGCCCGGCCCGCTCGCGCGCATGGTGCTCCGTCTCCTCCCGCCGCAGCCGCCGCTCGCGCCGGGCGACCCAAGCGAGGGCGCCGCACAAGGCCAGCAATGCGAGAAGCGCCCAGCTCATGGATGGTCAGGGATTCGCGCTGAAGCGGTAGCCGACTCCGCGCACCGTCTCCAGGTAGTCGGCCGCGGCCCCCAGCTTCTCGCGCAATCGGCGGATGTGTGTGTCCACCGTGCGGGTGTCGATCGGGTTCTCGTAGCCCCACACGTCCTGCAGCAGGCGATCGCGCGTCTGCACGCGCCCGCGCCGCCGGGCGAGCACCTCGAGCAGCTTGAATTCCGTGGCCGTGAGGGTGAGCGCGCGGCCGCTGACGGTCGCGCTGTGGTGGGCCACATCCAGGTCGAGTGGCCCGATGCGCAGGTGTTCCGCCGGGGCGTCGGCCTGGGACGCACGCGCCAGGAGCTTCTTGATCCGGAGCACGAGCTCGCGCGGGCTGAAGGGTTTGGTCACGTAATCATCCGCCCCCAGCTCCAGGCCCACGATGCGGTCCATCTCGGCCGCCCGGGCGGTCAGCATGAGGATGGGGATCACCGCCGTGGCCGGATCGCGCCGGAGCAGCTTGCATAATTCCAACCCGTCGATTTCCGGCAGCATCAGGTCGAGCACCACGAGGGCCGGGCGTTCCGCGCGCACGGCGGCGAGGGCGCGGGCGCCATCCTGGGCGAAGACGGGCACATAGCCGGCCTCGCGCAGCTTGAAGCCCAGCACCTCCAGGGCATCGGGCTCGTCGTCAACTACCAGAATCTTGGGCTTCATGCGTGTGCTGCTGGGAATGGCGGATGTCGCACGCCTCGTAAAGATAAACGACTTCCTCCGCGATGTTGGTCGCATGGTCGGCCACGCGCTCCAGGGAGCGGGAAATGGCCATCAGGGAGAGGCTGCGGGAAATGTTCGCGGGCGACTCGACCATGAAGCTCGCCAGTTCGCGGTGCAACTGGCCGTTGAGGATGTCCACGGCCTGGTCCTGCGGGATGAGCGCGCGCGCCGCCGCAGGCTGCCGTTGCACAAAGGCATCCAGCGCCCCCCGCAGCATCGTCAGCGACATCTCGGCCATGCGCGGCAGGTCCACGTAGGGTTTCAGGGGCGGCTCGCCATTCAGGGTGCCGGCATGGCGCGCGATCTTCACCGCCTCGTCCCCGATCCGCTCGAGGTTCTGCGATATCTTCATGGCCACCGTGATTAACCGGAGGGTCGAGGCCACCGGGGCCATGGACAGGAGGTGGATGGCGATGTCGTCGATCTCGATCTCATAATGGTCGAGGATGGCGTCGTCCGCCTGCACGCGCCGGGCCAGCGCGTCGTCGCGCTCGACAAGGGCCCGGATGGACCGCTCCACCGCGCTGTCCGCGTGGCTCGCCATCAGGAGCAGCTTGTCCTTCAACTGCCGGAGTTCTTCGTCAAAGTTGGTCATGGGGGAATGGGCTTAGCCGAACCGGCCCGAGACGTAGGCCTCGGTCTGCGGGCTGGCGGGATTCATGAAGATGGTGCGGGTGTCGGCCTGCTCGACCAGCTTGCCTAGGTAGAAGAAGGCCGTGCGGTCGGAACAACGGGCGGCTTGCTGCATGTTGTGCGTCACGATGACGATGGTGTATTGCCGCTTCAGACCGTGAATGAGCTCCTCCACCTTGGCGGTGGCTATGGGGTCGAGCGCCGAGCAGGGCTCGTCCATGAGGATGATCTCCGGCTCGACCGCGATGGCGCGGGCGATGCAGAGGCGCTGCTGCTGGCCGCCGGACAGGCCGAGGGCGCTCGCATGCAGGCGGTCCTTGACCTCGTCCCACAGCGCCGCACCGCGCAGGCTGCGCTCGACGATCTCGTCGAGCCGCGCCTTGTTCTTCTGGCCCTGAATGCGGAGCCCGTAGGTGATGTTCTCGTAGATGGATTTGGGGAAAGGGTTGGACTTCTGGAAGACCATGCCGACGCGCTTGCGCAGCTCGATGACGTCCACGCGCGGGTCATTGATGTCGACCCCGTCGATCCGGATCTGGCCGGCGGAGACGTGCGCGCCGTCGATCAGGTCGTTCATGCGGTTGAGGCAGCGCAGCAGCGTGCTCTTGCCGCAGCCGGAAGGCCCGATGAAAGCGGTGACCTGCCGCTCGGGGATGGCGAGCGTGATGTCGTGCAGGGCGCGGGCGGCGCCGTAGTTGAAAT
Organism: Lacunisphaera sp.; assembly: GCA_039807025.1. Lineage (GTDB taxonomy): Bacteria > Verrucomicrobiota > Verrucomicrobiia > Opitutales > Opitutaceae > Lacunisphaera. The sequence continues at coordinate 4,255 of JBDHQK010000025.1, forward strand.
CGACGCCGTCAATCTCGATGACGGCGCGAGCCGCGGGATTGGCCGGTGCGGCCGGGGCCACGGTCACCGGGCGGGGTGCGGCGGAAGGGGTGACGGCTGGTTCGGGCATGGGAGCGAGGGTTACCATTTGTATTTTTTGCGGAGGCGCTGCCGCAGGATGACCGCAGTCATCGCGATGGCCGCGACGGTGAAGAGGAAGACGAAGGCCGTGCCGTATTGGACGTCGCGGGTGTAATCGTTCTGGGGGATCTTGGAGGCGACGACGTAGATGTGATACGGCAGCGCCATCACGCCCTGGAAGGCGAACTCGGTCCAGCGCTGCACCTGCCACGGCAGCTCGTCGCGCATCACGAAGGCGGCGGTGAACATCATGGGCGCCGTCTCGCCGGCCACCCGGGCGATCGCGAGCACGGAGGAGGTCAGGATGCCCGGCAGCGCGTAGGGCAGCACATTGGTCCTGATGGTCTGGAGTTTCGTGGCCCCCAACGCCAGCGAAGCCTCGCGGTAGCCCTTGGGCACGGCCTTGAGCGCCTCCTCGGAGGCGGTGATGATCACCGGCAGGACCATGAACGCCAAGGTCAGCCAGCCGGCGAGCAGCGACACCCCGAAGTCAAACGCGATGACAAACAGGCCGAAGCCGAACAGGCCGAACACGATCGAGGGCACGCCGGCCAGATTGATGATCGCCAGCCGGAGGAAGCGGATGAACGGGCCGTCGGTCGCATATTCACTAAGGTAAATGGCGCTGAGCACGCCCAGCACGAGCGCGATCAGCATCGAGCCCAACACCAGCAGGACGGTGCCGGCGATGTTGGGGAAGATGCCGCCGGCCGAATAGACGTAGGTCTCGACGGGCACGCCCTTGAGTTCCGCCTCATGCTCCGCCTTGAACTGGCGGAAGGCCCGGTCCCCCATCGTCCGCTTCCCTCCCCCAAACTCGAAGACATTGAGCGTCTCCGGCGCCTCGGTCAGGAACGGCACGTTGATGAAGGGCGCTGACGATTTGAAAATGACCGCCCCGCCCTTCGTGCCGATGTCCCAGAAGATGAAGGCGGCGCAGAGCAGCACGAAGTAGGTGCAGAGACGCAGCAGCCAGAAGACCCCGGTCTCAATCCGCTTGGCGGACGTGCGCCGGCCGTAGATGGCGACGGAGGTTGAGGTCGGTTTCATCCAGCGGAGATCCGGTAGCGGCGCACGATTTTCTGTGCGAGCCAGTTGATGAGCAGGGAAATCAGGAAGAGCACGACCCCGACCATGAAGAGAGCGCGGTAGTGGATGCTGTTGCGCACCACCTCGCCCATCTCCTGCGCGATGATGCCGGTCATGGTGTGCACCGGCTGGAAGATGACCCCTAGGCCGGACGTGAGGTCGGGGGTTTGGATGCGGTTGCCTGCGCAGAGCAGCACCACCATCGTCTCGCCGACGACGCGCCCGAAGCCGAGCAGGATGGCCGCCATGATGCCGGAAAGGGCGGCCGGCACCGTGATGTGGATGATAGTCTGGAGCCGCGTCGCCCCGAGGGCGAGCGAGGCTTCCTTGAAGGAGCGGGGCACGTTGCTGATGGCATCCTCCGCCAGCGAGAAGATCGTCGGGATGGCCATGAGCGCGAGCAGGCAGGCCGCCGTGGTGGCGTTGAGGCGCTCCGCCATGGGGAAACCCGGCACCCAGTCGAGGGCGGGGATATGGGAAACGCGGCGCAGGGTCTCGCCCAGCATCGCGATGCCGAAGAAGCCGAGCACCACGCTGGGGATCGCCGAGATGAACTCGATGTAGGGCTTGATGATTCTCTGCTCCGCCGGCGGGGCCACCTGGTTGACGTAGATGGCCGCCGCGACCCCGAGCGGCAGCGCGATCAACAGGGCGAGGAACGCAATGAGCAGCGAACCGCTGAGCAGCGGGATGATGCCATACCAGTCCTGCCAGAAGCTTGCGGTCACCCACTTGCGGCCGAAGGCGAAGGCGTTGAAAGCCTCCAGCCACCCGATCGGCTTCGCCTGATCCCAGGCCGTCATCCGTCCGGCGATGACCTCCACTTCCTTGAAATAGCGCTGCACAAATCCCTGGAACTTCTCCATGCGGCGGCTGAACTCGGCGTCGGCGAATTTCGGCGCCTGCGCCGCGATTTCCCTCATTGCCGCGATCTGGCTGGCGTTGGCCGCGGCGAGCTCCGGCCGCAGCGCGAGCAACGGCTGGATCTCGGCTTTGTAATCGATGACCTCGATCTGGATCGCCCCGGCGTCCTTCTGCAGCTGCGCGGCCCGCTCCGGCGCGGCGCCTTGCATGCCACCGAGCAGGTTCTGCCGCGCGACCATCAGGTCCTCGGCCACCTTCTGCCGCTCCTTCACGGCCGTGACCAGGTCGGTCATCGTGCCGAGCAGGGTTTCTTGCTCGTTGATGGTGTCGGCAAATTTGTTGGCGAAATCATCGAACGCCGCGAGCCGCTCCATGGCGGCGGCGGCGGTCAGGCCTTCCTGCTGCATCAGGATGTCGAGTTGGCGGGCTCGGATACCGGCCAGGTAGCGCGACATCGTGCTGTGGGCCGTCACCTGCTCGCGGTAGATATCCACATACTCCAGGCCGGCCAGCCGGTAAACGGCTAGGTTTGCGTGGTTCATCGGGATGAAACCAACGGCGTCCTTGAAGATCGTGAAGGTGATCAGTCCCAACACGATGATCGAGACCGCAGCGTTGCCCTGGAAGACGTATTTGACGACCTGGTCGCCGGTCATCCCGAAAAACCAACCGCGCTGCTTGCGCAGCAACACCTCGCGGGTGGCTAGTCGGGGAAGCGGCGGGGTTTCAGTGGTGACGGACATGGAAGGAGGGTGGATGCAGCATCGAATCAGCCGGAGGGACCGGTCAACCGGGGCAGGTTACGGTTGGGTTACAAAAGTAGCCGCCCGCAGTCCGGGCGTGGGCTGCGGGCGGCGGTGGAAGCACTCTTGCGCGTCAGCTCAGTTCAGCGCACGGACCGGGACAAAACCGACCTTGCGGACGATCTTCTGGCCCTCGTCACCAAGGGTGAACTCGACAAACTTCGCTGCCTCGCCGGTTGGCTCGCCGTTCGTGTAGTAGAACGTGGGCCGGGCATAGGGATACTTCTTGGCGATGACGGATTCTTCGCTCGGCAGTGCGCCGTCAATGGCGACGGTCTTGATGCCCGGGTCGTGCAGGTAGGCTAGTCCGACGTAGCCGATGCCGTTGGGATTCTTGGCCACCTCGGCGGCAATCTGCTCGTTGCCGGCCATCTTCTGGGAGGAGGAGGCGTAGTCGCGCTTCTTCATGGCCAGCTCCTTGAAGTCGGCGTAGGTGCCGGAGGAGGTGTTGCGGGTGTAGATCGAGATCTTGCCCGAGGTGCCTCCGACCTGCGACCAGTCGGTGATGTCCCCGGCGAAGATCTGCTCCACCTGGCGACGTGTCAGCGCGGCGAGCGGGTTGCCCTGGTTCACGATGACGCCGATGCCGTCGAAGGCGACGATGATGGGCTTCATGGACACGCCCTTGGCGGTGGCCGCGGAGACCTCGGTGGGCTTGGCGCGCCGCGAGGACATGCCGATCTGGGCCGTGCCGTCGATGATGGCGGAGATGCCGGTGGTCGAGCCCTCGGCGGCGATCTCGAAGATCACACCGGCGTGGCGAGCCTTGTAGTCTTCGGCGAGCATGGGCACGAGCTTGGCCCCAAGGGTGTCGGAACCCTTGATGACGAGCTTCTGGGCGGAGGCCAGGGTGACCGCGCTCAGGGCGGCGAGAAGGAGGATGGTCTTTTTCATGTGAGGATGGATGGTTTTGGTTGGTTCGTTAGAATTTCACCACGAGGTCCAGCTGGAGGATCTGCGAGTGGTCGAGGTTGGAGACCGCGCTGGTCTGGGTCTCGCGCTTGTCGGTCGTGTGGAAGTAGGTGGCGTTGAAGCTGGCGAAGTCGGTCAGGTTGTAGGCGGCGGCGAGCTTGAAGCCCTCCTGATTGAGGCGGCCAAAAGCCCAGTCAGAGTCGCTCAGGTTCACGTCGAGCGAGCCGGTGCCGAGGCTGCGGTAGTCGAGCTTCACGCTGTAGTCGCCCTGCACCTTGCCGGTGCCGGAGCCGTAGCCCACGCCCACGAGCCAGGCGGTGGCATCCTTGGGCTGGCCGGCCAGACCGTAGACCTTGCGCACGCGGCGCTCGGCCTCGAGATTGTAGGCGAAGTCCCAGTAGAGTTTCACCGCGGTGCCGGCGCCGGCGACGTTCATCCAGTTGACTTCGCCGGGCATCGTGAAGACCGCGAGGCCGTCCGTGGTGCCGTTGAAGGGGGTCTCGTTGTCGAGGCCGCTGAGCGTCGAGTCGTTGTAGACCATGAAGCCGGGGGCGATGACGAGGCTGTTGACCGCGTTGCCGATGGCATCCTTGCCGAACCAATGGGTGTAGACCGCCTGCTGGGCGAAGAGCCAGGCGTCGCGGCCGGCGCGGCCGCCACCGGTCTCGTTGTTGTCATCCATGAGCAGCTGGCTGGCGCGGAACTCGAGGGTGTCCTTCGCGCCGATAAAACGGGTGTGGATCTCGGTGACGCCCTGCGGGTTGATGTCGCTGTCCCAGACCATGTCGGTCGTGTAGAAGGGATTCTTCTGCTTGCCGCCGACGAACATCCAGTTGAGGTTCGGGCGCCAGGACACGTAGGCGCGGGCCAGGTAGAGGTTGTAGTCGTTGTTGCCGTTCTCGAAGGTCTGGTTGCCCGAGTCGGCCGCAGACGCGGTCTCCAGCGCGAAGCCAGCGCCCCACCCCTTCTGCATCAGGGCGTCACCGTTGAAACGGAACCGGAAGCGCTCGCGGGTGCGCTCGTTGGAGACGGTGCCGTTCTGCGGCGCCTGAGTCTCAACTTGGTGCCGGAGGCGCACATCGCCGCCGAGCTTGAATTCGGTCAGGTGCGAGCCGAGGTTCAGCTTGCCCGCGGCGGAGTTGGCCGCGAAATCCTTGGTCAGTTCCGACCGCAGGTCCTCGCCCTCCTGGTCGGTGATGAGGCCCTTGCGGACAAGGATGTCGATCAAGGGGCCGCTGTCTTGGGCGAAGGCGGTGCCGGCGCAAAGGAGCACGGAGGCCAGCGCGAACAGTTTGGATTTTAGGTGGAGCATGATGGGACGGTCTGGGTTGTCGTTGAATTGCGTCCCGGTGGTTGGACCGAAACGCGGGCCCACCATATACCCCGTGCGTTACGAACGCGTGACGCCCGGGTGACAAACCGGGCAAATGGCCGTCAGGCGCCGACTCCCCCGCACTGCCCCACCCCTCAATTCGTCCGCCAGGGTGCCTGTGTGTCGCCGCGTTTCTCAGCCCCGCGGCCTTCGAGAAGCGCTAGCAACAAGTCGTTCTTCACCAACATGCCCGCCAGCCGACCCGTGCCGGCGTCCACCACCGGCAAGGTCTGGCCGGCATGCTGGGCAAAGATTCGCAACGCCTCGGCCAGCGGGGCCCGGTTCGACACCGGAGGCACGTCGTCCCGCAGCAGATCCCCGGCGATGACATGCTCGGCCACCGCCGGATCGCTCAGGTAGGGCTTGATGTCGTGCAGCGAGATCGCGCCCGCGAAGTTTCCCTCGGGCGTGGTCACGTAGATCTCCTCGTGCCGCGTCTGCAGGAACAGCTGCGCAATCTCCTCAAACCGCGCGGTCAGCAACACCGGCGCGGCCTGCGCCTTCGCCAGATCGGCCACGATGCCGGGCAGTTTCACGGCTTCCGGCGCCTCCGCCGCCTTCTTCTTCAGCGCCTCGCTGTAGAGCGATTGGCTCTCGATGCCCCGCGCGGTATAGTAGGCGACAACGCTGCACAGCATCAGCGGCATGATGATGTCGTAGCTCAGCGTCATCTCGAACAGCATGATGATGGCCATGACCGGCGCGTGGCTGGCGGCCGCCAGCAGGGCACCCATGCCGACCAAGGCGAAGGCACGCGGATCCGAGGCGCCCGTCGGCCAGACCGTGTGGACTGCAAAACCAAACAGGTAGCCCAAGCTCGCCCCCATGAACAGGGTGGGCGTGAAAACACCACCCGGCGCCCCGGAGCCGAAGGAGGCCGCCGTGGCGACCCACTTGCACACCAGCACCAGCACCAGCGTCGTCCAGATCAACTGGCCGTTGAGGATCGTGACGACCACGCTGTAGCCGTTGCCACAGACCTCCGGCACCCACACCGCCAGCGCGCCGACGACCAGCCCGCCGAGCATCAACCGGACCGGCAGCGGCAGCTGCGTGCGCGCAAACCACCCCTCCACCGTCCGCAGCGACCGGAGGAAAACCGGCGCCACCGTGCCGGCGATCAGCCCGAGCATGATGAACGGCCCGATCTCCCACAGGGAATGCATGGTGAACGCCGGCACGGCATAAAGCGTATGGGCATCCGACAGCGTCCGGATCGTCAGCGTGGCCGCGACCGCCGCGACCGCCAGCGGGCCGAGGCTCTCCATCGCGATCGTGCCGAGGATGATCTCCGCGACAAAGAACGATCCGGCGATGGGCGCGTTGTAGGCCGAGGCAATACCCGCGGCCGCGCCGCAGGCGACCAGCAGGCGCAGCTGCGGCGCCGACAGCCGGCCGCGTCGGCCCAGCCAGGAGGCCGCCATCGACGCCAGTTGCACCATCGGGCCCTCCCGCCCGATCGAGCCGCCGGAAGCGATCGAAAACAGCGCCGCCGTGCTCTTCACCATCGTCGCGCGGACGGGCAGATTGCCGCTGCCGATCAGGATCGCCTCCATGTAGTCCGTGGAACTCTGGCCCCGGTGCAGGCGCTTGCCGAAGAGCAGCACCAGGCCGGCCATCAGCCCGCCGCTCGCCGGAATCGCCAGCCGCTGCCACCACGCCAATTCGCGGAACGAGTCCACTATGCCCTCCGCCGTGCCGGTCAGGAAATAATGGATGAGGCCGATGCCTCCACGGAACAGGAGCGCCGCCAGCGCCCCAAGGATGCCCGCCCCGGCCGCCCAAAACAACGTCTCCTGCCACGGCGAGGGCCGCAGCTTCTCGATGATCCACAGCCGCCAGCGCAGCAGGCGCAACAGACGCTCGTAGATTTGCGGCACCATCTCCTTCATGCCGCCAACCTGCCAGCCTCCGCGCGCCTGACAAGGCTTGTTCGCGCCCCGCCGCCACCGGGCCCGCGTTCAGGAGGTGGCGGGCGCCGCCGGCAGCACCGGCCCGAGCGGCGTCGTCGCGACCGCGGCGTTCAGCAGCTCCGCCTCGCCCGATTCCACCGCGCTGAGCTGGATGAGGCTGTGCAGCGAGCTGAAATGCTTGGTCCATTCGAAATCGCCCGAGTGGTGGCCGACGACCTGGTTGAAGAGCTGCTTCTTCTCCCCCTTCAGCGTCTGGATGCGCTCCTCGATCGTGCCCGCCGTGACCATGCGGTAAACGAACACGGTGTTCGTCTGGCCGATGCGGTGCACGCGGTCGATGGCCTGATCCTCCACCGCCGGGTTCCACCAGGGGTCGAGCAGGAACACGTAGTCGGCGGCGTGCAACGTGATGCCCGTGCCGGCGGCCTTGAGGCTCACCAGCATCGCCGCCGCCCCGGCCGCCGCCTGGAAATCCTTCACCGGCTTCTGCCGGTCCACCGTCATGCCCGTGATCTCGTAGCGCGGCAGGTCCGGGTAGTGCTGGACGAGCGCCGTGCGCACGCGGTTGAGCAGCGTCACGAACTGCGAGAAGATGACCACCTTGTGGCCGCTGGCCACGACCTCGCTGAGCTTCTCCACCAGCAGCTGCAGCTTGCCGCTGTCCGCCAGCGGCGAATTCATCCACGGCAGCAGGTCGGGGTCGCAGCACACCTGCCGCAGCCGGGTGAGCAGCGCGAGGAAGCCGAAGGACTTTTCCCGCAGCGCCAGGCTGATATCCTCGCCGAGGCGCGCCAGGCCCTCGGTGCAGATGCGGGCATACTCGGTGCGCTGCACCTCCGTGAGCGGGCAGAGCAGGTCCATCTCGACCTTGGGCGGCAGCTCGGTCGCCACCTCGGTCTTGGTGCGGCGCAGGATGAACGGCGCGACCTGCTGGCGCAGGCGCTGCATGGTGCGCTCGCGATCCTGCACCAGCGCCGCCTCAAACGAGGCGCGCGAACCGAGCAGCCCGGGCAGGAGATAGCGGAAGATGGACCACAGGTCGAGCTGCCGGTTCTCCAGCGGCGTGCCGGTCAGCACGAGGCGGTGGCGCGTCTTGATGGCGAAGCAGGCCTGCGTGACCTTGGCGTCGGGGTTCTTGATGAACTGGCCCTCGTCGAGCACGGCGTAGCCGAAGTCAACCGTGTCCAGCAGGGCGCGGTGCTTGCGGAGCTGGGTGTAGCTGGCCAGCCAGATGCACGGCGCCTTGTTGGTCTTGAAATCATTACCCGCCTTCAGGACATCGACCTTTGCCTCCGGGTGGAAGCGCGCCAGTTCCTCGCGCCAGACGGGCACGACGCTGGCCGGGCAAACCACGACATGCCGGTGCTGCGGGAGCGGCCGGGCGCGCAACAGCGCGATGACCTGCGCGGTCTTGCCCAGGCCCATCTCGTCGGCCAGCAGGCCGTGGCACTCGGTCTCGCAGAGGTGGTGCATCCACTCGACGCCGCGACGCTGGTAGTTGCGGAGATAATCCGGCAGCTCCGGCGGGGCGACGGGCGGCGTCAGCACCTTCTGGCGCCAGGCCTCGATCTCGGGGCCGAGCGTGACCTTGAGGCGGTGGTCGTTGAACAGGGAGAAAACCAGGTAGGGAGGGATCTCGCCCGTGGCGGCCGTGTCCGCGAGGTTCCGCTGCCACTGTTGGTAGCCTTCCAGCTTCTCGGGGGTGAGCGTGACGATGCCCACATCGGCCAGCAGCATCGGCGAGCGGCCGTGGGTCAGCAGGTCGGCGGCCTGTTCCTCGGTGAGCAGCTTTTCGCCCGCGCGAAAAATCCACCGCAGGTTCAGGCCGGCGTCTCCGCGCCGGTCCGCCACGGCCTCGATCTCGATGGCGCGCGCGCCCTGCTTGATGATGGTCACCTTCGCGTCGAGCTCGATGGCGAATTGCTTTTTCCAGTGCGGCAGCAGGTCGCGCAGGAAGCCCGGGATGTCGGCCAGCGCCTCGAGGGCGTAGGCGTGCGTGGCTTGGTTGTAGCGGAAGTGGGCCTTGCGCGCATAGGTGGCCAGCGCAATGAGCTTGGCGCGCTCGGCGGCGGCCGGATGGCTGGCGGTGTTGCCGAGCGCCGGGATGCGGCTGCGGCCGCTCTTCCAATAGGCGAGGAAAACCAGCCCGTCGTTGTTGGCGGTGAAGCTCAGCAGCAGGTCGCGCGGCGCGGCGTCGGGCTTGGGCGCTCCGGGGGTGGCAGTGTCGCCGTTGGCGGCGGCCGAAAGCGGTGGAGCGGCCGAAAGGCCGTTGCCGTTGGTGGCGGAAGCCTCCTTGGCGGTGCCCGGCAGGAGCGCCGCCATCTCATCCACCAGCAGTTCCTCGATCTCGTGCAACCCCGCGACCGCGATCGCGTGGGCCAGCAGCATATCGGTGGAGGAGGAGCGAACCTTGATGCGGTCGCCCTCCCACTCGATCACGGCATACTCCTCCTTCTTCTCGACCTTGCGGTGGATGATGGCGTCATTGGCCCCGAGCGCGACCTCGCGGACCTCCCCGGCGCGATACATGTCATGGCCGCGCTCCACTTGGGCCGCGTCAAACTGTTCCTCCCATTCGACTTCCAGCCGGCCGAACCAGAATTCGAGGGACTGCGGGGTATAGATGCGCTTGGGCCCGTGGGTTTGCATCAAGCTAAAGAACGGACGTTAGAAACTTCCGCTCGGACCGCGCAACCCCAATTTCCGTTCTCCATCCGGTGCCTGGGCAGCGCATTTATTGCTCCGCCGGGCCGCAGCTCAGCCTGAAGGTTCGTCCTGGCGCTGCAACTGCTGGCGGATGACCGCCAGCGTGCGTTCCGTCGCGCCGTGGTTGGCCTCGTGCCACTCCCGCGCCGCCGCGGCGAGCTTCGCGCGCTGGGCCTCGTCCTGGAGCAGCTCGACTGAAACCGAAATCAGCTCGCTGTGCGTGTCCACTTTCCGCACCGCGCCGGCCTCGGAGAGCGTGCGGATGATGTCGCGAAAATTCGTCATGCGCGGCCCATGCAGCAGCGGTTTGCCCAGCACCGCGGCCTCGACGGGTGTCTGTCCACCGTCGTGCGGAGCCAGGCTTTTGCCGGTGAACACCAGGTCGGCCAGCTGGGTGAATTTCCGCAGCTCGCCCGTCGTGTCGCCGACCGCGACGTCGATCGTCTCCGTCGCGGCGCCCGCCGAGCGGAAATGAAAGGTCAGCCCCGACTTCTCCAGCACGCCGCGCAGCTCCTCGCGCCGTTCGGCATGTCGCGGCACGAGCAGGAGCGAAACCTTCAGGCCGCGCTCGCGCGCCGATTTCAGGGCCGTGAGCAATGCCGTCTCTTCGCCCGCCCAGGTGGATGAGCCGAGCAACAACAGGCCAGTTGGCGGCAGCCCGATCTCCTGCCGCAGCGCGGCCTTCTCGGCGTCACCCATCAGAGGGATCGTGACGTCCAACTTGAGATTGCCGGTGGTCTGCAAGCGATCGGGCGGGAAACCCAGGGCCTTGAACCGCTGCTCATCGCGCTTCGCGGCGCACAACACCCGGGTAAGGCCGGCGGCCAGCGGGCGCAGCGCCCACTGGAAACGCATCGAGCGCTTGAAGCTGCGGTCGGACAGGCGGGCGTTGACGCTGATCACCGGCACGCCGCGGGCCTGCGCCTGCGCCACGTGTTCCGGCCAGCGCTCACCTTCCATCAGGATCGCTAGATCCGGCACGACCTTGCGCCAAGCCCCCGCACTGAACGCCCACCAATCGAGCGGGAAGTATCCGATGCCGACGGTCAGTGCGGCGTATTTCTCCTTCGCCAGCTGGTAGCCGGTGCTGGTCGTGGTGGTCAGGTAAACCTCCGTGTGCCCCTCGCGCTGGAACGCCTCCAGCAGCGGCGCGATGGCGAGGATCTCGCCGACGCTGACGGCCTGCAGCCAGATGCGCTTCACGCCCGGCGCCTTGGCCGGCAGCGGCGGCACTTGGCCAAACCGGTGCCAGAACCCCTCCGCGTAGCCGCCGCGCCGCCGCATCCGCCACAAATAATAGGGCGACGCCAGCAGGAGCAGCGGCAGGAAGAGGATGCGATAAATCCAGATCACTGGGAAAAGGCATCAACCCGTTCAGAAACAAACGCGGGGTCCGCGAGGGGCGCGGAGAGGCGGCGAGACATCATTTTCCGCGTCCTCCGCGCCAAACCAATCACTGCCCCAGCACCCAGGCGAAGATCAGCGGGGCCACGATGGTCGCGTCGCTCTCGACGATGAACTTCGGGGTCTTCGCGCCGAGCTTGCCCCAGGTGATCTTCTCGTTCGGCACGGCGCCCGAGTAGCTGCCGTAGCTCGTGGTCGAGTCGCTGATCTGGGCGAAATAGCCCCACAGCGGCACGCCGGTGCGGCCGAGATCCTGGTGCAGCATCGGCACGACGCAGATCGGGAAGTCGCCCGCGATGCCGCCGCCAATCTGGAAGAAGCCGATCGAACCCTCGCCGTTGCGGAGCGTCTTCGCGGTCTTCGTATACCAGCCGGCCAGCCAGGTCATGTATTCGATGCCGGTGCGCACGGTGTGGACGTTCTTGATCTCGCCGGTGACACAGCGGCCGGCATACATGTTGCCGAGGGTGGCGTCCTCCCAGCCGGGGACGACGATGGGCAGGTTCTTCTCGCAGGCGGCGAGCATCCAAGAGTTCTTCGGATCGATCTGGTAATATTTCTTCAGCTTACCGGAGCGAAGAATCTTATACATGAACTCGTGCGGGAAAAAACGCTGCCCGGAACGGTCGGCGGCCACCCACTCCTCGGCCACGGCGGCCTCGATGCGGCGCATGGCCTCGCCCTCGGGGATGCAGGTGTCGGTCACCCGGTTCATGTGGCGGTCCACGAGATCCTGCTCGTCCTCGGCGGTGAGGTGGCGGTAGTGCGGCACGCGCTCGTAGTAGTCGTGGGCGACGAGGTTGAAGATGTCCTCCTCGAGGTTGGCGCCGGTGCAGACGATGGCGTGCACCTTGTCCTGGCGGATCATCTCGGCGAGCGTGATGCCGAGCTCGGCCGTGGACATCGCGCCGGCCAGCGTCACGAGCATCTTGCCGCCGGCCTGCAGGTGGGCCTCGTAGCCCTTGGCGGTGTCGAGCAGGGCCGCCGCGTTGAAATGCCGGAAATTATGCGCGATGAACTTTGACACCGGCCCCTTCTTCTTCGCGAGGGCGGCGTTGATGTGCTCGGGCAGTTGCTTGACGCGTTTGGCTTTGATCATTTCCCCCCAGATAGAAACCGGCCCGGGCGTTTGGCCACACTAAATTGAATGCCGCGGCCGCCGGACCACCTCGAAACTTGCAGTCGGCCCGCCGGTCGGGAGGATGCTGTCGCATGTCCTCTGCCCGCCCTGCCCGCTTCCGTCTCAGCTTCCTCGCTTTGCTGCTCGCCCCCCTGCTGGGCGGCGCGGCGGATTTCGCCCATGAGACCAGCGATCTGCCCGTTGATCCCGCCGTGACCTGGGGCCGGCTGGACAACGGCTTGCGCTATGCCCTGCTCCCCAATGCCGAGCCCCGGGGCCGCATCAGTGTCCGCCTCGCCATCCGGGTGGGCTCGATCTACGAAAGCGACGGCCAGCGCGGCCTCGCCCATTTCCTGGAACACATGGCCTTCAACGGCAGCCGGCACTTCCCAGCCGCCCACGTCGTCGAATTCTTCCAGCGTCTCGGCATGGACTTCGGCGGCGACACCAACGCCTCCACCGGCTTTGACCGCACCATTTACCAGCTCGAGCTGCCCGACAACCAACCGGAAACACTGCGCGAGGGCCTGACCTTTCTGGCCGACGTCGCCGACGGCCTGCGCCTCGATCCCAATGCCATCGAGAAGGAGCGCGGAATAGTTCTCAGTGAAAAGCGCGCCCGTGACTCGGTCGGCCTGCGCACCTTCCTCTCGGAACTGGAGTTCCTCGTGCCCGACACACGTTTCCCGCAGCGCCTGCCCATCGGCAGCGAAAAGGTCATCGCCACCGCCGACCGCGACCGTTTCGTGGCGTTCTACAATGCCTGGTATCGCCCGGAACGCATGATCCTCGTGCTCGCGGGCGATCTCACCCCGGCAGCGGTGACCCCGTTGGTGCGGGAATTGTTCGCCCCGATCGCCGCCCGCGGCCCCGCGCTGCCGGAACCTCGTCTCGGCACCGTCACGCCCTCCGAAGAGGTCACGGCGCACCTGCACACCGAGAAGGAGGCGGGCCACACCTCCGTCGCACTTGAGACCGTCGCGCCTTACGCCTTCGAGCCCGACACCGCGGCCGTCCGGCTGCGCGATCTCCCGCGCACCCTGGCCCTGCAGATGCTCAACCGCCGGCTCTCCATCCTCGCCAAGCAGGAAGGCGCGCCCTTCCTCAGCGGCCTCGTCGGCGTGACCGAGCAGTTCGACTTCTTCCGCAACGCTTCCCTCGAGCTCAACTGCCGCCCCGACCAGTGGTCGGCGGCGCTCGGCGTCGCCGAACAGGAGCTGCGCCGCGCTCTCGCGCACGGCTTCCTGCCCGAGGAACTCGCCGAAGCGGTCGCGGGGATGAAAAACCACCTCGCCCAAGCCGTGCGCACCGCTCCCGGCCGCCGCTCTCCCGCGCTCGCCGACATGCTGGCGGACGACATCCTCGGGCGCACCGTCACGCTCACCCCCACTGCCGAACTCGCACTCTATTCACCCGCACTCGCCACCGTCACGCCGGCGGACTGCCTCGCCGCCCTCCGCGCCATCTGGAGCGAGACAGCCGGCCGCAAGCTCTTCGTCAGCGGCAACCTCGAGCTCCCCGGCGCCGCACAGAAGATCGCCGCTGCTTACCAGGCCAGCCAGCGCACCCCCGTCTCCCCGCCCGTGCCGTCGGCGACGGCGGCCTTCGCCTACACCGACTTTGGCAAGCCGGGCAAGGTGGACGAGACAGCCAGCGTCGACGATCTCGGGGTGACGCTGCTCGAGTTCAAGAACGGCGTGCGCCTCAACCTCAAGCGCACCGACTATGAGGCCGGGCGCATCCGCGTCTCGGTCCGCATCGGCGGCGGCACGCTCACCCTGCCCCGCGACCAACCCGGCCTCGGGCTCCTTGCCAATGTCGCGTTCACCCTCGGCGGCCTGGGCCGCCACAGCGTGGATGATCTCCAGCGCCTGCTCGCCGGCCGCACCGTCGGCCTCGCGTTTGGCGCGCAGGAGGATGCCTTCAGCTTTGGCGCCAGCACCAATCGCGACGATCTACTGCTGCAGCTCCAGCTCTTCTGCGCCTATCTCACCGACCCGGGCTACCGGCCCGAGAGCCTGCGCCAGGTGGAAAAGATGGCCGACCAGACCTACCGCCGCCTCGCCCACACGATCGAGGGCCCGCTGCAACTCGAGGCCGCCCGGCTGCTCGCCAACGGTGACCCCCGCTTCGGCCTGCCACCCAAGGAAGTCCTCCTCGCGCGCACGCTCGACGAACTGAAGGCCTGGCTCGCACCGCAATTTGCCAAGGGTCCCATCGAGATCGCCATTGTCGGCGACCTTGACACCGACACCGCCATTACCGCCGTCGCCCAGACCTTCGGTGCCCTGCCCAAGCGCCAGAAAAAGCCCGCCTACAAGAAGGAACGCGTCGTCACCAAGCTCGCCGCGCCGGTCACCAAGGAATACCCGATCGATTCCGCCATTCCCAAGGCCCTCGTGCGCCTCTGCTGGCCCGCGACCGACGCCCGCGACGTGCGGCTGGCCCGACGGCTGCAGCTGCTCAGCGGAGTATTGGCTGACCGCCTCCGCGTGAAAATCCGAGAGGAGATGGGCGGCACCTACAGCCCCGCCGCCGCCGCCGATCTCAGCGAGACCTACCCAGGCTACGGCTATCTCGTCGCCGACGCCACCGTGGCGCCGGACCAAGCCCGCACCGTCGCCGCCGCCATCCGACAAGTCGCCACCGCGCTGCACACCGGCGGCGTGACCGAGGAGGAACTCGTCCGCACCAAGGCCCCGGTGCTCACCGCCCTGCGGGAAAGCACTCGCGACAACGCCTACTGGCTGAACACCGTCCTCGCCGACGCCCAGGAATTCCCCGCCCGGCTCGACTGGTGCCGCACCCGTTACAGCGACACCGAAGGCGTGACCGCCGCCGAACTCACCGCCCTCGCCAAGGAATACCTCGATCCCGCCCTCGCCTCCGAGTTCATCGTGGCGCCGGCGCCGGCCAAGCCCGCGTTGCCCTGAGCCCCCCGCGGGAGCCGACCGCAGCAGGCGGTGGCATCCGCTGGAATCAAAGCCCGATTGCGGGGCCGCCGCACGCTTGCACCGGTAGGCGGCACCCATTTGTATCCCGGCCATGATCGACCCCGCCATCGACCGGCACATCCAGTCCCTTGAGCGACCCGACAAGGCGCTGTGGACCTATTACCTGCTCAGTGCGCTGGTGATCCCGCCTCTGTTCCCCTTTCTCGCGCCGTTCCTCTGGTTTCGCTATAGCACGATGCGCTACAAGTTCACCGACGACGGCATCTCGATGAGCTGGGGCATCCTCTTCCGCCGCGAGATTATCGTGAATTACGCACGCATCCAGGACATCCACCTGCGCTCCAACTTCGTCGAGCGCTGGCTCGGCCTCGCCCGCATCCTCGTCCAGACCGCCTCCGGCAGTTCCTCCGCCGAGATGACCATCGAGGGCATCAAGGAGTTCGAGGCGCTGCGCGACTTTCTCTATTCGCGCATGCGCGGCGTGAAGGACCACGCCTACCATCCCGTCCCGCCCCCCGTCAGTCCGGTGTCCATCGCCGCGGGCAACCCGGGCGAACTCGCCGCCGCCCTGCGCGAAACCGCCGCCGAGCTCCGCGCCGTGCGCGAGGCGCTGGCCAAGCGCGGGAGCACCTGAGCCATGTATAACCGCTACAGCTCGCTCGTCCTCCACTGGCTGAAGGTGCCGCCCGAGCCGCACCCGCCCTTCGGTGACCCCGCTTCGCTGCGCGTCTTCCGCGCCGGGAAAAACTACTACAAGCTCCTCATGTTCGCTTGGGGCGCGGCCGAATTGCTCGCCTTCGCCGGCATTCTCTTCTGGGCGCTGGTTTTTGTCTATGTCGAGGAGACCGCCAGCATCGAGAAAGCCCGCCGTGCCACCACGGCGCAGGTGGTGGCCCAGCACAAGGCCACGCTGGCTGAGCACGCCCCGCAGGCCGCCACCGACATCAAGACCGACGGCGGAACCGCGTTGAAGAACATCATCGAGGGCAAGGACGATCAGCCGGCCGCCAAGAAACCAACCACCCGCAAGCACACGCGCAGCGGCGGCTGGCAGGGCTTTTTCGCCGGCCTGGTGGAAATCGCCATCGTGCTGCCGGCCTGGGCCTTTCCCCTGCTTTGGGTGCTGAAGATCGGCGGCCTCACCCTCTATCTCCTGCAACTGCCGCTCACCTACGCCATCCGCCGGCTCGACTTCGAGATGCGCTGGTATGTCGTCACCGATCGCAGCCTGCGCATCCGCACCGGCGTCTGGAGCGTGCAAGAAAGCACCATGAGCTTCGCCAACCTGCAGCAGGTCGAGGTCACGCAGGGCCCGCTCCAGCGCCTGCTCGGTCTGGCCGATGTGAAGGTCCAATCCGCCGGCGGCAGCGACAATCCGCGCGGCAAGCCTAGCGACGACCTGCACACGGGACATTTCCACGGCGTGGACAACGCCCACGAGATCCGCGACCTGATTCAGGACCGGCTGCGCCGTTTCCGCGAAAGCGGGCTGGGCGATCCCGAGGAAGTCCGGCATGCGGCGCAGGCTGCCACCGCGCAGCATCACGCTGCGGCTGCTGTCGTGAATCCGCCCCCGGACGACACCGACGTGCTGGTCGCCGCCCGCGAGCTGGCCGCCGAGGCCAAGGCCTTGCGCGTGGCGTTGGAGTGAGGCGGCGGCAGAGAGCGGAGTGGCCTCCCCTCCTTCACTTCCCCCCGTCCACGCGCCGCCACTGGACGTGCTTCGTGTCGAGGGAGCCGACGCCGAGCTGCTGGGCGAAGTCGAGCATGCGGGCATCGTCCTCCGTCACTGGGTCGAAGCCATTTTTCTTCCGCACGGCGTTGATGCGCTCGAGCATGAGCGAGTCGAGCAGCACCGGATCGGTCGTCATCAGGAGACGCGGCTCCGAGGCGGTGTAGAGGGAGTTGAAATACGGCCCGCCGATGAACTGGTAGAGCTGCAGGCTCACCAGATTGAGGGCCCAGCTCTCCCGCAACTCGGGGATGGCTGCCATCTCGGCGACGGCGGCCGGCGCGGTGGCCGGGCTCTTGAAGAAGCGGAAGGTGTTCGAGGCGTTCCACAGCGTGGCGTTGACCAGCGCGCCGTTGATGCCGAGCACCGGGTGGTCGGTGTAAACCGGCAGGTTGATCCAGAAGTCCGCATCGAGGAACAGCGGCGTGGCGAGGAAGCTCTTGCGGTCCTCCTCCGTGGTCGTGGAGGACTTGCCGCCGGCGGCGTTCTTCACGGCCTGGTCGTTGGAGATCGGGTCGAAGCGCGCCGGCAGCGGACTGTCGTAGAACCAGGCCGGATCGTAGAACTTGCCCGACTCCAGCACATAGACCGGATGTCCCGGAAACGGCAGGATGCCGGTCGCGAACGACGGCAGGTAGCCGGTGAGGCGGAGGCGCAGCGGGTTCAGGCCGACGAGGAAGATGTTCTGCTTTTCAAAACCGCGCTTCTCCAGCGAAGCGATAAGGGCGCGCACGAGGCCGAACGGCGTGGCCAGGCCGGGGCCGGAGTCGGCGTAGATCTTGAGGCCGACCTTTTTCTTCGCCCCGGGCACGAGATGGCGGCCCGTGGTGGCCTCGTAGTCCTGCAACGTCTGCTCCACGGCGTAGCGGTAATCCGCGTCGCTAAAATCGGAGAGCCGGTGCTCCCAGACCGGCACGGCCGGCGGCGCAGGCTCGGCCGCGCGAATGGCGACACAGGACAGGCTCAGGAAAAAGCAGCCGAGGATGGATTTCTGCAGGAAGGAAAGCATGTGAGGATGATGCGCGGTAGCTCCGGAGGAAGGCCGCGAAACGTGACAGACCCCAACCGAGGTTAAAAGTTTAATCGGGGCGCACAATTTGTCATTGCGAGGAGCGCAGCGACGAAGCAATCCACCTAGCCGGATCACCACGGCCCGCCCCCCGGGCCTCTCTTGACGACCTTCCCGCCGTGCCCGTCATCAAAGCCAACAGCCTGCGCGACCTGAAAAACCGCGTGAACATCCACGACGTCGTGGTGCGGGTGGTGGCCCTGAAGAAGGCGGGCGGCGGGCGTTTCAAGGGCCTGTGCCCCTTCCATTCGGAAAAGACGCCGTCGTTCAACGTCTCCGCCGACAAGGGATTCTACAAATGCTTCGGCTGCGGCAAGGCGGGCGACGTCATCAATTTCGTCATGGAGACCGAGGGGCTGCAATTCACCGAGGCGGTCGAGGCCATCGCCCAACGCTCCGGCATCACGCTCGAATACGAGGAAGGCTCCGGCGGGCCGTCGAAGGAGGCGCGCTCGCTGCGGCAGGAGATTTTCGACATCCACGACCTGGCGGCCGACCACTACCGGCAGGCCTTCCTCGCCACGACGCCGCACGGCGAATTCATCCGCGACTACTGGGTGCAGAACCGGAAGTTCACCCCGGAGCTGGCCGAGGAATTCAAGATCGGCTTCGCTCCGCCGGAGGACAGCGGCCTCGCCGGCACCTTGCTCAAGCGGAAGTTCACCGAGGACGCCCTGCGCCAGTGCGGCCTGTTTTTCATGCGCGACGGCGCCCTCCCCACGCTCGGCACGATGCGTCCGCGTTTCCGCGGCCGGCTGATGATCCCCATCCGCGACCATCAGGGCCGCGTGGTGGCGTTCACGGCGCGCCAGCTCGAGCTGACGCCCGCCGACGACCCGGCGCGCGAGGCGAAATACGTCAATTCGCCCGAGACCCCCATTTTCACGAAGAGCAATCTGCTTTTTAACCTGGATCGCGCGCGCAGCCACGCCGGCGAAGGCCATCCCTTCGTGCTCGTCGAGGGCCAGCTCGACGCGCTGCGCTGCTGGAGTGTCGGCCTCAAGACCGCCATCGCGCCGCAGGGCACGTCAATCACCGACGGCCAGCTCGCCCTGCTCCGCCGTTACCACCCGCAGGTCGAGTGCTTCTTCGATAGCGACAGCGCCGGCCAGAAAGCCGCGCTGCGTTTCCTGCCGATGGCCCTCAAGGCCGGGCTCGAGGTGCGCTTCCTCATGCTCGCCGGCTCCGAGAAACTCGACCCCGACCTGCTGTTCCTCGAGAAGGGCCTCGCCGCCTACGATGAGGTGAAACGCGGCTCGCTGTCCGCGATGGATTTCGCGTGCCGCTCCCTGCTGCCGAATCCCGCCACCGCCTCCGCCGAGCAGAAATCACGCGCGGCCATGGCGCTGTTCGAAATCATCGTGCAGGCCGATTCGGACGTGACGCGCACCTCCTTCCTCAGCGAGATCGCCGGCTTCCTGCGCGTGGTTCCCGGCGCGCTGGAACGCGACTTGCGGGCCTTCCAAGCGCGCCAAGGCGGCTCGCGGTTCGCGACGGCCAACACCGCGCCCGCCCCGGCCGCGCAACCTGTCGCCGATGCCCGCGGCAAGGCCACCGAGGCCCACCTGCTCTTCCTCGCTCTGCACCACGAGGCGCTGCTGCGCGCGCTGGCCCACCAGCTGCCGCACGAGTGGATCGACACTTCGCACACCGCCGGCCGCCTGCTCGACCGCATCCTTGCCGAGGTCGCGCACAACGGCTGGACGGGCCGCGAGAATCTCGATCAACTCCTTGAAACAGAAGAGGAAAAGACCCTGGTGGCCTCCCTGCTTTTTGAAGCTGCGGCGGACGATGATTTGGCCAAGGTGGCGAACGAGGGCCTCCGCTCGCTGCAGCGCCGTTTTCTCGAGCCGCGCCAGAGGCAAATAGAACTTGAAATAGCCTCCAAAGGACCGGATGTTGAATCTGACCTACTTTCCCTCTTGAAACAGCGCGCCGAAATCACCCGCCAGCTCCGCAATCCGCCGAAGCTTTCCCTGGGTTCGTAACGTCACCCTCTCCGCTGTTTGACCGTAACCCGCAACGGGACACCTTAATTACGTTATGCCGAGCAAATCCAAGCACGCCGCCCCTTCCAAAAAGTCCCTGAAGGACCACGGACACACGAAATCGCACCACAACGAACCGGCCAAGGCACAACACGTGCCCGTGGCCAAGCCGACGCCTCCGGCCCATCCGGCGGGACCGGGCAAGCACACCGAACACGCCAAGGCCAGCGCGCCCCTCGCGGAAATCGCCAACGCCACCAAGGAATTCAAGGAGAAGGCCCTCGAGAACCTCTCCGGCGACCTCAACGACAAGATCCGCTACCTGATCCGCCTCTCCAAGGAGCAGGGCTACCTCACCTACGCGGACATCAACGAGGCCCTCCCCGAGTCCGTTGATAACCCCGAGGACATCGAGAACGTCATCTCCGTCCTCCAGAACCTTGAGATCGACATCCTCGACCCGCAGGAAGTCGAAGGCTACAAGGCCCGACAGGAAGAGGCTGAGGAGGAGGAATCGCGCACCTCCAACAACGATATCCTCGACGACCCGGTCCGCATGTATCTCAAGCAGATGGGCCAGGTCCCGCTGCTGACCCGCGAGCAGGAGGTCGAGATCTCCAAGCGCATCGAGACCGCCGAGATGAACGCCCTCGCCGCCCTCTTCGCCCTCGGGCCGGTCGGCAAGCACCTCGCCGACCTCGGCGAGAAGCTCATCCTCCGCACCGAGCGCTTTGACCGCCTCGTCATCGACAAGAAGATCGAGAGCCGCGAAATCTACTTCAAGAATCTCGACAAGCTCGTCAAGACCACCCGCGACAACGACGCCATCGCCACCGAGGCCTGGGCCGACGCCCAGAAGGCCCGCGACGAGAAGGCGAAGAAAAACGCCCTCATCCGCTTCAAGAAGCGCGACAACGTCCTGCGCGCCACCTACGTCAAATATTACTTCAAGCTGAAGGTCTTCGAGGATTTCCTCATCGAGCTGCGCCCGAAGATCCACGAGGTCGAAAAGGGCCTGCACGACCTCTACCGCGCCAAGCACCCGAAGTCCAAGAAGGACACCGCCATCGATGTGCGCGCCGTCAACCACAAGCTCAAGCAGCTTGAGTTGGAGCTGCGCATCGCCCCGACCGCGATGATGGAGTCGCTCAAGACCGCCCGCGGCTTCATCCGCGACGCCCACCAAGCCAAGACCGAGATGGTCGAGGCCAACCTCCGCCTGGTCATCTCCATCGCCAAGAAATACACCAACCGCGGCCTCTCCTTCCTCGACCTCATCCAGGAGGGCAACATGGGCCTCATGAAGGCCGTCGAGAAATTCGAATACCGCCGCGGCTACAAGTTCTCCACCTACGCCACGTGGTGGATCCGCCAGGCCATCACCCGCTCCATCGCCGACCAGGCCCGCACCATCCGCATCCCGGTCCACATGATCGAGACGCTGAACAAGGTCATGCAGGTCCAGAAGCAGCTCCT
>JBDHQK010000026.1:0-25763 GCA_039807025.1 Lacunisphaera sp.
TCTTCCGCTCGCGCGAGTTCGAGCAGATGGAGATGGAGTATTTCATCCACGAGGACGCCGACTGGGCCAAGTGCCACGAGGAGTGGATCGTGTGGTGCGAGGACTGGCTGAAGAGCATCGGCCTGCCCGCCTCGCACCTCTCGCGCCATGCCCACCCGAAGGAGAAGCTCGCGTTCTATTCCAAGGGCACGGTGGACATCATGTTCAAGTATCCCTTCGGCGTGCAGGAGCTGTGGGGCATCGCCGCCCGCGGCAACTACGACCTCGGCCAGCACGCCACCGCCAGCGGCAAGCCGCAGGAGCTGTTCGACGAGGCGACGAAGAAGAAGTTCGTGCCGCACGTCATCGAGCCCGCCGTCGGCGTCGACCGCATCTTGCTCGCCGTGCTCTGCGCCGGCTACGCGGAGGAGGAGGTCAAGGACGAGAAGGGCAACGTCGAGAAGCGCACGGTGCTGCGGTTCTCGCCGCGCATCGCGCCGGTGAAGGTCGCCGTGCTGCCGCTGCTCAAGAACAAGGAGCAGCTCACGAGCCGCGCCCAGGCCCTCTACAAGAAGCTCCAGCGCCGCTACGCCGTGCAATACGACGACGGCGGCGCCATCGGCAAACGCTACCGCCGCCAGGACGAGGCCGGCACGCCGTGGTGCGTGACCATCGACTTCGACACGATCGAGAAGCCCGGCGACACCTTCACGCTGCGCGAGCGCGATACGATGGCCCAGCGCCGGATCACGGAAGCCGAGCTCTTCGCGCTGCTGGAGGAACAGGTTTACTAAGCGGCCGCGCGGGCAACTGGCGCGCTCCCATTTACGGGGTTTTGCCTTTGCGCGCCGCTGCCCATTGCGGTTGAGTGTGTCCATGACCCTCCTGCCTCGCCTGCCGCTTTTCCTTTCCCTGCTCCTGCTGTTCGCCGCGCCCCTAGCCTCAGCCAAGGATTCGCTCGACGACAAGAAGGCGAAGACCCGCGCGATGCGCGATGCCGTGCTGGCCGAGCTCTACCAGCAGAAGCCGGAGCTGAAGGCGCGGATTAAGAAGGCTGCGGGCTACGCCGTGTTCTCCAACGTCGGCGTGAACCTCGTGCTCGCCAGCTTCGCCGGCGGGCATGGCATCGTGGTGGACAAGAAGGGCCATGAGACCTTCATGAAGATGGGCTCGGCCGGAATCGGCCTCGGGCTGGGCGTGAAGGATTTTCGCGGCGTGTTCATTTTCCACGACAAGGCCAGGCTGCAGGCTTTCATCGACAAGGGCTGGGACTTCAGCGGCCAGGCTGACGCCGCGGCGAAGTCCGACGACAAGGGCGCGCAACTCGCCCTATCGGGCAACGTGATCGACGGCGTCGAGCTTTACCAACTCACGAAAAACGGTCTCGCGCTGCAGGCCACGCTGCAGGGCACAAAATACTGGAAGGACCGCGACCTGAACGACTGAGCGCGGCTCAGGGCGGGCGGGCCACTTCCGCCTCGATGGATTTCAGGCCGGAGGTGGCCGCGTCGTAATCAAAGCGGGCCACGAAGGTCTTGCGCGTGAGCTTGAACCCCGTGATCTCCGCCAGAACGAAGGTGCGCCAGCCGGGAGGAGGCTCGCTGGCGCTGCCGCCCGCCACCTGCCAGCCCAACAGCGCGAGGCGGCCCTCGGTCACGCGGCCGAGCGCGTGCGGCTCCACGCGCCGCGCGTGACCGTGATACCGGAACGACACCACACGCTGTTCCGCGAGCGCCTGCCGGAGCTGGTCCACTATCGCCGGTTTCGGCGCGGCCACCAGGTGGGTCGCGACCGTCAGGCCGAGCCCCAGCCCGAGCCCCAGCCCGAGCCAACCCGCCACGCCCATGAATCCGCGCCGCCGCATAACACCGCAAGCCTGTCGCATGCCGCCGCCGGGTCAAGAATCTGCCCGGCGGACGCTTGCCTCGCGGCGGGTTCGCCGGTTTCATCCCGCCGTTTGTCCACCGCCGTCCGCACCTCTCCCTTCTCCCGCTGGCGCTGGCTCTGGCCTGTCGCGCTCCTGCTGCTGGGCTTTCACTTTTCCCCGACCGGCCCCGCGCTGGACCGGGCTTTCTTCGACCACGCCAGCCGGCACCCGCTGCGCGCGCCGCCGCTGCCCGCCGACTCCGCGCTGGTGCTGGTGGACGAGCAGACGATGGCGGCGATGAGCGCGCAGGGCGTGCGCTGGCCGTATCCGCGGCGCGTCTTCGCCCAGCTTTTTCTCGCGCTGCACCAGGCGGGGGCGAAGCGCATCGTGGGGGACTTCACCTTTTTTGAGGAATCCGACGCGATGGACGACCAGGTGCTGGCCAACGTGGCCGCCGCCGTGCCGGAGCTCGTGCTGGCGCGCACGGCGGAGCGCCCGCCCGTTATCTGGAACGCGGATTTTGTCCGCCAACACGCCGATTACTTCCCGACCCCGCGCACCGGGTTGGTGGAGTTCCGACCGGACGACGACGGCATCGCGCGGGCCTACCCGCTGTCGGGCTCGCTGGTCGCGGCCGCGCTCGACCGCCCTCCGGCGGAGCCTGGCGGCCTGCTCCGCTGGCATGGCGGGTTGGAGAAACTCCGCACCCTCGGGGTGCCGGTGCTCTCGGCCGCGCCCTTCATCGCGGCCGGCGAGCCGGGCCTGCAACAGGTGCTCGCGGCCTCGCCGGATCTGGAATTTGCGCCCATGGCCAGGGCGCTGGCGGCGCTGCCGCCGTTTCCGGAAGAGTTCACGCGGCAGGTGCGGGGCCGGGTCGTGTTCGTGGGGGCGAATGCCAGCAGCACGTTTGACGTGAAGGCGCTGCCGGTCGGCAAGGTGGAGTCGGGCGTGATGCTCCACTGGACCGCGTGGGCCAATCACACCGCCGGTGGCTTCATCGCGGCCGTGCCGCGGCCCTCGCTGCTGCTGCTCGCGCTCGGCGTGGCGCTCGCCATCGGCTGGGCCGGGCGCGCCCAGACCTCCCTGCGGGGACCGTTGGTCATGACGGGCGGCCTCGTCGTGCTGCTGGCGGGCGGCGCGTATGCTTTGCTCTCCGCCGGCTGGTTCCTGCCGCCGGCCACCCCGGTGACCGCTGGGGTGCTGGCGCTGCTCGGCGTCGTGGCGGAGAGTTTCTGGCAGGAGCAGGCGCGCAAGCGCGAAATACAGGCGATGTTCGGCGCCTACGTGGATCCGGTGGTCGTCGCCACCCTCGTGCGGCACCCGGATGCCATCCGCCTTGGCGGCGAGCGACGCGAAGCCACGGTGTTTTTCTCCGACCTCGTGGGCTTCACCGAATTGTCGGAGAAACTCCGCGACGAGCCCGAGAAAATGGTCGAGGTCGTCAACGCCTACCTGGAGGAGACCAGCGAGTGCCTGCACCGCCACGGCGCGTATGTGGACAAATACATCGGCGACGCCGTCATGGCCGTGTTCGGCGTGCCCGCAGCGCTGCCCGACCACGCGCTGGCGGCCTGTCGCGCCGCCTTGGAGGCCCGGCAGGCGCTGGCGGCCATCAACACCCGCTACGCCGCCGTGGGTGTCACCCTCGAGGTGCGCATCGGCCTCAACACCGGCGAGATGATCGTCGGCAACCTCGGCTCGGCGCGCAAAAAGAACTACACCGTGATGGGCGACGCGGTGAACCTCGCCTCGCGCCTCGAGGGTGCGAACAAGGAATTCGGCACCGGCATCCTGATCGGCGAGACGACCGCGCGCGCCGTGGCGGGCCGGATGGCGACCCGCCCGCTCACGCGGTTGCGCGTCAAGGGCAAGCTGCAAGCCATCGAGGTGCATGAACTGGTCGGCGCGCCGACCGACCTGACGGCGGAGCAGCGCGCATTCCTTGACTGTTATCTCCCCGCCTATGCCGCCTATGGCCTACGCAGATTTGCGGAGGCCGCCGTCGATTTTGGCCGTGCGCTCGCGCTGCGCCCGGATGATGCTGTCACCGCCGAATTGCTCCGACTGGCCGGGCTTTATGCGGATGAACCGCCCCCGTCCGACTGGGAGCCGATCCTAATCCTGAAATCAAAATGAACCCCACCACCCCACCCGCCCGCTGGTGGCCAGCCGTCCTGCTCGCCCTGGCGGCGACCGCCCCCCTGCCCGCCGCGCTCACGGCCGGCGGCACCGCCTACACCAAGCGCCTTGAGACCAACCTGCTCGCCGAGCCCGCCGCGCTGGCCGCGACGGTTGGCCGGCTCCCCGCCGGTCGCCCGGTGCAGATCGCGGAAGTGCGCGGCGCGTGGCTGCGCGTCAGCGACGGTTCGGCGGCGGGCTGGGTCTTCGCCGGCAACCTCAGCGAAACCAAGCCTGCGGAAGGCAAGGGCCTCGGCGCGATGGGCCTGTCCGCCAGCGCCACGACCGCGACCGCCGCCGCCCGCCCGCTCTCGCCCGCGGCCGACGATTATGCGGCCCGCCGCAATCTCACCCAGGCCCGCGATGATCTCAACTGGCTGCTCGCGCAATGCCGGGCGTTCACGCCCGCGGCGGTGGACTCCTTCCTGAAGGAGCAAAAGAAGGGGGAATACCAATGAGCCCGCGCCTGATATTCCTGTTGTTCGCGGCCGGCCTCGCCACGTCGGCGTTCGCGTTTGATCTCGGCGGCCTGAGCAAGGCCCTCGGCAATGCCGACCAGCTCAAGAAGGGCCTCTCGACCGCACAGGACGCCGCGAAGCTGGTCTCCGGCCTCGGCCCCGAGGAGGAACGCTCGCTCGGCGACACGGTGGCCCTGGAGATCATCGGCCGCTTCGGCGGCCTGGTGCGGGACGAGGCGGCGATGCGCCGCCTCAACCTGATCGGCGGCGCCCTCGCCCGCTACTCGGCGCGCCCGGACCACCCCTGGCGCTTCGGCCTCCTCAATTCCGACACGATCAACGCCTTTTCCGCGCCCGACGGCTATGTCTTCATCACCCGCGGGCTCTACCAGATCACGACGGATGACGACCAGCTGGCCGGCATCCTGGGCCACGAAATGGCTCACATCACCGGCCGCGATGCCCTGCGCATCATCGAGACCGGCGAGAAGGGCTCCGTGCTCATGAAGCAGGTCGCCATGCGCAGCGGCAACACCCGGGAAGCCGAGGCCTACCTCAATCAGGTGGGGCTCAACACCGAGAAGATCGTGAAGTTTCTCGTCGACCAGGGCTACAGCCACCCCACGGAATTTGCCGCGGACCACACCGGCCAAGATCTGGCCGCCACCACCGGCTACGCTCCCGGCGGCCTGCGCGCCGCGCTCCTCCGTCTCCAGCAAATCCCCGCCGGCCCGCAGAAGGTGTTCTCCACCCACCCGCCGCTGGCCGAGCGCATCAAGCGTTTGTCTGCCGAGCCCCTGTCGGCTCCCGCCGCCCGGGCCGGCCAAAGCACCGGCTCCTCGGCCGGAAATCCCGGCCTCACCACCGCCAGCGCCGCAGACGCGGTTGAAAAACCGGCCTCGTCCGAGGTGAATGATGACGACCGGGCCTTTGCCGAGGCCGCCGAGAAAAAGCCCGCAAAGAAAAAGCGCTGAAGCCTCCCGGCTGTTTGCCCCAAACCCGATGACCGCTGCGGACAAGATCAACTCCGCGACCACGCCGTTGAAATGCAAGCCAGTGACTTGATCGTCGTGCCGCGCGGCGGCGACCAGACCGTGGCGCGGCCCCCCTGGCTCTGAGGCGCGGACGCGGCCCCGGGGCGGCGGTTACGCGGACGAGCGAATTTTCGCCGGGCATATTTCCTCCCGCGGCGAAACGCGGGGTGGACCGGCCCGTCTTGGCCGGCATGAAACACGATCCCTATTTCAAGTTTCTCGCGGCGATTATTGCCTTGGGTGTGCTGGTGGCGCTTCTCGATCCCACGCCCGCGCCGGCTTCCCCGGCGGCGGTGGCTGTCGCGGCGCCGGGTGGCCGCTGAGCGCGGGCGGCGATTTCTCTGCCATTGCGCCGCGCGCGGCAGGCCCCCACGTTGGCCGCCATTCCATGGCTGGCCCGCCCCCCCAACCGTCGCATCCCTGGCGCTGGATCCCCACGCTCTATTTCGCCCAGGGCATCCCCTATGTGGTCGTGATGACGCTCTCGGTCGTCATGTATAAGAACCTCAAGGTCTCGAACACCGATATCGCGCTCTACACGAGCTGGCTCTACCTGCCGTGGGTCATCAAGCCGCTGTGGTCACCCCTGGTGGACCTGTTTCGCACGAAGCGCTGGTGGATCGTGAGCCTGCAATTCGTCCTCGGGGTGGCGCTGGCGATGATCGCGCTGACGCTGCCGGGGCCGGACTTTTTCCGCTACTCGCTGGCCGTGCTGTGGCTGATGGCCTTCAGCTCGGCCACGCACGACATCGCCGCCGACGGTTTCTACCTGCTGGCCCAGCCCGCGCACCAGCAGGCCGCGTTTGTCGGCGTGCGCAGCACCTTTTACCGGCTGGCGATGATCGCGGGCCAAGGCGGCCTGGTCTATCTGGCCGGCACGCTGCAGGATCTCACCGGGGATGTCGCTCGCGCCTGGACCTGGGTGTTTGTGGTGCTCGCAGGGTTCTTCCTGCTGACGGCGCTATATCATCTGGCCGCGCTGCCGCGGCCTGCCAGCGACGGCCCTGCGCCGCGTGCCGCGGCCTTCGCCGCGGGTTATCTCGAGGTGTTCGCCGCCTTTTTCCGCAAAAAGGACATCCGTCTCATCCTGACCTACCTGCTCGTCTACCGGCTGGCGGAGGCCCAACTGCTCAAGCTGGTGACACCCTTCCTGCTCGACACCCGCGCCGTGGGCGGCCTCGGCCTGACGACGCAGCAGGTGGGCCTGGTCTATGGCACGATCGGCATCATCGCGCTGACCCTTGGCGGGCTGGCGGGGGGTTATGTGATCTCGCGGTTCGGCCTCAAGCGGATGCTGTGGCCGATGATCATCATCATGCACGCCCCCATCGCGGTCTTCCTCTATCTCGCGGCGGCCCAACCCGAGCACCTGGCCGTGATCGGCGCCGCGCTGGCGGTGGAGCAATTCGGCTACGGCTTCGGGTTCACCGCCTACATGGTTTACATGATGATGGTGGCCGACGGGGAACACAAGACGGCGCACTACGCGCTCTGCACGGGGTTCATGGCCCTGGGCATGATGCTGCCCGGCATGGCCGCCGGCTGGATCCAGGACCACCTCGGCTACCCGCTGTTTTTCCTGTGGGTCTGCGTGGCGACAATCCCGTCTTTCGCGGCGACGGCATTCCTGAAGGTGGATCCGGCGTTCGGAAAAAAAGCCTGACCGGCGTCAATCCGCCCGCAGCACGGGAAACCCGTGCTGGCGGAGCGCGCGGTGCAACGCGCGGATGTGCGCGTGGTCGCGGGTCTCAACCGTGCAGACGGCGTTCACCGCCGAGACGTCGGGGCCGCTGAAGGCGCGGTCGTGCTCGATGTCCTTGATGCTGGCGCCGCTCGCCGCCACGACGCGCGTGAGCTCGGCGAGGCCGCCCGGCCGGTCGCTGATGACGGCGGTGAAGCGCGTGAGGCGACCATCGTGCACGAGCCCCTTCTCGATGACGCGGCTGAGGATGGCCGGATCAATGTTGCCGCCGCAGACAGTGAGCACGACCTTCTTGCCGCGCAGCCCGGGCAGCAGACCGGCCATGAGCGCGGCCAGCGGGGCGGCGGCCGCCCCCTCGACGACGGTCTTTTCCAGCTCAACCATGCGGAGGATGGCGAGGGCGATCCAGTCCTCGGAAACGCGCACGACCTGGTCCACGCGGGTGCGCGCCAGCTCGAAGGCGTTGCCTCCGACCTTGAGCACGGCAAGTCCGTCCGCCAAGGTGGCGCGGCGCGGGATGGAAACGGGGCGCCGGGCCTTGAGTGCGGCGGTGAAGCTGGCGGTGGCGACGGACTCGACGCCGATGATCTTCAGGCGCGGCTTGAGCGCCTTGGCCGCAACGGCCAGCCCGGCGATGAGCCCGGCCCCGCCGATGGGGCAAACAAGGGCATCAGCGTCGGGCACCTGCTCGAAAATCTCGAGGGCCATCGTGCCCTGCCCGGCGATGATGGCGGGATGGTCGAAGCCGTGGATGTAGGCCAGGCCCTCGCGGTCCGCCAGCGCGTCGGCGTGGGCGCGGGCCTCGGCAAAATCCTTCCCCGCCACGATCACGCGCGCGCCGAGCCGCTTGCAGGTGCTGACCTTGATGAGCGGCGCGTAGTCGGGCATGACCACCGTCACCGGCACGCCGAGCAGCCGGCCGTGATAGGTGAGACCGAGCGCGTGGTTGCCGGCGGAGGCGGCGATGACCCCGCGCTTTTTTTGCGCGGGCTCCAGCTGGAGCAGCGCGTTGCGGGCGCCGCGCTCCTTGAACGAGCCGGTGCGCTGGAAGTTGTCGAGTTTGCAGTAGACCCGCGCCCCGGTGATCTCGGAGAGCGGGATGGACTCGGGGCAGGGCGACACGATCACGCCGCTGGCGATGCGGCGGCGGGCGGCGCGGATGTCGGCGAGGGTGACGGAAGGGGTGGTTTTAATGACGCGGTTCTAGCGCGCCGCGGCCCCCGTGCAACAAAGATGCTGGCGGCTACCTGCCCTTCTTCCGCTTGCCGGCGGGCTGGTCGTCCATGAACGCCTTGAGCGCGGCTTGCTTTTCAGCGTCGTTCAGCTGCCCGTCGCCATCCGTGTCGAAACGCTTGAGGAGCTCCTTGCGGCGTGGGCTGCGCGGTTGTCATTTCAGTCTGGGGGCCGGAGCGGAAGCCGCAAGCAGGGTGGCGGCCAGAAGCGCAAGCGAAACGGAGCTGGTTTTCAGGAGGACAGGGATATAGGGGTGACGTTGCCTAGACAAGACGCGCCGCCCCCTCCACGGTTGTGGCTCCGTCCCCTCCATCATGTATCAGGTCACCTTCTCCGAACAAAGCATGCGCGAGCTGAACCGGCTCGACAAACTGGCGCAGCTGGAAGCCATCGAGCCGATCAGCCAGATCCGCCCGGCCGACCTCGCCCACCCACGCGAGCCGCTGGGCAAGTTCCATCGCGGCGGCAAGGACCTCTACCGGCTGCGTGCCGGCGATTTCCGCTTCTACTTCGAGGTGCGCGGGGAGACGCTCCATACCCACTATATCCTGCACAAATCCTCGCTGGAGGACGCCCTTTTCCGGATGAAGCTGCCCGTGAGTGAAAAGCAGCTCTTCGAGCAGGACTCGAAGTTCTGGAAATACCTCGAAAGCCTCACCAAGTAATCCCGCCCCGCCGACATGCCCGACCTCGAGCAGCGCGACAACCCCTACAACGTCACCACGGCCAGCCGGATTTATTTCCTGCCGAACCTGATGACGGCGGGGAATCTTTTCTGCGGCTTTGTGGCTGTCATCAAGTGCATCCAAGCGCGGCTGCTGACCGACGCCGGCGAGTATGCGCGCGAATACGCGCTGCTGCACCCGGGCGGCGGCTCCACCGCGCTCGAGCTCTACACGCAGGCGGTCTGGTTTATTTTGCTCGCCGTCGTGTTCGACTCCCTGGACGGCCGCCTCGCCCGGTGGGGCGGGCGCACCTCGCTCTTTGGGGCGGAGTTCGATTCGCTCGCCGACGTGGTCTCCTTCGGCATGGCGCCGGCGCTGATGGCCTTCTTCCTCATCCTGGCGCCCCGCGAGGAATACCAGTGGTTCCGCGAGCTCGGCTGGTTCATCGCTTTCATCTACTTGCTCTGCGGCGCCGTGCGCCTGGCGCGGTTTAATGTCATCACCAACCCCCTGCTCCATCGCGCCGAGGTGGAGTCGCACAAGGACTTCGTCGGGCTGCCCATCCCCGCCGCCGCCGGCATGGTGGCCTCGCTGGTGCTCCTGCTCGTCAACCTGGCCAAGAATGACCGCGAGTTGCGCCAGTTGACGGTCGCGCTGCCGCTGTTGCTGCTCCTCGTGGCCTTCCTGATGGTCAGCACCATTCGCTATCCCAGTTTCAAGCAGATCAATTGGGAGACCAAGACCCGCTTCCGCACCTTCGTGCTCGTGGTCATCATCGCCGCCCTGGTGGTCAAGATGCGCGAGGTCGCGCTGGTGTTTCTCTTCCTCGGCTACATTGCCTATGGCCTTTTCGCCCATTACCAGCGCGGCGTGCGCCATGCGCAGATGCGGGCCCTGCGCCGAAAGGTTGTGAAGATGAAGCAGGGAAGTTCTGAATAACTTCCTCTTGTGAGCAACCCGGCGGTTATTCGCTCTTGTTCAGGACTGGTTCACAGGATCGCCACGGGCGGTTTTCACTCGGTGGCGCCAGGGTTATCCCGATAAACCGCCCCCATAATAATACGGATACTTTTCATTATTGTATCTCTCTCCAATCACCCTTTGTTAGTTAAAACCACCCACCCCGTTTTCCGCCCGATGAAATTCAAGATCAACCGCGACCACTTCAGCAACGGCCTGGCCCAGGTCCTCAACGTTGTGGGCTCCAAGGCGGCCATGCCTATCCTGAGCAACGTGCTGATCGAGGCCGAGAAGGACCATATCTCCCTGACCACAACCAATCTCGATCTGGGCATCCGTTGCAAGATCAAGGCCGAGATCAAGGAAGG
This sequence comes from Lacunisphaera sp., assembly GCA_039807025.1. GTDB lineage: Bacteria > Verrucomicrobiota > Verrucomicrobiia > Opitutales > Opitutaceae > Lacunisphaera. The sequence continues at coordinate 10,445 of JBDHQK010000026.1, forward strand.
CGGCAGCGTCACCCTGCCGGTCAAGCGGCTGGCCACCATCGTGCGCGAGCTGCCGAACGTGGATGTCTCGTTCGACGCCAATGCTTCCCACCAGGTGAAGATTGCCTCCGGCGGCTCCAACTTCCGCATCATGGGCATCGGCGCCGAAGAGTTCCCCAAGTTGCCAACCTCCGGCGACGACAAGGCCTACACCCTCGAACAGGGCGAGCTCGCCACCATGCTGAGCAACGTCTCCTACGCCCAATCGACTGACGAGACCCGCTACATCCTCAACGGCGTCTATTTCAATTTCAAGGACGGCAAGCTGGCACTGGTCGCCACCGACGGCCGCCGCCTCGCCATGGTCAGCAAGGAAATGACCGTGCCTGCCGCCAGCGCCGGCGCGATCATCCTGCCCGCCAAGACCGTGGCCGAGCTCCTCCGCCTGCTCGGCAAGGGCGAAAAGCTGAAGATTGCCTTCAACGAGCGGCATGCCGCCTTCCAGATCGACACCGGCAAGGACGCAGGCGGCCTGACGGACAACATCTATCTCTTTTCCAAGGTCGTCGAGGGCAACTACCCGAACTACCAGCAGGTGATTCCCAAGGAGACCCACCAGCGCATCAAGTTGGAGCGCGAGCTGTTCCTGGAATGCGTGCATCGCGCCGCCCTGGTCACCTCCGAGAAATCCAATTCCGTCAAGGTCAAGGTCACCGCCAACCTGCTGGAAATCACCGCGTCCTCACCGGACTTCGGCGAGGCCCACGAGTCCATGGCAATTTCCTACAGCGGACCAGACCTGCAGGTGGCGTTCAATCCTCAGTTTGTCATGGATCCGCTCCGCGCTCTGACCAAGGACGAGGTCTTCTTCGAGTTGAAGGATGAGGTCAGCCCCGGCGTCTTCAAGACGCTGGAGAGCTTCGTGTGCGTCATCATGCCCGTGCGGCTGAGCTGAGCCTTGGGCGGGCCCGCCCGCCTCCACCCGGACCATGCCGGAACCCATCCTCCTGTTTCTCACTCCGGCCGCCGCCGTGCTGCTGTTGCTGTTCTACATCAACCTGCGCATGGCCTCGCCCGTGCTGGCGATCCCGATCCGCTGGCTGCGCTGGATCCTGTTCGCGCTGTTCGCGGCGCAGACCAATGCGCAGCTCGGATGGATTGACCGGCCATTTTGGACCGTGGCCGCGGCGGTGTTCCTCTTGTGGTTCCTGCTCGAGTCCGGCTTCAACTGGCTGAAAGTCAGCGCCATCAGCCTCAGCCCGATGCCGCTTTTTCCGCGCTATGTCGTGAACACCGGCGGGGATGAGTGGCCCACCCAGCCCCGGCTGCTCAAGGTCCGCGACTGGCTGCGCGACAACCGGTTCACCCCGGTGCAGGCCCTCAAGGCCGAGTTGGGCGGCGGAGTCTGGCTCCGCACCTCGGTGTATCAGAGCCACGACGACACCCTGCGGCTGCACGTGCTTTTTGTGCCCCAGGAAAACGGGGTCCTCACGGTTTGTTTCAGCCTGGCCACGCAGACGGCCACCGGGCGCCGGCATGTGACCGACAATCTCTATATTCCCTTCGGCGGTTTTTATCCGGAAAGCTGGCACGTGGAACGCCACCCCTGGTGCCGCCACCTCGCCAAGCTGGTGGCCCGGCACCTCGCGCGGGTGCGCCAATCCGGCGAAACGGCGCAGGTTTGGACCATCCAACCGATAGACGACATCAACCAGCAGCAGCAACAGATGGAAATCATCAACACCCAGCTGGGTTACCTGCTGCCGCATGCCGACCGCGAGGAATACGGCAAGATCACGCCGGAGGGACGCTTCCGCATCTGGAAGGAGGCCTGGCTGCTGGATTATTTCGGCCTCGCCGGCCGGTATCAGTGACAGGGGCTTGGCCTTGGGGTGGAACGCGACCTCCGGGCGCATTTTCAGGATGTGCGAACCGGGACAAGCCGTCCGGTGGCTGGGTTCACCAGTCAAACCCCGGTTAATTCCCGACCCGAATCAAAAAGGGCTCGTCTCACCGCCCTTTCCGGCTAACCCGTAAGCCATGCCACTGTTCGCCGTCACCGCTTGGGAGAAGATTCAAACGATGCCACCGGCCATCTGGCTGAAGATCGGCATCGCGATCGGTGCCTTTGTCCTGACGATTTTTCTTTTTCGCCGCGTGATGAAGATGAACAAGATCATCGCCAGCATCGTGGTCTTTGTGGTCGGCACCATCGTGTTTTTCTCCTGGGTCTACAATCGCAACGAGCCGAAGTTTCTGACCCCGATCGTGGAGCGCATCGCCCCCTTCTTCCCGAGCGCCGGCGCCTACGCCACCAAGCAGGGCACGCAACCCAAGCGCTGATGGTCAACAGGCTGGGTTATTACACGGTTAGCGGCTAAAAACAGGTTGGTCTTTGCCCCACCGGGGGTTATTTCTGTGGCCACTCTCATGGCCAAAACGCACTCTGACATCGGACTCATCGGCCTCGCCGTGATGGGTCAGAATCTCGCCCTTAACATCGCCGACCACGGCTTCCGGATTTCGGTTTACAACCGCACCACCGAGAAGACCGACAAGTTTGTTGCCGGGAACCCGAACACACCGGGTGGACTCGTCGGCACCAAGACCCTCCAGGAATTCGCCGCCTCCCTGTCGAAGCCCCGCAAGGCCATCATCCTCGTCCAGGCCGGCAAGCCGACTGATGCCGTGATCGACGGGCTCGCCGCAGTCTTCGAGCCGGGCGACATCATCATCGACGGCGGCAACGCGCTCTGGACCGACACCATCCGCCGCGAGAAGGCGCTCCGCGAAAAAGGCCTGCGTTTCATCGGCTCCGGCGTGTCCGGCGGCGAGGAAGGCGCGCGTTTCGGCCCGTCGCTCATGCCCGGCGGCGAGTTCGCCGCATGGCAGGAATTGAAGCCCATCTGGGAGGCCGTCGCCGCCAAGGTTGACGCCAAGACCGGCAAGCCCATCCCCGGCGCCGCGCCCGGCAAGCCCGTGACCGGCGGCGTGCCCTGCACGACCTACATCGGCGAGAACGGCGCGGGCCACTACGTGAAGATGGTCCACAACGGCATCGAATACGGCGACATGCAGATGATCTGCGAGGCCTATGCCCTCATGTCCGGCCTGCTCGGCCTCAAGCCCGCCGAACAGGCGGAGATCTTCGCCGGGTGGAACCGCGGCGCGCTCGACAGCTTCCTTATCGAGATCACCGCCGATATTCTCAAACAAAGGGACCCAGCTACGAAAAAGAAAGCCTTCGTCGACGTCGTCCTCGATACCGCCGGCCAAAAGGGCACGGGCAAGTGGACCTCGACCAACGCCCTCGACATGGGAGTGCCTGCCCCGACCATCGCCGAGGCCGTGTTCGCTCGCTGCATCTCCGCCATCAAGGACGAGCGCGTCGCCGCGGCGAAGATCCTCAAGGGCCCGGGCAAGAAATATCGCGGCGCGAAGAAGGCCCTCATCCAGGCCATCCACGATGCGCTCTATTGCTCGAAGATCTGCTCCTACGCGCAGGGCTTCCAGCTCATGCGCACCGCCCAGCAGGAATACGGCTGGAAGCTCAACTTCGGCGAGATTGCCCAGATTTTCCGCGGCGGCTGCATCATCCGCGCCGCCTTCCTGCAGAAGATCACCGAGGCCTATGCGCGGAAACCCGACCTCGCAAACCTGCTCCTCGACCCATATTTCAACAAGACGGTGAAGAAGGCGCAGGCCAACTGGCGCAAGGTCGTGTCTCTCGCCGCCGAGTGCGGCGTGCCCGCCCCGACCTTCTTCTCCGCCCTCGCCTACTACGACAGCTACCGCTCGGCCCGCCTCCCGGCCAACCTGCTCCAGGCCCAGCGCGACTATTTCGGGGCGCACACCTACGAGCGCGTGGACCAGCCGCGCGGCAAGTTCTTCCACGTCGACTGGCCCGAGCCCACCCGGCCCCAGCTCGAGGTTTGAGCGGGCGGCCGCCGCACGGAAAAATTGAATACCCCCAGCCGGCCGACGTCTCACCCGCATGAACCTCGGCCGAACCCTCCTCCTTCTGATCGGCGGTCTGCTGGTGGCTTCAGCGGCCGCCGCAGATTCAACGCGCGACCGGCACGACGACCAGGCCCGCGATCGTGACCACGAACGAGAGCGAGGCCCACGGGTCATACTCTTTCAGGACGCCGACTATCGCGGCGACCGCCTGGTGCTTTATCCCGGAGAATCCTTGGACAACCTCTCCGGCCAGACTTTTCCCGGCGGGGCCAGGCTCAATGACGGCATCTCCTCCATCCGCGTCGAGGGCGGGGCCGAGATCTACGTGCACGCCGACGCCCACTTCCGCGGCGCCGTGATGCGCCTGACGGAAAGCGCCCGCAACCTTATCGGCCGCCTGCTGCCAGGCAGCGCGACCACCAGTTGGAATGACAGGATTTCCTCGCTGCGCGTCGAGCTGCGCCGGCGCGACGAACCCCGGGCGGAGCCCGAGGTCATCATCAAACGCGCCTATCTCGACCTGCTGGGGCGCGAGCCGGATCCCACCGGCCTTCGCGATTACCGCAGCCTGATTATAGACCAAGGCTGGAGCGAACGCATGATGCGCGACAACATCCGCCGAGGCGACGAATACCGCCAGGCTGGCGCGGAACGAATCGTGCGGCGCGCTTACCGCGATGTGCTGGGCCGCGAGGTGGACCCCGAAGGCCTGCGCCATTTCCAGCAGCAGTTGCTGGAAAGGAATTGGACCGAGGGCGATGTGCGCGATGCGCTGCGCCGCAGCGACGAATACAAGAAGACCCAAGCCACCCCGCCGCCCGGCGAACCGCCCCGAGACCAACTGAACCGCTAAGCGAACGTGCGATGGGACGAGGGCCGCACGGGCCTTGACAGAATATTTTTCGGGGCTATCGGTAACTGAGACAAGATGACTTCGTTCCACCAACAGTCGCACCGACCGAATCACGGGGCTCCGGGTATCTTCCCGGGCACACCCGGTGCTGCGACTGCTTGCGTCTGAGGTTTTGATCACCCGGCCTAGACGCTCGCAAAGCGGACACCGGGGTAAAACAGGGGCGTCTGCTTAGCCCCGCCGGATCCCATCCGCCCTTCCGCGAGATCTTGTCCAATGCCTGATCCGCCCGCGTCCGCTCACACCCGAACCCTTTCGCCGCCCCGATCGACGAGCCACCCTTAGACGACAGAGACATGAATCAGAGAAAATTTGGCCGCACCAACCTGCCCGTGTCCGAGCTTTGCCTCGGCGCCATGCAGTTTGGTTGGCGGACCAACGACGAAACCTCCCGCGCCATCCTCGATGCTTATCGCGCCGCCGGAGGCAATTTCATCCAGACGACCACCTGTGGTCCGGCCGCCGCCGGACCGGGGCTCTGCCGTTCGGAAGAGCTCGTGGGCGCTTGGCTGCAGGACAACCCGAGCGCCCGCGACAGCTTGGTGCTCTCGACGCGCATGCGGCTGGTCCGTCCGGGGCCCGGCCCCCACGCCGGGCTCGCCGACTCCATCCGCCGCCAGTGCGAGGAATCACTGCGCCGGCTTCACACCACACACCTCGACCTGCTGGTCATCGAGTGGAGCGACGCGCTCTTGCCGATGGATGAAGTCCTCGGCTCCATCGACGATCTCGTGCGTGCCGGCAAGCTCCGCTACGTGGGCGCGTCCGGGTTTCCGGTATGGCGCTTCATGGAATCGCTCGGCCGATCGGCTCGGCGCGGAGGCTGCCGGCTGGAATCGTTGCAGGCGGACTATTCACTGCTGGAGCGCGCCCCGTTTGAGCCCGACGCGATGGACCTCGCCCGCGAATACCGGGTGGCGCTCCTCGCGCAATCCCCGCTGGCCGGCGGCTTCCTCACTGGCTTCTACCACCTCGCGCCGTCCCCCGAGACGGCGCGGACGCGGCGCCTGCGCGAGCGTTATGGCAACGAGCGGGGCCACGCGGTTCTGGTCGTCCTGAGCGAGATCGCCGCCGAGCTCGATGCGACCAGCGCTCAGGTGGCGCTCGCCTGGATCCTCACCCGGGGCAGCGTCACCGCGCCGCTGCTCGGCTTCCTCGCGCCCGAACAGGTGCGGGAAGCTGCGCAGGCCACCGACCTGAGCCTGACCCCCGATCACCTTGATCGTCTGGAGACGGCCGCCCGTCGCCAACCCAGCCCCATGGAACACTCATTCACTGAAACCACCTCATCCTAACCCCCAAAAAACAACATGAATACAACGAACATCTATCTCTCCTCCCACGACCATCGTCTGCTGAGCCACCTGGTCGTCGGCGTCAGTAGCAAGAGCGACACCATCGACCGGCTGCGCGGCGAACTCGCCCGTGCCATCGTGCTCGACGCCACCGCCGTGCCGGCGACGGCGGTCGGCCTCAACAGCCGCGTGGAACTCGAGGATCTCGACACTGGCGAACACGAAACCTACGTGCTCACCCTGCCCGCGGCCGCCGATCCCGATCAGGCACGCATCTCCGTGCTCGCGCCCATTGGCACCGCATTGTTGGGCTACCGCGTGGGCGACGAGATTGCGTGGCCGACCCCCGGCGGCATCCGCCGGCTCAAGTTGCATCAGGTCACCCGCGAAACGGCGACACCTCCGCCGGCGGCGGGCTGAGGCGCACCAGTCGCGTCTCACCGAAATCCAACACGTCAAAGTCCGTCGGCGCCACTTGGTGCGCCGTGCGGGCTGCGGCCAACGCTTGCGGCGGGGCATCGATGGCCTCGTCGGTCAGCTGGAATGTTCCGAAGTGCATGCCCAACGACTGGCGCGCTCCCAGCGCGCAATGCGCGCGGACGGCCTCGTCGGGATTCAGGTGCACCGCCTCCATGAACCAACGGGGCTCGTAGGCCCCGATGGGCAGCAAGGCCAGTGCGGGCTGGCCAAGCCGCGCCCGGATCTCGGCAAAATGCGGCGCCCAGCCGGTGTCTCCCGCGAAATAGACCAGCCCCGCCGCCGTGCGCAGCATGAATCCACCCCACAGTGAGAGAGCCTTGTCCCACGGCGTGCGGGCCGCGAAGTGCTGGGCCGGCGTGCAGGTGGCGCGGAGTTCCGGCGCGGCGTCGGTCGACTCCCACCAATCGAGTTCGGTCACGCGGCCCACGCCGCGCGCCTCAAGCCAGGCCCGGTTGCCGAGCGTCGTGACAATGGCGGGCTGGTGTCGCCGTGACAGCCAACGCAACGCGGCAAGGTCGAGATGGTCATAGTGGCAGTGGCTGATCACCACGACGTCGATACGCGGCAACTGGCCGAGACGCAGCACGGCGGGGCGGACGCGCCTTGGACCGAGCAGGCCGAAGGGCCCGGCGCGCGAGGCGAAGATCGGATCGGTCAGGATGTTCAACCCTGGCAGCTGCAGCAGGAACGTGGAATGTCCGATGAACGTGACCGCCATCTGCCCGGCGGAGACGCCGGCCGGCAGCTTCGGCGTCCGCGGCGCCGGCACGGAGCGCGGCCAGCGCACGCCCTGCCCCTTGGCAAGCCGCTGCCACCACCAGCGTGGCAGCTCGGAAAATCCCCGCGCCTGCAACCGGCCCGCCGGGTTGAAAAAATGCGTGCCGTCGCAGTGGTCGCTGACCGGGAAGCGCGGACGGGCCATGGCGCTCAGGCGAGCCGCGCCCGCGCCTGCGCCCAGTAGTCCAGCAGGGCGCGGAAATCCTGCTCCTTGGTGCGACTATGGATGACGTAGTCGTAGGCATGGCGCTCCCCCAACTCGAACTCGGCGCTCTGCATGCGCCGATCCAGTTCCTCCGCGCTCACCGGGCCGCGGCCCTGCAGGCGCTCGCGCAGGATGTCGAGCGAGTCCGGGGCGACAAAAATGGTGACAAGCCGTGATTTGATCAGAGGGATTTTCTCCGCCGCCGCGCGGACGCTGCGCACACCCTGCACGTCGATGTTCATCACCAGGCTCGCGTGCGGCAGGCGGTCGAGCACGGCGGACTTGAGCGTGCCGTAGCGGTATTTGCGATGCACCCAGGCCCACTCGAGGAACTCGCCATCGGCAAGCTTCGCATCGAACCCGGCCTCGGAGAGAAAATGGTAATCACGGCCGTCCTGCTCATTGGGCCGCGGCGGCCGGGTCGTGGCGGTGATGACGCGCTCGAAGCCTGGCACCTCGCGCACCAGGCGGTCGCACAGCGTGCTTTTGCCGACGCCGGCAGGGCCGGCCAGGATGAGCAACGCGGTCTTGGTCGGCGCGGCGGCGGACATGTTCAGTAGGTGAAGGCCGCGGCGGCCGTTGCCAGGCCGTAGGCCAGCAGGAGCGCGCCGACCAGCCGCACGCGGGCCGGGCGCAGAAAGAGCCACTCAAGGAAATCCCGCAATCGGTAGGGCGCGGCGGCCAGATAGACGGCGAGCGCGAGACCGAGATAGACGGCGGTGACCATCAGAAGCCGCTGCGGGTGCTGGTATTCCATGTAGGCGGCGTAGAGCAACGGCTCGGCGGCCAGCAGCATCAGCACGCACAGGCCGCGCACGGCGAGGAAGTCCGGCGTGTAGATGAAGGCCAGCACGGCGAGCACGCCGAAGCCGATCATCACCGGGGTCGGGGTCTTGAAGAAAATCAGGTCGGCCTCGTTGAGCTGGGACAGCCGCCAGAGGAACCAGGCGGCGCCGGCCCCGAAAAACAGCCACGCGCCGCGGGTCGAGCGCGGCAGGGCCTTAGCGGTCGAGCCGACCAGCGAGTTGGGCCAGAGCAGGAGCGCGCCGAGCAACGCGAGAAACAGGCCGGGAAGCAGGGTGGCGAGGAAAAGGGACATGGGCGGTTAGTTTTCCACTCCGGCCAGCGCGAGCGAGCCATAAAGCACCGCCGTGGAAACACGCTCGATTTTCACCGGCACGAGTTCGCCCACGAGCCGCGGGTCGGCGTCGAAATGGACGATGCGGTTGCCGCGGGTGCGACCCATGAACCGCCGGCCCTTCTTGTCCGGCCCCTCGACCAGCACCTCCTGTGTGGTGCCGAGCAGGGTGGCGTTGCGGCGGTCGGAGTTGGCCGCCAGCAGGCCGAGCAGCTCCTGGTTGCGCGCCTCCTTCACCGCGTCGGGGATCTGGTCGCCCATGTCCGCGGCCGGCGTGCCGCTGCGGATGGAATATTTGAAAATGTAGGCCATGTCGTAGTTGCAGGCCTCGAACAGTTCGCGGGTCTGGATGAATTCCTCCTCGGTCTCGCCCGGGAAGCCGACAATCACATCGGTCGAGATATACATGTCGGGCCGCACGGCGCGCAGGGCGGACACGATCTCGAGGTAGCGCTCGCGGGAATAGGGCCGGTTCATCGCCTTCAGGATGCGGTTCGACCCCGACTGGAGCGGCAGGTGCACATACTCGCAGAGTTTTTCGAGGCGGCCATAGGCTTGGATCAAGTCGTCCTTGAAGCCGCGCGGGTGCGGCGAGGTGAAGCGGATGCGCTGGATGCCGGGGATGGCGTTCACGCGCTCCAGCAGCTGCACGAAGGGCGTGATGCCGCCGGTGTGGGCGTAGTCACGCCGGCCGTAGCTGGTGACGATCTGGCCGAGCAGCGTGATCTCCTTCACGCCGCGTTCCGCCAGCTGCGCGCACTCGCGCACGATGTCGTCCATCGGCCGCGATCGTTCGTCACCGCGGGTCTTCGGGACGATACAGAAGGCGCAGTCCATGTTGCAGCCCTGCTGGATGGAGACGAAGGCCGACACCTGCTTCTCCTCCAGCACGTGGTCGCGGATGGTGTTCTGTGAACCGGTCTCCTCGGCGGTGTCCACGATGCTCGCGCCGATGGGCACGCCGGCGGCCTGCGCGGCGCGGAGGTTGTCGAGGTAGTCCGGCACCTGGTGGAATTTCTGCGTGCCAACGATGAGGTCGAGGTCGGGCAGGCGGTCGAGGAGCTCGGCCCCGCGGTTCTGCGCCATGCAGCCGAGTATCCCGAGGATGAAGTCAGGCTGCTTCTTCTTGCGGGCGACGAGGTGCGCGGCCTTGCCGATGGCCTTCTGCTCGGCGGCGTCGCGGACACTGCACGTGTTGAGCAGCAGGATGTCGCAGTTGTCCTCGTCCGGCACGATGCGATAGCCGCGGTCGCGCAGCAGCGCCGCGACCGCCTCGCTGTCGCGTTCGTTCATCTGGCACCCGTAAGTCTTGATGTGGACCCGGTTCATGTGGTGGGACTCGTCGCGCCGGGCGCCCAAGGGGCGAAGGCGGATGGGTCTAACTACCCGCCCGCCTCCCCCGGTCAACGCGGGAAACCATCCGGCCGCCACCGGGCTTGCCGCCTCGCGGCGGGGACTGCACTCTCCGGGGCGTGAAACCGTTCCGCCGCCTGCTCCCGCTCCTCAGTGTTTTCCACGGTCTGCTTTGGGCCGGCACGCCGCCGGCGGCCGCGCCCGAGGCCCTGCTGATCATCGCCGGCGACCAGCACTCGGCCTACGAGCGCACGGCGCAGGTGGTCGTGGCGGTGGACCGCCTGAAAGCGGAGCACCCCGGCCTCCCCGTGGCCATCCTGCTCAACGGCGATACGCTCGAATACGGCAATGTCGTCGCCCGCCGCAGCGCTGGCGCGGTGGACTTCGCGATGTTCGCCGCCCTCGCCCGCCGCGCCCCGACCATCGTCAACCTGGGCAACCACGAGCCGGAGTTCTACGATCTTGCGGCCACGGTGGCGAGGCTCCGGGCCACCGGCGTGGCCGTCGTCAGCAACATCAACGATCGGTCCACGGGCCAACCCTGCGCCCCGGCCTCGGTAAAGGTTGCCCTTGGGCGCACCGACGCCGTGGTCGTCGGCTTGGCGACGGACAATCTCTCGACCTATCGCGTGGCTGTGCGACCCACGCTGGACCTGTCAGATCCGGTGGTCTGGGCCCGGCGCAACCTGCCCGCGCTGTTCGCCGGCGCCACCCTGCCGGTCGTGCTGAGCCACGCCGGCATCAAGGCCGATCGCGGCATCCTGCCGCTCGTGCCGGCGGGCACCCTCTACGCCGGGGCGCACGACCACCAGCGCTTCATCCACCCCTTCGGACACGGTCTCTACGTCCACTCGGGCTCGTGGAATGAATACCTGACGCTCGCGTGGCTGCATCGCGATGCGGACGGCGCGCCGCGCTGGACGGTGGAGCAGCTCCGACTGACTCCCGACAGCCCGGCGGATCCTGAACTCGCCGCGCTCATCAAAGAAACCCGCGCGAAATACCTCACCCCTGAGGACACGGCGGTCATCGGGCACACGGCGGCGGTGCTCGGGCCCGCCGAGGCGGCGCGCTTCGTGGTGGCGGCGTTGCGCCAAGCCGCCGGGGTGGACGCCGCTTTCATCGGCAACACGACCTTCGGCGCGGGCCTGCCCGGCGGCGCCGTCACCCGCGAGGAGTTCGACGCCTGCGTGCGCTTTGACGGTGCGATCTTCACCGCCGAGGTGGACGGCACGCGGCTGCGGCAGCTCCTGGCCGCCGGGAACCTCGGGCCCGAGACTCCGTTCGAGTTGCGGCGCGGCGAATTCTCCTTTGCCGACGGCCCGGCGGAGATCGATCCCGCGAAAACCTACCACATCGCGACCACCGACTGGGGCGCGAAGAACACGGCGCGTTATTTCGGCGAGCCCGCGATCAGCTGGCAGGAGCGGCCGGGCCTGAAACTGAAAGCTGCCGTGCTGCCGGCCCTGACGCCGCGTTGATCGGGGGGCGTCGCAAAACCGCCTCGCTTCGGGAGCGCGTATGCCTTTGCTGTCAGCCCATGGGATTCTTCGACCGCAAGCCAGCCGACCAGCCAACCGAGACTCCACCCGGGGCGGAGAAGTCCAGCGCCGGCGGTGGCGTCCTCCCCCAACTCGCCGCCGCGCGCGAAAAGCTGAAGACCCGGGACGTGGCCGGTGCCATGGCCATCTACGAGGCCGTCCTGACTGGTGCCGGCGACCGGGCCGACGTGCTCGTGACCATCTCGGGCGATCTCGGCACCGCCGGTTGCGTGAAGGAACTCATCGAGCTCCTCGCCCCGCGCTACGATGCCCAGCGCCACGGTGCCGCCGCCGGCATCAACCTGCTGCAGGCCTACCTCGTGACGCGCAACGCCGACGCCGCCCAGCACCTGCTGGACTTGCTCTTTGAACTCAACCGACCCGAGTTGGAGGCGCGCCTCGTGGGCTTCTCCAACGCCGTGGCCGAGCTCTTTGTCAGCGAAGGCGAGGCGGCGGAGCAACACCCCGCGATGCACAGCGAGGCCAAGATCAGCCTCGTCAGCCTCAGCAAGCCCGTGTGGTTCTACGGCCTCGAGGCCCTCGCCCCGCACCTGCTGCCCGCCAAGGAGGGCCGGCTCCGCCGCGTGGCCTTTGCGCAATGCGCGGTGCTCGGCTTGGAGGATGCCGCCGCCCGCGCCGCACAGCCGGAAGAACCGCTCGGCCGCCTCGCTCGCGGCCTGCCGCTGTGGTTTGCGGAAACCTTTGCCGCCAGCGCCGGCTACGAGCCGTTCGCCGCCATCGGCGTCACCGACCGGCAGCACTACGCGCTGTTTCCCACCGAGTGGGTCGCGGAGAATATCCGCCAGGTGCACGACACCACCGCGGGCGGGCTGGACTACGTGGTCACCGGCGCCCTGCGGAACCGGCACGACGACTTCGAGCTCAGCCTCCGTATCTGGGAGGTGAAGAAATTCCGCGAACTGAAGGCCTTCACCACGCGCTGGACGCCGTCCAACGCCGACGAGGAACTGAGGAAATTTCACGAGCTCGTGCGCGGTTACATGGAGTGGAAGGCTCAACCCGCGGGCACCGGCCTGGCCTACACGGCGCCGGCGAGTCCGCTGGCCTACGTGCAAGCACTCGGCTCGGCGCTCACGCTTTTCCTCGGGGAAAAGGGCGTGCTGGCCCCGGAGCAGGTGACAGCCGGCACCACGGCGCTGCTGTCGTCGGCCCGCGCTAATCCGGACGATGCCCGTGCGCAGCTGGCGCTCGTCGCCGCGCTGCTCCGCCTCAAGGCCCAGGGCGCGGCCGCCGACCCCGCCGCGCACCAGCACGCCAGCGCCTGGCTCGCCTCCCCGGCCGCCCAAGCCGCCGACGCCGCCGCCCTGATCATGAAGTTGGCATAGGCCGGATCGGCGGCGGTTCGAAAACCGCCGCGCACCCAACAAAAAGGCCCGGCGGTCAGCCGGGCCGGAAAACAGAACGAAGCGGTATCGCTTACGGATGCTTGGCGTTGTAGTAGGCGATGAAGTCGGCGGTCACGTCGAGCTCCGGCTTGGCGTCGAGCAGGGCGTCACCAAGCTTGGCGAGGTCAAAGAGCATCGAGATGTCGCGCGCCTGGGCGAAGGTCCGGAGCTCCTTGCCGAGTTCCGTGCTGACCGGGCCCTGGAGTTCATGCTGGCGCTGCTGGAACGCCTCCTGGGCGGCCTGCTGCTTGGCTTGCATCTCCTGCTGGAGCTTCTGCCCCTCGGCCTGCTTGGCGGCGATGGCCGCATCGTTGCCGGGGCTGGCACCGAGCTTGTTCAACTCGCCGACGATGGTGCGGAGCTTTTCCTGCAGCAGCGCGAGCTCGCTTTGCTGGGGGCTGAACTCCAGCTCGAGCGTCTGGTAAACCTTGACCAGCTGCTTGACGCCGGTGGCGGGCTCAAGGAAGACGTTGCTGTTCACGTAGGCCACGCGGGCGGGCGCGATGGCCTTGACGGCGGGGGCTGCGGCGGTTTGGGCCAACATTGCGGCGGTCAAAGCGGCGACCAGTAAGGGGAGGCTCAACAGACGAAAGGATTTCATGGGATGTTGAGAGGTAGAGCCCCGGCGGCCTTTGGCAAAGGCAAAATCGGGCAAATAGAAGAGAGGGCGGGTCACGCCCCCTTCTGTCATCCTGAGCGCAGCGCGGGATCCATCGGGGCGGGCAAGAACCTGTGGATTCTTCGCTTCGCTCAGAATGACGGAGCAGGTTTTTACTTCCGTAGGGTCGCCAGCTGGCCACAGCCGGCGGCGATGTCGATGCCCCGGCGCTGGCGGACGGTGCTGGGCAGGCCGTGGGTCCGGAGGATTTGCTGGAATTGTTTTGCCGCCTCGCGGCCGGTGGGGGCGCCGTCGTAGCCGGTGGTGGGATTGAGTGGGATCAGGTTTACTTGGGCGTCCTGGCCGTGCAGCAGCCGGCCGACGGCATGGGCTTGCTCGGGGGTGTCATTCTTCCCCTCGATCAGCGTCCATTCGTAGAATATCCGGCGCTGCTGCCGGGCGATGTAGTAGCGGCAGGCGTCCATCAGTTCGTCGAGCGGCCACTTCTTCGCCACCGGCACGAGGGCGGCGCGCTCGGCCTGCGTGGCTCCGTGCAGCGACACGGCGAGGTGGATGGGCCGGCGCTCGTCGGCCAGTCGGCGGATGCCCGGCACCACGCCGACGGTGCTGAGCGTGATCTGCTTCGTGCCGAGGGACAGGCCGGCAGTGTCGCACAGGATTTCCGTGGCCGTCATCACGGCGTCATAGTTGTGCAACGGCTCGCCCATGCCCATCAGCACGATGTTGCGGAGGCGCTCGCCGGGCGGCCGCCCGGGCCCGGAGCCTTGGTGCTCCATTAGACTACCAGTTGCCTGGCGCAGCACACGGTTGACGTGCAGGGCTTGGGCGACGATTTCACCGGCGGTGAGGTGGCGGGCAAAGCCCATCTGCCCGGTGGCGCAGAACACGCAGCCCATGGCGCAGCCGGCCTGGCTGCTGATGCAGGCCGTCACGCGGCCGGTGAAGCGCATGAGCACGGTCTCGATCCGGCGGTCGTCGGGCAGCGCGAGGAGATATTTCCGGGTGAAACCGTCGCGGCTGTGCGTTTCGGTGGCCACGGGCAAGGAGGTGAGGGCCAGTTCGGACTCGGCCTTGGCACGGAAACGCGCCGGCAACTCCGGCATCAGAGCCCAGTGGTCCGCGTGCTCCAGATAGACGTAGGCCCACAGGCGCGCCGCGTGCACCGGGCTGAAACCCCAGCGCACGACGAGCTGGCGCAGGGCCTCACGGGTCAGGTCGTGGAAGTTGGCGCGGGTTTGTTTCATCTGCTGCAGGAGGGGCTTTATGCCCCGACCGGTCGCGGCGTAAAGCCGCTCCTACAGTTGCCATGCATATATTTCCCGCCACCATCCCGCCCATGGCAAAAGTCATTCTGGCCGGCGGCAGCGGTTTCCTCGGGCGGGCGCTGGCCCGCGCGCTGTGCGCCGCCGGCTCGGAGGTGGTCGTGCTGACGCGCGACACCGACCGGGTGCCACCGGCGGATGACCTGCCGGCGCTGCGCGCGGTGATGTGGAACGGCGAGACCGGCGGCGCCTGGGCGGCGGAGCTCGAGGGCGCGGCCGCGCTGGTCAACCTCGCCGGGCGGAGCATCAACTGCGTGCATTCGCTGGAAAACAGCCGCGAGATTCTCGACTCCCGGCTCAACGCCGTGAAGGCGCTCAACAAGGGTTATGC
>JBDHQK010000179.1:0-4284 GCA_039807025.1 Lacunisphaera sp.
TGCCGGCGGTAGCTCGGCACGTTCTCCAGGGAGACCTCGCCACCCGGCGCGAGCGTGGCGGTGACGGGCCCCACCGGCGTGTCCAGCTTCACGGGGCCGGGCTGGGTCCGGCCCAGGTGCGCCAGCGCCACGATGACCCCGATCGTGCCGTGGCCACACATGCCAAGGTAGCCGACGTTGTTGAAGAAGATGACGCCGAACGCGCAGCCCGGCGCATGAGGCTCGACCAGCAGCGCACCGACCATGACCTCCGAGCCGCGCGGCTCACCCACGATGGCCGTGCGCCACCGGTCGTGCTGCTCCCGGAAGACTGCCACCCGCTCGGCGAGCGGGCCGCCGCCGAGGTCGGGTCCGCCCGCCAGCACAATGCGGGTGGGTTCACCGCCCGTATGGGTGTCGAGGATCCTGATGGTTTGCGGGGCAGCCATGGGGGATTGTTCGACAACATCACCCCACCCGGCGCCGGTGAAAAGCCAAATGTAGACCGCAACAACCCGACCGGACCACGGACAACTGACTACAGGACCGGATTTTCGATCCAGAGGCCGCCGAGGCCACAGGGCGGGAAATTAACTCTGTGCTCTCCTTCTCCTCTGTGTTTAATAAAATCATCATCACCGCAGCGCTGCCATGAGGCGCATGCGGGAGGACAAACCGAACTTTCTCAAGCAGGCGCTCACTTGATGCTTCACGGTCGGCTCGGCCTTGCCGAGGAAACGGGCGATTTCCTTGTTGCTGTAGCCGGCGCAGACGTAGGCGAGCACATGCTGCTCCGCCGGCGTGATCGGCTCGCCCAAGGCAATGTCACTTAATAGGTGACATTTGCCTTGGACGGGAAACACCGAGCGGGGCAGCAAGCAGTAGCGTTCGGCAACCATTGTCTGTCCTCAGGCCTTCGGCAAAGGCAGCCTAAATTCCTTTAAGAGATCGGTGATCTTGGCCTGGATTTCAGCGGAGGCGGTGAGCGGATTGATTCCGAGCTGCCGCACCTTGCCGTCCGGCGCGATGATCACGACGTTGGGAATGCCGGTAACCACGTAATCGTCGTTGAAGACCTTCTGCGTCGAGAACGCGATGTCCCAGGTCATCCCGTGCTTCTTTTTGAAGTCGGCCGTGAGCGCGTATTCCTTTTTCGGCTGGTCCTTCACGTCGATCGGTTTCGTTTCGAGACCGTGCACCTTCCCCTGCAGACTCGTCACCCCGAGGAACACCACGGGCGAGCCGGAAAAATGAGCGACCTCGTCGCGCACCCGAGGAAAGGAAGCGATGCACGGTCCGCACCAAGTCGCCCAGAAATCCAGCACGACCACGTTGCCGCGCAGCTCGGAGAGCTTCTTCAAGCCTTCGCGGCTCGACCAGGTGAAATCGAGTTCCGGCGCCGGATGATTGAGAATGGTGTCCAGCTTCGCCTGACGCTCGGCCATTTCGGCCGCCCGCTTGGCTTTCGCCTCGGGCGTCAACTGGGCCAGAAACCGGCCGACATTCGCGGCCGCCTTCGTCCCCGGGTATTTTTCCTGCACTGCTTTGGCCTGGGCTTCGGCCGCGTTGTCGTCCCTGAGCGCCCACAAGGTGAAGCCGGCGCGCTGCATCGCGATGGCCGCCTCGGCTTCCGGTTGTCCGGCATACTTGGCCGCCAAGGCGTCGAGCTCGGCCTTTTGCAGTTCGGCCCACTCCCCCTGCCTGGCCGCAACCTTCGCCATGACCCGTGCGCCCATTCCTCTGAGGTCCGCTTCATAAGCGGGCGGCGGCGACGCCGGCTCGTCGGCCGCAAGCAAGGTGGCCGCAGCCGACAGGACCAAAACCGAAACCAGGCGAAGGCAGGTTTTCATGGGCGGAGGGGCTTAGAATTTCTTGCGCAGCGTGAGCGTATAGCGCGCGAGCCGGGGATCGCCGTAGGTGCTGATGCCTTGAAGGAATCCTGAACCATAAGATTCCGTGGCAGCCGTGCCGGCGAAGAGAGGCGGCATGGTGTTGAGGAAGTTCTGCGCGCCCAGCGTCAGGCGCGTGTAGCTGAGATACCGGCGCCAGCCGGTGGACTGGGGGCCGAAATCGTAGCCGGCATAAAGATCATGATAAACCTGGCTAGGGGCCTTGGTCGTGCCCTGGTTGAGGAGCACGGCCGCGATGGTCGTGGCGGTCGCGGTCGCGCCATAGTTAAGATAGGAATCGTAGTATTGCATGTTCCAGCCGGCGGACCACCGGCCCCGCTTCCAATCCAAGCCCGCGTTGCCGCGCCAGCGGAGCGCATTGAGGTAGCCGACCCCGTTGAGAAACGGAACGCTGGGCACCAGTTGGGCGGCAAACTGGGACTGATAAGTGGCCATCACGTAAGGATGCAGGCTGCCGATCGCGCCCATTTGCTTCTCATAGTCCATCTGGATGTCGATCGCCTTCACCTCGCGTTTCGCGATGTTATACGAGACGAAGCCGCCCAGCGCGGTGATTTGACCACCCGTGTAACCCAGCGCCTGGTCGGCTGCAGTCAACGGGGCGCGGGTCACGAGGCCCGGAACCACCTCTTCGAGATCCACTTCCTGCTGCAGGTTGAGGGAGCTGATTTCGTTCCGTTTACGGATTTGCGTGTAGTCTACCGAGAGCCGGAAGCCCGGCAGGAAACGCGGAGTCAAAATCACTCCGACGGAAAGATTCTTGGAGTATTCGGGATTCAGGTTGGGATTCCCGCCGACGGGGAGCGTGATGACTCCGGTGCTGGCGGCCACATTGCCACGCTTGGGGTCGACGACCGTCACGGCCAGGTTCAGGATGGTCGGGTTCGTGAGCTGGCCCAAGGAGGGCGCGAGAAAGCCGGTGCCCCAACTGGCGCGCAGGGCGAGGTCCTTCGTGGGCGAATATTTGAACCCGGCCATGCCGCTGGTGGCTTCAAACTTGCGGATCTGATAGGCATAGGGAGTCGTGGGGGCCGGGCCGTCGGCGCCGGCCACCGCTACGCCGCCGCTGGCGCTCATTCCTTTGGAACGATAGTTGTCGTAGCGGACGGACGCTTGGAAATCCAACGCGCGCAGCAGCGTGGTGCTCTTCTCGGAAAACACCGGCACGCGCGTCTCGAGGTAAGCCGACCCCTGGTTGGTGTTCACGCGGGGAAACCAAGTGAAGGTGCTGGGCACGGTCGTGGGCGTTTCCGTGATGACCGACGGCTGGGCCTCCTGCCGCCCGTCCAGGCTCATCGCGACGTTGATCGGGCCGGCGGGCAGCTCCCAGACCGGGCCCGCCGCGCGCAACGTGGCTTCCTGCCCGAGCGTGGTGAAATCGTTAATCCGGGCCGGCTTCGGCATCAGGTAGGGCGTGTAGTTGAGGGGATAGGCGTTGAGATCCTTCAATACGTCCACCGCACCCGTGGACAAGGCCGTCGTATAGGAGATGAGCGGCCCCGTCCCGTCCGGATCGCCCACGATGTTGTTCACCGAGGTCGAGAGGTAGCGGGACTTGCTCGCCGTGTAGTCGGCGCCCAGCGTCCAATTGTGCGGCAACCGCATCACCACTCCCGTCGCCAGACGGGCGTTGTCGTTTTCTGTGGAGTTGATATAAGCCAGGTTCGTGATGGGATAGGCCACGACGACGGCGGTCGTAAACGGATTATTCGGCGCCGTGGCGGCTAGGGTGGTCGAGGTCGGTGTGACCGAAATGACCGAACCCCGGCCCAGATTCTTGAGCGAGGAGACGTCGACGTAGGCTTCGACGTTGGCGCCAAACTTGTGGCGGGCGCCGAGCGCCCAGCTCTTGATCTGCGGGTTCGACATCATGCTCGAGAACCCGCCGGACGCGAAGCTGTGCGGCAGATCGAGATTGTAGGTGCCCGCCGCCGCGACGAGGCCGGCAGCGTTGTCCGCGGTGATGCCGGCGTAGCCCACCGGCACGTGCGTGTAGGGCGAACTCAGCGTCGTGCCGCCATACTGCGGCTTGAGGACAAGGTTGGCCGCCACGCTGTTGCGGAGGTTGCTCGTGTAACCCGTGGGCGGAGTCACGGTGGCGCCGTAGAAAGCGGCCGGATTGTTCGCCAGTTGGAGCACGCGGGACCGGGGAATGATGTCGCGATCCTGCACGAGGAGCGAGGTGCCGTCCGCATAACTCAGGTTGACGGTGAGGAAGGTCTTGCCGCCCTGCAGGGAGAAACTGCCGTTGAGGTCCACCCGTTGCACCGAGGCGTCGGTGTCGAAGGTGTTGGCGTAGGACAAGGTCACCTCGACGCCGGAGTAATCCTTGCGCGTGATGATGTTGATCACGCCGCCGGTGGCGCCGCCGCCGTAGATGCCGGAGGCCGTCGAG
>JBDHQK010000180.1:0-4281 GCA_039807025.1 Lacunisphaera sp.
CGGCCCTCGTGGACACGCCGGCGGTTTTCGGGCTCATCCCCTGCGGCTCGGGCAACGGCCTGGGCCGCCATCTCGGCATCCGCCGGCCCGACGCCGGCGCGTTTAGCACGCTGCTGGAGGGCCGGCCGCTGGCGATGGACACCGGCCTGGTCAACAGTTTCCCCTTTTTCAACGCCATGGGGCTCGGCTTGGAGGCCGATATCGCCGTGCGTTTCAGCCGCCAGACCAGGCGCGGCCTCGCCGGCTACCTCCGCGTCGGCGTGCCCGCCTACTTCGCGCACCGCCCCGAGGTGCTCACGGTCCGCCACTGCGGGGGCAGCAGCCGTCTGGAGGCCTTCACCCTCGCGATCATGAACTCCGACCAATACGGCAACGATGCCCGCGCGGCCCCAAGCGCCCGGGTGGATGACGGCCGCTTCGACCTGATCAGCGTGCCTGCCGTCGGCTTGTGGGGGGCCGGCCACCTGCTCTATCGGCTTGGCACCGACACCTTCGACCGGGTCAGGGCCGTCACCCGGCTCAGCGGTGGGGAGTTCGTCATCGAGCGGAGCGCCCCGGACTGGATCCACACCGACGGCGAGCCGCGCGCGACGACGGCGCAACTCGCGATCACGCTCAAGCCGCGCAGCCTGCGCATCATGGTGCCCACCCACGCCTACGCGTCGGCGTAGGAGACTCCCCTCTACTTGAACGGGATCACCGTGCCGTCGGCCGTGACGATGCGGTTGCGGCCGCCCTCCTTGGCGGCATAGAGGGCCTTGTCCGCCATTTCCACCAATTCGGCGGCGCTGGTCGCGCCTTGCTGGCTGTCGGCCACCCCCGCGCTGAGGGTGACCTCGATGGTCAGGTTCTTGTCCGCGACGATGCAGGGAAGATCGGCCAGCAGCAGCCCCAGCCGCCGGATGTGCTCGGCCGCGTTCCGGCAGTCGGTCTCGACCATGACGAGGGCGAATTCCTCGCCGCCATACCGGGCCACGCGATCCACCGTGCGCACCTGGCCGGCGAGCAGGCTGGCCACATGGCGGAGCACCTCGTCGCCCGTCTGGTGCCCGTGGGTGTCGTTGATCTTCTTGAAGAAATCTATGTCCACCATCACGAGGGTGAAGGGACGCTGGAAGCGTGCACT
Source organism: Lacunisphaera sp. (assembly GCA_039807025.1). Taxonomy (GTDB): domain Bacteria; phylum Verrucomicrobiota; class Verrucomicrobiia; order Opitutales; family Opitutaceae; genus Lacunisphaera. The sequence continues at coordinate 1,127 of JBDHQK010000180.1, forward strand.
GCGGTCCCATTCCTCGTTGAGGATGCGGGAGAATTCGCGGCGGTTGAGCAGCTTGGTGAGTTCGTCGCGTTGGGCGAGCTGGCGGAGTTGCGCGAGCGTGTCACTCAGCTTCAGGGCGTAGCGAATGGAGCGCTCCAGCAGGCGCGGGTTGAGGGCGGACTTGACCAGGTAATCTACGGCCCCGGCCTCCATGGCGGCGTTGTCCAGCTCGTCGCTGTCGTCCGCCGTGAGGATGAACACCGGCGTGTCGCACCCGGCTATCCGCGCCTCCCGCAACAGCTCCAAACCGTTGCGCTCGCCCAGGTGGTAGTCCAGCAGGCACACGGCATAGTTGCCGCTCGCCAGCTTCTTCAGGCCGGCCTCGTAGCTGGAGGCGTATTCCAGGTCGAAGTGCTCCCGGCGGAACTTGGCCAGCAGCAGTTGCAACAGGTGCTCCTGCCGCTCGTCATCGTCGATCAGCAGCAGTTTCCGGAGCTTGGGAGACGGCGGCATGTTTCAGGCGGCGCCGGCCACCAGTTCGGCGGCCGCGATCCGCAGCCGGGCCGGCAGACCGGCGCGATTGGCGAGATTTTCCTTGATGACGTTGACCAACGCGCTGCCCACGACCACGCCGTCCGCCACCCGGGCGACCTGCCGCACCTGCTCGCGAGTGGAGATGCCGAAACCGACCGCCACCGGCAGCGCCGTGTGCTGGCGGATGCGGGCCACTGCCTCCGGGATGTTGGCGGCCACTTGATCGCGCACTCCGGTCACGCCCTCCCGGGATACATAGTAGATGAATCCGGTCGCCGCCGCGCCGATGCGCGCGAGGCGGGCGGCGGGCGTCGTGGGCGCCACGATGAAGACCGTCTTCAGGTCATGCTTGGTGCACGCCGCCAGCAACTCGTCGGCCTCCTCGGGCGGCAGATCAAGAGTGAGGAGGCCGTCCACGCCGGCCTCCTTGGCCGCGCGCACGTAGTTTTCCACGCCATGGGCAAAGACGAGGTTGTAGTAGGTGTAGAATATCACCGGCACCTGGCTCTTTTCGCGCAGGCGGCGCACCAGCTCAAAGACGCGCGCGGTCGTCATGCCGCCCTCGAGCGCGCGCTGGGCCGCCAGCTGGTTGGTGAGGCCGTCGGCGAGCGGATCGGAAAACGGCACGCCCAGCTCCAGCACGTCGGCCCCGGCATCCAGCACCGCCCGGCAGGCCGCCAGCGAGGTGTCGAAATCGGGATCCCCGGCACACAGGTAGGCCACGAACGCCGCGCGTTTCTCGCGGCGGGTGCGGGCAAAGGCTTGGGCAATGCGATCCATGAAGGCGGAGAGTCCGGACGGAGATGCCGGGCGTCGAGCGCAAATTACATCGCGGGCGCGTCCAGTTCGAACTCCACCAGCACCGGGCGGTGGTCCGAAAGGTAGCAGCGGATCACCTCGGAGTGAACCGGCCGGCATTCCTCCGGCAGCAGGACGAAATCCAGCGCCAGCGCCGGCAGCGCGGCCGGGAAGGTGCGGCCAGTCTTCGGCAGGAGGGTGTAGTTGTTGGTCTCCTCGCAGAAGCCCAGCAGCATAGCCGTGGCATCCGGCTGGTGGGGCGGGTTGTTGAAATCGCCGCACATCATCGGCGGGGCGACCCAGTGCGCCCCGCGCGCGGCCGTGCGCTCGGTGATGAAATTCATGAGGATGCCCGCCTGCCGCAGGCGCTGGATCCTCGAGGCATGGTGCAGGTGCAAGTTGATCAGCGGCAGGTGCCGGCCGGGCGCGAGTTCCATCTCCGCGAACAGGAATCCCTTGTCGCCCAGCTGGCGCCGCCCGAAGGTCATCGTCTCGGCATGCCTGATCGGCCAGCGGGAGAGCACGCCGTTGCCGTAGTTGAGCGGGTAGCGCCCGCCGCGCGCGTTGGTCAGGCCGATCGCCGTGAACGGCAGGCCGCACTGCTCGCTGAGAAAGGTCAGGTGATTGTAGCTCCCGTTCCAGCGTGAGTTCTCATCGATCTCCTGCACCGCCACGATATCCGCCTGCAGCTTCCGGATGAGCGCGGCGATCTTCAGGAGATTGCTGCGGATCCGGGCCGCCGAACGCAGGCTCTGGTGCACCGGCAGGGTGCCCCGGGCATGGGCCACGTTGAAACTCAGCAGGCGAAGTCGCGCCATCGGAAAAACTGCCGTTTCAACCCGGAAACCATGATGAAAGTGGGGCGGTCAACGGGATTCGAACCCGCGACCCCAAGAATCACAATCTTGTGCTCTAACCAACTGAGCTATGACCGCCGTAAAGGGCCGAGAAAGTCCATGAGCACCCAGCATCTGTCAAATCCTTCTTTACTCCACCGTCGGCCCGGCTGCTGCCACGCGGATGGCTGCTCTTCGCGAGTGAAATTTTCCGCGACCAAGCCGCGTTTTTGTAAAATTCGCCTCGCCTCCGGGTTGGCTTCCGGTATCCGCTCAGGCGCATGATTTCTTTCAAGAAGCTGATGGGGAAAGAGGAGAAGTTCTACGACTTGCTGGAAGCCAGTGCCGAGGAAGCCCGTGTCAGCACCGACCTGCTGGTCAAGATCCTGGGTAATGACGGCTCCATGGCCGCCGTGAACATCCATGAGATCATCCAGACCCGCCGGAAGGACAAGCGCATCACCCAGGAAATCACCGAGGAACTCTGCAAGACCTTCGTTACCCCGCTGGAACGCGAGGACATCGAGGCCCTCTCCCTCGCCCTCTACCGCATCCCCAAGACGGTGGAGAAAATCGTCGAGCGCCTGAGCATCTGCCCGGCCCGCGTGCCGCGCGCCAGCCTCCAGAAGCAGGTCGTCCTGCTCGAGCAGGCCGTCGAGTCGGTCGTCGCGATGGTGAAGGCCCTGCGCCAGGGCACGCAGGTCGAGCGTATCACCGATCACCACGCCAAGCTCCAGTTTGCCGAGGGCGAAGCGGACAAGGTCATGCTCGCCCTGGTCAAGGACCTCTACAACGGGCCCTACGATGCCAAGGAAGTCTTCATTCTCATGGAACTCTACGATCTGGTGGAAACCGCCGTGGACCGGGCGCGTGATGCCGGCCAGGTGGTCTTCATGATCATGCTGAAATACTCGTAAGCGCGACTGCACCCCCGCCGCCGAGCCCCATGACCATTTTCCTGATCGTCCTCCTGACGGCGCTGGTCTTCGAGTATATCAACGGGTTTCA
>JBDHQK010000027.1:0-25596 GCA_039807025.1 Lacunisphaera sp.
CGACATCGGCGGCCCGTCTATGCTGCGCAGCGCGGCGAAGAACCATGAAAGCGTCACCGTGATATGCGATCCGGCAGATTACGGTCCCGTGCTCGCGGCCTTGGGCGAGCCGGCCAAGCTGGGCACCCTCCGCCGCAAGCTCGCACTCAAGGTCTTCCAGCGCACCGGTGCCTACGACACTGCCATTGCAAAATATCTCGAGGGTCAGCAGGCCGAGCCCGACCTGGAGGCGCTCAGCGGCTTCCCTCCAACCTACAGCTTGTCGCTTAAGAAGGCCCAGAGCCTGCGCTACGGTGAGAATCCGCACCAGCAGGCCGCCCTCTACGGCACCTTTCACGAGCACTTCCAGCAACTGCAGGGCAAGGAGCTCAGCTATAACAACATTTTGGACATCACCTCGGCGACGCACCTGATTGGCGAGTTCGAGCGCCCGACGGTCGCCATCCTGAAACACACCAATCCCTGTGGCGTCGGGAGCGCCGACACGCTGATCGAGGCCTGGCACAAGGCCTACGCCACGGACAGGCAGGCTCCGTTCGGCGGCATCATCATCGTCAACCAGACCCTCGGCCTGGACCTCGCCGAGCAAATCAAGGATATCTTCACAGAAGTCATCATCGCCCCGCGTTTCTCGGAAGACGCCCTGGCCATTTTCTCCAAGAAAAAAAACCTGCGGCTGATGATTGCCAAGGAAGGCCTCGGGGCCGACGCCCTGCAGGAGGTGCGCTCCGTCGTCGGCGGCGTGCTCGTGCAGGACCGCGACCGTGCGATGGAAAGACCCTCCGGCTGGAAAGTCGTCACCAAGCGCCAGCCGAGACCGGAGGAGACGGCCGCCATGCTGTTCGGCTGGAAAGTTGGCAAGCACGTGAAATCCAACGCCATCGTCTATTGCCGCGGCGAGCAGACGCTCGGCATCGGGGCCGGCCAGATGGCGCGCGTGGACAGCTCGCGCATCGCCGTCTGGAAGGCCGGCGAGGCCAAGCTGGATCTGAAGGGCTCCGTCGTGGCCAGCGAGGCGCTGTTTCCGTTTGCCGACGGCCTGCTGGCCGCAGCCGATGCCGGCGCGACCAGTGCCATCCAGCCCGGCGGGTCGGTGCGCGACGAGGAGGTCATCCGGGCGGCGGACGAACGCGGCATGGCGATGGTCTTTACTGGCGTCCGGCACTTCAAACACTAGCCTGTCGCCATGAAATTCCGCGCCGCCTGTTCGCTGTTGTTGGCCGCCACGCTGCTCCTGCTCTCTGGCTGCTACACGGTGCCGGAGACCGGGCGCAGTTCCTTCATCATCCCGATCGGAGACGACGTGGCCCTCGGCGCGGCAGCCTTTGCGGATATCAAGGCCAAGGAAAAAATCTCCACCGACCCCGCCGCCAACGAGCGGGTGCGCCGCATCGGCCAGCGCATCGCCGCCGCCGTCGGTGACGCGCTGCCGGGAGCGAAATGGGAGTTTGTCGTTTTCGATGCACCGGAGACCGTCAACGCCTTTGCCCTGCCCGGGGGCAAGGTCGGCATCTACACCGGCCTGCTCAAGCTGGCCGACTCGGATGACGAAATCGCCATCGTGATGGGCCACGAGATCGGGCATGTGACCGCCCGGCACGGGGCCGAGCGCATGTCCCAGGGCCTGATGGTCGCGGTCGGCGGAGTCATCCTCGACTCGGCGACCTCGGGGAAGAAGAACCACGACCTGCTGCTGGTGGGCTACGGGCTGGCCTCGACCGGCGGCATCCTGGCGTTCTCCCGCAAACATGAAAGTGAGGCCGACTATATCGGGATCCGCTATGCCGCCAAGGCCGGCTACGACCCGCGTGCCGCCGTCACCTTCTGGCAAAAGATGGCCAAGGCCAGCTCCCCCAGCAAAATGCCGGCGTTCCTCTCGACCCATCCTTCGAACGACCGGCGCATCGCCGATTTGCAGGGCTGGATGGCACAGGTGATGCCAATCTACGAGGCGGCGAAATTGCGGTATCCCTGAACAAGGTCGGGGCCTGCGCCGCCCGCCGGCACAAATTCAGCTAGCGCACTGTCATAAACTGGGTCAACGTGCGGCATGTTTGACCCCGTTGAAAAGCTCAAGGAATACGTCCGCCAAGGCAGTGTATCCGCCGATCCGCAATTCCAGGCGGGCATGGCCGGTGCCCAGCAATTCCTGACGAAGCTGCTGACCGGAATCGGCTTCAAGGTGGAGTTGGTGCCCACGGCGCTGCATCCGGTGGTCGTCGCCAAGCGCGGTGACAACGTGGCTTGGCCGCATGTGATCATCTACGGCCACTACGACGTGCAGCCGCCCGACCCGCTCGACAAGTGGGACACACCGCCGTTTGAGCCGACAATCAAGGGCGAGCGCATCTACGGCCGCGGCACGGCCGACAACAAGGGGCCGCTGCTGGTGCACATCACCGCCGTCGCGCGCCTGCTGGAGAAGAATCCGGATCTGCCGCTGCGCCTGACCTTCGTCATCGAGGGCGAGGAGGAGATTGGCAGCAAGAACTTCAAGGCCTTCCTCAAGGAGCACAAAGACAAGCTCCGCGGGGATTTCATCTACATGTCGGACAACGGCATTCTGTCGCCCGACCAGATGATCATCACCGTCGGCCTGCGCGGCATGCTGGCCTTCGAAATCGAGCTGACCGGCCCGAGCTCGGATCTGCATTCAGGCATGCATGGTGGGGTGCTCATGAATCCGCTGCAGGCCTTGGCTGAGTTGTGCGCCTCGTTGCACACGCCGGATGGGCGCGTGAATCTCCCGGGATTTTATGACTCAGTGGTCGAGCCCCAGCCTTGGGAGCGAGAGCAGCTGGCCAAGGTCGGCCTGAAGGAGAAGGACTACGCGGCTTTCCTCGGCATCCGGGATTTCCACACCCCGCCGGGCTACACGCCGTTTGAGGCTATTCGCTTTCTGCCGACGCTAGAGTTCAACGGCTTCAGCGGCGGCTATCAGGGCGAGGGGACCAAGACGGTCATCCCCAGCAAGGCCAAGGTGAAGATCACCTGCCGGCTCGTGCCCAACCAGACGCCGGATAACATGAAGGAAGCGGTCTTCAACGCCATCAGGGCCCGGTGCCCCAAGGGCGTGACGATGAAAATCACCCCGCAGCACAACGCGACGCCCTACGTCGTGATCCCGCCCGACCGCTCCAATACGCCCAAGGACCAATCGCCGGCCCTCGCCAAGTGCTTCCGCGCCGTGGACAAGGCGGCGACCGAGGTCTTTGGCAAGCCACCGATCTATCTCCGCGAGGGTGGCAGCGTCGGGCTGCTCGCCGATCTGAAGGAAGTGCTCGGCCTCGACGCCGTCATGATGGGTCTCTTCCTGCCGGAGGACAACCTGCACGCGCCGAACGAGAGCTTTCACCTCGGCGTGATGAAGAAGGGCATCGAGACCTCGGAACGGGTGCTGGCTGAACTGGCAAAGGCGTAGTCCCTGCCTTTCATGCGACAAAAAAAGCCGCGGAGAAATCCACGGCTTTTGCGTTTTTAGCGGGAACCGGGCTTATTGTTTCCGGAGCTCGACGAAGTCGACGCGGCGATCCTTCCGCCACTCCGACTCGCCGCCGCCTTGCTTGGCGTCGGTCGAGCCCTTGGAGAGGGTCTCGAGGCGCTTCGCGTCTGCGCCCAGGGACTCGAGGTAGCGCTTGACTGAGTTGGCGCGACGGTCGCCAAGGCCAAGGTTGTATTCGGCCGTGCCGCGCCAATCGCAATGTCCGACTAGGACCAGATTCTTGGTCGGATTGTCGGTGAGCCACTTGAGGGCCGCCTGTATCTTCGGGCGCTCAGCAGCGGCGACGGCGGCCCGATCTAGGGCGAAATAGATGGGCTCGACAACACTCTGGTTCTCGTTGACCGGAGTGGCTACGTCTCGGGTAGTCAGGCTGCTGTTGGGATCCTCCGCAAAAGCGACCGCGTTGGGGTCAATGGTGCTGCCCGAACCTGTAGCCGGGAGGCTGGATTCGTCGCGCACAGGCTTCTTTTTGCAGCCGGACAGGACGAGGGCGGAGAGGGCCAGCGCAAGACCGAGGAGTTTGGCAAAGTTCTTCATGAGGTTACGGATAAAAGTGCGCGGCCGTTATTGGTTAATCATCAAGAGCGTGCAAGAACGAAACACACGGTGGCCAAGGGGGCTCACCGATTCTGGACGCGGTGGTCGATCAGGCCGATTTCCAAGGCGTGGCGGGTCAGGCTGGCCACGTCGTGAAGGTTGAGCTTGCGCATCAGGTTGGTGCGATGGTTGTCCACCGTCTTGCTGCTGATGCCGAGCTTCAGGGCGATCTCCTTGGTGCTGTTGCTTTCGGCGACCAGCTTGAGTATCTGCCTTTCCCGGTCGGTGAGGCTGTCCGCTCCTGAGTCCGGATTGTTGTTGGCCACGACGGTGCGCAGCAGGGCGGCCACGCCGGGGCCGAAATAGGTGCCACCATGGGCGATGGTCTCCAAGCCCTTTTTGAACTCACCGAGGCCAGCCGTCTTCTCCACGAAGCCATGCGCCCCCACCTCGAGCATCTCGCGGACGAGGGCCGGGCTCTCGTAAGCCGAGAAAACCAGCACCCGGGTTTGTTTGAGCTGTTTGCTGATACGGCGAAGAATATCTCCGCCGCTCAGACCCGGCAGGCGGGCGTCGAGCACGATCAGGTCGGGCTTCAGGTCGAGACAGAGTTGACAGGCCTGCTGGCCATCACCGCTTTCCCCCACAATCTTGTAGGCCGGGTCAATCCGAAGGATTTCGGCCAGCATCTCGCGTATGGCGGTTTGATCCTCGATGATGACGATGCGTTTGGCTGAAATCGTGGAGGGCACGGGTGACAGAGTGGAGACGGAGACCAAAGTGGCGCGACATTCGGGCATTAGCCGGAAAACTCAATCCCGAATGGCAAGCGGTGAGCCGGGGGAAAGTCGGAAAGTCCCGGCTGGTGGGGCGACTGGGATTCGAACCCAGAACCAATTGCTTAAAAGGCAACTGCTCTACCGTTGAGCTATCGCCCCGAGCCGGAGCCAAGAGGGCGATAGTTTTTCGCCTAGGCTTCAAGGCAAGAATTATTTCCAGCACGGAGCAATGGGGGTGTAATCAGGCGAGCATTGACCGCACGACCGTCCATCGTGCAAACTGGCATGCATTTCACGACTTAGTGGGAACAATTCTCAAATTTCCGGATCAGAATGAGCCTGAGCACATGACTGCCAAGGCCCAAGAAGTCGCATTAGACCGTTTGTTGGTTGACCGCTTTAAGGGCGGCGACCCAACCGCGTTTGACCAACTGGTAACCCGCTATTGGGACAGGATCTACGCCATGACCAACCAGCTCCTGCGCAACCAGCAGGACGCTGAGGAGGTCACGCAGGATGCCTTCATCCGCGCCCACCGCGGTCTCGTGAACTTCCGGGGAGACTCGGCGTTCTCCACTTGGCTCTACCAGATCGCCACCAACCTGGCGCGCAATCGGTATTGGTATTGGTGGCGCCGCAAGCGCGATAAATCCCTTTCATTCGACGCCCCGGTCAGCGGGGACAACGACACCACGCTCGCCGAGCTTATCCCGGCCGAGCAGGAGACCCCGGAGGACGCGACGGTCACGCAGGAGTTCGTCAACCGTGTCGCCGAATGCATGGAGAACCTGAATGAAAAGCACCGCGAGATCCTGATCCTGCGCAACGTCCAGAATCTGGCCTATGAGGAGATCGCGGAGATACTCGGCATCAGCGTCGGCACGGTCAAAAGCCGCATTGCGCGCGCCCGGGAGAGCCTGCGGGAAAAACTCGGAGATGAATTCCAGCCATGAAAGACAACCGCTTCATCGAATTGGTGAACCTGTATATCGACCGACAGATCACGGCCGCCGAGACGGCCGAGTTGGAAGCGGAAATGCAGGGCAACCCGCAACGGCGCGCCGTCTATCGCCAGTATTGCCGGCTGCACAGCGCCACCAAGCAGGTCTACAATAGCTTCCGCGCCGATGCCCACGGCCCGCAGTCGGGTGCATCCTCTGGCCATGCCGCCATCACCGATTTCAAGCGTCGGCCACGGGTGAATTGGATTCACTATGCCGGTGGCCTCGCCGCGGCGGCATGCTTGGCCTTGGTCTTTGTCCGCTACAATGCGGGTTCTGGCCAAACCACGAACGCGCCCGCCAATGTGGTGGCGAATCCCCGGATCGCTCCGGCGGTGGCGGCGCTGCCACCGGCCGCTCGCGAAACCGCGCCGAGTCTCATCAGCCTGCGCAATAATCTGGACGTCGAGCCGAGATATCAAGCGCTGGCCACGTCTTTGCATCAGGACGAACTGCGGCCTTATGCGCATGACGGAATCCCATCCGGGCGGCTGCCGTCACTGTTTGATGACGGCGTGTTTGACGCTCGCCAGTTTGCCCCGGCGAACAGCCAGCGAATCTTCCGAAGCAAACAAGGACCCGCTCAGCAGGCGGAATTCACCGCCTTCCAGTTCCAACGCTGAGGCCGCTCTGTCTGAGGGTGAATCGCAGCCCTGGATGCACTCTTGGCACGTCAATCAACCCGTCCAGAGGCCGGGTTCCACCTGAGGGCTCAGCCCAGCGCTTTCTTGATCAGCGTCTCGGTCGAGGCCGACGCTCCGAGCGCCACGCTCGCCTGTCGCACGGCCTTGTCCGCGTCGGCGGCTTTGTAGCCCAGAGCAGTGAGCGCGAGCACGGCGTCGCGGATCTTGTTATCGCCGGCGGGTAGCGCTGCGTCATCCATATTATTTTTTTCGGCGGCCGGGTGGCCTAGATCGGCGGGATTGAGCTTGTCGCGCAATTCCATGACCAGGCGCTCGGCGGTCTTCCTGCCGATGCCCGGGCACTTGGCCAGCAGGCCGACATCGCCGGCGACGATGGCACCCTTGAGGCTGGCGAGGGAAAGCTTGCTCAGGACGCTCAGGGCCATCTTCGGGCCGACGCCGGTGACCTTCTCGACCAGCAGGCGGAAGAAGTCGCGCTCCTCCTCGGTGGCAAAACCGTAGAGCGTGGCCGAATCCTCGCGATAGACGGCAAGGGTGTGCAGCTTGGCCGGCTGGCCGGGTGAGGGGAGGCGCTCGGCCGTGGTGACCGGGATGTGTATCTCGTAGCCGAGGCCGCCGGTTTCGATGACCGCCGCCAGCGGGGTCGCAGAGACGAGGGTGCCGGAAACGCTGGTGATCATTTGAGGCCGAGCACGTCCTGCATGTCGTAGACGCCGGGCTTCTGCTGGACGACCCAGTGGGCGGCACGCACCGCGCCGCGCGCGAAGATGCCGCGGTCGCTGGCCTTGTGTGTCAGCTCCAGGCGCTCGCCGAGGGCGGCGAACATGACGGTGTGTTCGCCAACCACATCGCCGCCGCGCAGGGCGTGCACGCCGACCTCGGTGGGGGTGCGCTCGCCGGTGATGCCGGAGCGGCCGTGGCGCAGGGCCTCGGCGGTGAGCTTGCGCTCCTCCAGGATGATCTCGAGCAGGCGTGCCGCTGTGCCGCTGGGGGCATCCTTCTTGAAACGATGGTGCATCTCCACGACCTCGGCGTCGTAGTCGGCACCGAGCACGGCGGAGGCGCGGCGGGTGAGGGCGAAGAGCAGATTCACGCCAACGGAGAAATTACCGGCCCACACACACGGGACCCGGGTGGCAAGGGCGAGCAGCTTCTTCTTCTCCTCGGCGCCATGGCCCGTCGTGCCGATGACGACGGGCTTCTGGTGTGCGATTGCGAGCTCGAGCAGGCGGCCGGTGCCGGAATGGGCGCTGAAATCGATGATGACATCGCAGCCGCCAAGGTGGGAGGCCGGGTTGTCGCCCGCATCGGTGGCAGCACGGATGGCCGCGTCCATCTCGCCGGCCACGGCGGCGATGCTCTGGCCCATGCGGCCCTTGGCCCCGTTGAGGAGAATCTGGAGCGGCATGGCGTCAGGACTTCCGGAAGGCGGCAAGCGAAGCAAGGAGGGTCTTGCGACTCGCCGGACTGAGCGCGCAGAGCGGCGGCCGGACTTCCTCGGAGTCGATAATGCCGGCCTCGAGCATCGCCAGCTTCACCGGCGCTGGGTTGGACTCGATAAAGAGCGACTTAAACACCGGGTAGAGCCGGCGGTGCAGGGCGCGCGCCTTCCGGTAATCGTGGTCGAGGGCGAGCGAGACGAGTTTGCTGATTTCCTTAGGGTAGAGGTTGCTCGCCACGCTGATGACACCTTGCGCGCCGACAGCCATGAAGGGCAGTGTAAGGCTGTCGTCACCGCTGAGCACCGTGATGTCGTTGCCCAAGGCTGAGATAATCTGGTCAACGCGATCAACGCTACCGCCGGCCTCCTTGATGTGCGCGACATGCGGATACTTGGCGCGGAGTCGCTCGATGAGGGACACGCCGATTTCCACGCCGCAACGGCCCGGGATGGAGTAGAGGATGATAGGCTTGTCGGTCGCCTCGGCGATCTGGGCAAAGTGCAGGAACATGCCTTCCTGCGTCGGGCGGTTGTAGTAGGGCGCCACAAGCAGAAATGCGTCGGCCCCGGCGGCATCGGCCGCCTTGGTCATGTCGATGGCCTCATGCGTGGAGTTGGACCCGGTGCCCGCGATGACCGGCACGCGGCCTCGGGCGGCCTCGATTGTGCAGCGGATGATGTCAAGGTGCTCCTCGTGGGAGACGGTGGGCGACTCGCCCGTGGTGCCGACCGGCACCAATCCGTTGACACCCGCCTTGATCTGGGCGGCAACCAGCTTCCGGAGGTCGTCATAGGCAATGGCGCCGCGGCGAAAGGGCGTGACGAGGGCGGTGTAGGTGCCGGTGAAGGAGCGGGAACGATTCATGGGAAAGTTACCTTGAACGATGCAAGGAGAGGCTGTATCGAAAGCACAGCTTTAAGGCTGGTTCACGCATAAAATTCCATGAGCACGACACTTCATACCGAAATCATCAACGATCTGCTTAAACTGGCTGTGGAGAGCGGCGCCAGCGACATTGTCATCAAGTCCGAGAAGCCCGGCTACCTGCGCATGGGCGGCAAGCTGCGGCCGGTCGAGATGGATCCCATCACCTGTGAAACGGCCCAATCCTGGGTGGATGAGCACGTGCCGCGCATCTTCAAACCAAAGTGGGAGAAGGACGCGCAGGTGGACTTCGCCTACGCCGCCGACGATGTCGGCCGCTTTCGCGTGAACGCCTTCCACCAGCGCGGTCTGGTGAGTATCGTCCTGCGCCATATCAAGAGCCGCCCGCCCACCTTCGCCGAACTGAAGATCGAGCCAGACACATTCATCAAAATGGCGCAGGCCAAGGACGGCATCCTGCTCGTCTGCGGCGCGACCGGCTCCGGCAAGAGCTCGACGATGGCCGCCATGTTGAACTGGATCAACCAGAACATGGACAAGCACATCGTGACCATCGAGGATCCGATAGAATACACCTTCAGCGACGAGAAATCCCTGTTCCAGCAGCGCGAGATCGGCCTCGACGTGCCGAGCTTCGAATTGGCCATCAAGTCCGTGCTGCGCCAGAATCCCGACATCATCCTGATCGGTGAAATGCGCGACCGGGAAACCTTCGAGACGGCCATCTCAGCCGCCGAAACGGGCCACCTAGTCATCTCGACCATGCACGCTGCCACTGTGAAACAGTCGCTGACCCGCCTGTTCGAGTTCTTTCCGCCCGAGCAGATCGATCAGGCCCGCCGGCAGATCGCCGGCACGCTCCGCGGTTTTATCTGTCAGAAGCTCATCCCGGCCCTCGAGGGCGGGGGACGCTTCGCCGCCCATGAAATCCTCGTCGCCGACGCCACGGTGAGCAACCTTATCCTCGACGGCCACAACGACAAGATCCAGCAACTGCTCGACTCCGGATCGGATGGCAGCTCGAAGTCGTTCAATAAGGATCTCTATCGGCTCATCAAGGAGGGCAAGATCAGCAAGGCCGATGGCATGCGCTTCTCCCCGAATGCCCCGGCGCTGGAGATGAACCTGAAGGGTATTTTCTTCAAATCCTGACCTCGGGTTCGCCCGTTCCGGCTAGGCCGCGGCGACTGGCGGGCCCGGATATTTTAGGGCTTGGTTTTTGGACGGTGGGCCGGTTTAACCGCACCTTTCATCTATGACACTCGCGCTAATTTTTGCCGGTCAGGGTGCCCAAAAGGTGGGCATGGGGAAGTCCCTGTATGAGGGATCGGCTGCCGCCCGCGCGCTCTACGACGAGGCCAACCGCGTGCTGGGCTGGGATTTGAAGAAGGTATGCTTTGAGGGGCCCGAGGCCGAGTTGACGCAGACCAAGGTCTGTCAGCCGGCGCTTTTCGTGCATGGTCTGGCGGTCGTCGCGGCGTTGCGCGAGGCCGGTAAGCTGCCGGACGTGCGGTTCGCGATGGGTCTGAGCTTGGGCGAGGTCACGGCGCTGACGGCGGCGGGCGTCTTTGATTATGCGACCGGCCTCAAGGTGGTCGCGGAACGCGGCCGGCTCATGCAGTTGGCGTGCGAGCAATCCGTCGGCGGCATGGCCGCCATCATCGGCGAGGATCGCGCGCGCGTCGCCGAACTTTGCGCCGAGTTCGGTATCGAGGCCGCCAATTTCAACGCTCCGGGTCAGATCATCGTCTCTGGCGAGAAGGCAAAGGTGGACGCGCTCGTCGCGGCGGCGAAGGACAAGGGCCTCAAGCGTGTCATGGCACTGAATGTCGCCGGCGCCTATCACAGCCGCCTGATGGAGCCGGCGCGGACGGCGTTCGCGGCTTATCTGTCCGGCATCAGCTTCAACCGCCCGGCGTTCTCCGTTCTCAGCAACACGACCGGCCAGGCCGTCAGCGAGCCCGCGCAGATCCGCGAGGCGCTGGTGAAACAGGTTGTCTCGCCAGTCCTTTGGGAAGATTGCATGCGCGCGTGTGCGGCGGCCGGAGCCACGGAGTTCTGGGAGTGTGGTCCGGGCGGCGTGCTCGCCGGCCTAGCCCGCCGCACGGAGAAGGCGTGGGTCGTCAAATCGTTCGCCGAATACGCCGACACCACCGCCTGAGATGCCTGCCAAGCTCACACGCAACTTCTGCATCATCGCGCACATCGACCACGGGAAGACGACGCTGTCCGACCGCTTGCTCGAATACACGAGCACGATCACCAAACGCGAGATGACCGACCAGCATCTCGACGCCATGGACCTCGAGAAGGAACGCGGCATCACCATCAAGATGCATCCGGTGGTCATGAGCTATCCGGCCAAGGATGGGAAAACCTACAAGCTGCACCTGACTGACACGCCCGGCCACGTGGACTTTGCCTACGAGGTCTCGCGCTCGCTGGCGGCCTGCGAGGGCGCGCTGCTGCTCGTCGACGCGGCGCAGGGTGTCGAGGCCCAGACGGTGGCCAACGCCCACCTCGCCGAGCAGCAGGGCCTCAAGATCATTCCGGTCATTAACAAGATCGACCTGCCCAGCGCCAACCTCGAGCTCTGCATGCGCCAGTTGGAGGATATCCTCACGATTCCCGCCGAGGAGGCCATCTTGGCCAGCGGCAAATCCGGCATCGGCATCCAGGATATACTCGAGGCCGTGGTGACTCGCATCCCGGCGCCGCGCTGGACGGATTACCCGACCCTGCGTGCGCTGGTCTTTGACTCAAAATACGACGCCTATCGCGGCGTGATTTCCTATGCGCGCGTTTTCTCCGGCACGATCCGGGCCGGGGAGATGATGGCCTTGATGAGCACGGGACAACGCTCCGAGGTCAAGGAGGTTGGCGTATTCCGACCCGGTATGGAGAAAGTCACGAGCCTCGGACCGGGCGACGTCGGCTACGTCATTAGCAGCATCAAGAGCACCGAAGACATCAAAATCGGCGACACCATCACCCACGCCAACAAGCCCGCGGCGGACATGCTGCCCGGTTACAAGGAAGTGCGGCCGATGGTGTATTGCGGCCTCTATCCACTCGAGTCCGACGACTACGAGAAGCTGAAGGTCGCCCTCGGCAAGCTGCGCCTGAACGATTCCGCCCTGGTGTATTCCTCGGAGAGCTCCGTCGCCCTCGGCTTTGGCTTTCGCTGTGGTTTCCTCGGCCTGTTGCACATGGAAGTCGTCCAGGAACGGATCCGCCGCGAATACGACGTCGAGATCATCTCCACTTATCCGAGCGTGGTCTACAAGGTGAAGAAGCACAACGGAGATGTCATTGAGGTGGACAACCCGATCAACCTGCCGGATCCGGGTTCCATCGAGGACATCTCCGAGCCGACCATCAAGGCCTCCATCCACATCCCGAACGAATTCCTGGGCGACATGATGAACCTGATCATGGAGAAGCGAGGCAGCGTCGATCACACCGACACCCTGGATGGTGCCCGCGTCATGCTCACCTGCACTTTGCCGCTCAACGAAATCCTCGTCGATTTCAACGACCGGCTGAAAAGCATCACCCGAGGCTACGGTTCCATGGACTACGAACTCGGTGAATACCGCGTCTCCGACCTCGTGCGGATGGATATCCTGGTGAATCAGGACCCCGTGGACGCCTTTGCGAGCATCGTGCACCGGACTAAGGCCGAGGGGCAGGGCAGGGCGTTGTGCGAGAAGCTGGCCGACATTATCCCCCCCCAGATGTTCAAGATTGCCGTCCAAGCCGCCATCGGCGGCAAGATCATCGCCCGCGACAATGTCCGCGAGATGCGCAAGGACGTCACCTCGAAGTGCTATGGCGGCGACATCTCCCGCAAGCGAAAGTTGCTCGACAAGCAGAAGGAGGGCAAAAAGAAGATGAAACTTATCGGCAAAGTCTCTATCCCACCAGATGCCTTCATTCAGGTTTTGAAGACCAACAGCTAATGCTGCTTTCGCCAGCCTATCCCCGTGTTCAGCTTCTTTTATTCCCAGGAAAAGAAAATGCGACAAAATGCCGCCAACTGGCTGGAAGTGGCGGACCGGGTTTACAAGTTCCGCCGGGACCAACTTACAGACATCCAGAACCAGCAGTTGCTGGGGGCGGCCACAGCGGTGAAGCTGCGGCTCAAGGAGAAGGCGGACGTCAGCAAGCTTAAGCTCGCCGTCGAGACGCTGGAAGGCGTGCTGCGCACCACCGGCGGCCGGATTTACCCGCAGTCCTCACTAGTTGAGAACATCGAGTTTTTCCTCGTCGCGGCCATCGTGCTTCTCGGGCTGCGGGCTTATTTCATCCAGCCGTTCAAGATCCCGACGAATTCAATGTGGCCCAGCTACTACGGCATGACGGCCGAGGTCTTCCAACCGGGCGAGGAGCCTGGCGTTGCGCGCCAACTCGCCAGGCTGCTGACTCTGGGTGCGAGCAACTACACCGTGAAGGCACCGGCGGATGGCGAGGTGCTGGTTCCGGTGTTTCTATACGGTCGGAGCGCCGCCGTGGCGTTCACCCAGCGCCCCGGCCGCAGCCTCGGGATTTTTCCAACCGTGCTGCGCGAATTCACCTTCATGGTGGGTGGCGAACCAGCCAAGGTGACTGTGCCGGCAGATTTCCAAGGCGAGTTTGAACAGGTGCTCGATGAGTCTTTCAAGGGCACGGCGCCCAGTTTCTATCACGTGCTCCAAAACGCGCTGGCCCGCAGGCCGGAACTCGAACGCTCCACCTTGCGCGATACCTCCGGAGCCCAGCCGGTGGAGCGGACCGTTTATTGGGTGCCGACGGGGAAGCGGGTGAAAAAGGGCGATCCTGTCATGTCATTCGACATCCTGACCGGCGACTTGCTGTTCGTTGAGCGGATCAGTTATAATTTTCTGCAGCCCAAGGTCGGTTCGGGCTTCGTCTTCAAGACCGGCAATATCCGGAGTCCGGAGATGCAGGACGCGGCCGGCAATCAGATCAGCCAGTATTACGTTAAACGCCTGGTCGGCACCCCCGGCGACACCCTCGAGATCAAGGCCCCGACGCTATACCGCAATGGCCTGCCGATTGAAGGCGCTGACGCTTTCGGAAAAAATGCGCGCCGCGAAGGCAAATATCCCGGTTACACGAACGGTTCCGGCACCACAGCGATATTCGATGGCGCCCCAGGCAGCGACTACACGTTGCCCGCTGGCGGTTCGGTCACGGTGCCACCCAATTCATACTACGCCCTCGGCGACAATTCGCCCCGCAGCAAAGACAGCCGTTATTGGGGCTTCGTGCCCGAGAAGGACGTGGTGGGTCGTCCGCTTTTCATCTATTTCCCGCTGACAAGTCGCTGGGGGCCGGCCAGATAACTGAAATTTGGTCTTTTGGGACGCGGGTGCCGGTGATTATTAGTGCACAATATATATTATGTCTAATGATACTAAAGACATAACATCAAAGCGTTACAGGGCAAAAAGGCCCTTCGTGCCCGCTGTTAAACGCCGCGCCATTGTGCCTTTTCTCCTTGGGTTATCGCTCGCAACCTCGTCACCGGGCTCCCCCTTTACGTCGGGAAATTCGCACCAAGGGTCGTTACGCGCGGCACCGCCGCCCGGCTGATAAAACTCTCCGCATGAGTCCCCGCTCCCCCTACTACGCCCGCCGCCAGCGGCTCCGCTAGAAAAAGTTCTGCACGAGCTGCCGCCCCCCAGAGGCTCTCGAAGCAGGTTCATTTTCTCCCGGCCGCAATCAGCATCATCCGATCTGGGTCGTTCACCGGCGGGCATCCCTTGGCAAGCCAATGCTCAAGGATCAAAGACACGTATTCGCTGCGGGACGTGGCATTGAGCAACGCCCGCCGTCGGTCTATCTCGGCGACGACTCCTCTGTTGACGACAGTGCTGGCACTCACCCCAGAAAACCCTGAATCTCCCGCAAGCATTCCTGCCCTGCATCCTCGAGCACGTAGTGCCCCGCGTTCTCAAAATAATCAGCCTGTGCCGCCGGCAGGAGCACTTTCCAGCGATCGTAGTAATGCCGGTTGAAGCAGAAATCCTGTCCGCCCCACAGTATTCGCACCGGGCGATCCCGCAGCAGGCCGAGTTTGGATTCCACCCAGGCTAATGCCCGGTCGCTGGCACTGCCCTTGCCTGACGGTATATCAACCACGAAGCGGTGCGTGGCAATACGGTTGGCCCAGTTGTTGTAGGGATATAGGAAACCATGCTTCACGTCCGGCGACAGCGGGCGCGTCACTGACATCCATGTGGCGGGTCTGGCAAAGCCGTTGAATCCGCGCACCAGCCACTCCCCGACAGCCGGTGCCCGGCACAGCCGGATGCGCCACGGGACCACCGTATCGGCAAAGGCCGCCGTATTAAGAATAACCACCCGTCCAAGCTGGTCGGGTTTCGCCAAGGCCGCTCCCAGCCCGATCGGCCCGCCCCAGTCATGAACGATCAGGTGGATTTTGCGAAGGTTCAGGCTGTCCAGAAGAGCGCGCAGGTTCCTGATGTGCTCCCCCAGCGTGTAATTGAAGTCCTGCGGTTTGTCTGAGAGCCCGCATCCGATATGGTCAGGCACGATGCAGCGGATATTCCCGCGCAAGCCCAGAACCAACTTCCGGTAATAAAAAGACCAGGTCGGGTTGCCATGGACCATCACGACGGCCTCGTCACCGGTGCCCTCGTCCACATAGCTCAGACCGCCCCGGCCGGTGTCGAACCGCTTTGGTTCGAAGGGATACAGGGTGAGCAACCAGTCTGGCAATGGCGTGTTCATCACCACTCCACGGCCAACATGAGACTGTTAATACCGCTGCCGATGCCGAGCAGAGCGGCTTTCTGCCCCGGCTTGAGGGCGCCCTTGTCCGCCGCCAGCGCGAGTGCGGTCGGCAACGCAGCCGATCCGGTGTTCCCAAGCGTTTCGAAGGTCGAGAAATCCTTCGCTAGGTCCAGCCCCACGGTCTCGTAGAGCTTCCGACGGTGCGTGCTGCCGACCTGGTGACAGACGAAGTGATCTGGTGTGACCTTGTTCCAGCCGGTCTCTTGTTCGAATTTCTGCCAAGTTCGGCGGGCCACCTCCACGCCGGCGATGAGCAGTTGCTCGGAATCGGTCTCCATCTGCAGCTCCTCGCCAGCCGTGTCGCCTTGGCAGAGTTCACTATGTTGCGTGGCAGACAGGCATGCCCCGGCGGCCAAGCGATGCTTCGGCGCACCGGTCGGCAACAAGTCTTCGTGGCAGACGATCGCGCCCACCGCCCCCGATCCGATGGTCAGGTTGGCGAAGAATGGCTTGATGCCGTTGCGGTCCAGCGGGGCTGTCAGCAAATGCTGGATGGTCCGCTCGACCAGCGGCCGACCGTTCTCACCCGCGACGATCATGCCGCACTTGATCTGCCCGGCATCAATCATCGCGCCGAGCGTCACCAGCCCGTTCAGGAAACCCAGGCAGGCGTTCGACAGATCGAAAATCTGGCAGCAGGCTCCCAGTCCGATCTTGTGATGAGCGAACGAGGCCGTCGCCGGCTCGAGCATGTCGCGGGACACGGCGCAATGGATGAAGGCCTCCATCTGCTCCGCCTTGAATCCTGAACGCTGCAGCACGGCACGGCCTGCCTCCGCACTGGCATCGGATGGCTTGGTGCCGTGCGGCCATTGGCGGCGTTCCTTGATGCCGGTCATAAGCTCCAGCCGTCCAGCCGGCAACTTCAGGCGCTCATACAGCGGTCGCAGGCGCTCCTCGATCGCGGCCGAGGTCCAGATCTCGTCCGGCAGCACCGCGGCCAGGGACTCAATGCAGGCGTGACGGAAACGCATGGCTTACTGCGCCGGCCGCATGGCCAGCCGGATGATGTCCTTGTCGAAGAAATTCGAACCGAGTCCGGCGTCCACGATCAACGTCGTGCCGTTGAGGCCGCTGCTGCGTTCGCTGAGCAGAAACAGGGCGGCGTTCGCCACCTCCTGCGTATCCAGGTTGCGCCTGCGGTAGGTGAGTTTCTCGGCGTAAAGGTAGCTCTCAATATAGCCCGGGATGCCGGCCGACGCGCTGGTCTTGAGTGGCCCCGCCCCAACGACGTTGAACCGCACCTCGCTGTCGGAGCTGAATGATTTCGCCAGGAACCGGCTGCTCGATTCCAGCGCCGCCTTGATCGGCCCCATGTAGCCGTAGTTGTCGGGTGTGACCGTGAGCGACGAGATGCCGAGCGTGATGACCGACGCGTTCTTCGCGAGATGCGGCTTCATCGCATTGGCCAACTCGATCAAAGAAAACGCCGAGACAGCCGTCGCCTGCAGGAAATCCTTCCGTATGGTCTGGTGGAACGGTTTGAATCCCTCGCTGTAATTGGCGAACGCAACCGAGTGCACCACGCCCTGCAAAGGCGCATATCCGGCTGCGGCGACAGCGGCGGCCAGCTTCTCGCAGGCGCCCTCCTGCTCGACGTCGCAGAGGAACACCGGCCGACCTGCCAGCAGCGACTCCAGTGATTTCTTCCTCGCCTCCGAGCGCACGCTGTAGACGACCTTTGCGCCCTGCTCCTCCAGCGACTTCGCGATGAACCATGCGACGCTCTTCTTGTTCGCGACGCCCATCACGAGGAAGGTTTTCCCCGAAACCTGGAGGAAATCCGTCATGTCGTGACCTGTCCCTCGGGTTTCTTCCAAGCGACCGCGAACTCGACGTTCATGACCTTCTTGCCCTCGGGCGTCTTGATGAGGCCGGTGAGAAAATGAAATTCGCCGACCGTCTCCTTGCGCTTCACCTCCATGAGCACGGTGTCGCCGGGATAGACCGGCTGCCGGAAGCGGATGTCGGAAACCTTGCTCAGGAGCGGGACTCCCCCGCCCTGCCCGGCGATCCCGGCCATGAGCTTGGCCATCAGGCAGGCGCCGGTCTGAAATACGGATTCGCTGAGCAACACGCCGGGCGTGATCGGAGCGCCCGGGTAGTGGCCCTTGTAGAAATCCTCGTCCGCGCGCCAGGTGCGTTTCGCGACCAGCACCTCGCCTTCGTGTGAAACGACTTCGTCCACGAACAGGAACGGTGCGCGGTGCGGTATGAGTTTTTCGACTTCGGTCATGTGGTATTCAGGCGGAAGCCATGGCGGTTCGCTTCTTGGCGGCAAGAGCCTTGTCGATCTGGTTGGCCACGATGACGCCGTAGTTGATGGTGCCCAGCCAGCCCGACATGATGATGCCGACCGAGCCGGCATGATACAGACCCGGCAGCTGCTTCGGCAGATCCATCGAAACCTTGAGGCCTTCAAACTTGGTGCCGAATGACGTGCCGGCCCAGTGCCGGGTGTAGCGCTCGATGGTCCGCGGGGTTGCGGCCTCCATCCACTCGATCTTGCCGCGAATGTCGGGGATGTGTTTCTCCAGCGAGGCAATCGATTCGCTGATCAGCCGCTGCTTCTCCGCGTCGTATTGTTCCGGCGTCAGCGCATTCCAGTCCGCATACTTCGCGTTGATGGAGACCACGACCGTGTAGCGGTCGGAGCCCGGGCGCGTGTCCGGGTAATACAGGGAGAACGTCCGGCTGGTCGTGTGCAGGTCGACGAGCTTCTCGCTGGAAAACACCGGCTCGTCGGAGGTGAAGACCAGATCGCCGATGTGCGGCAGGGTCTCGCCCTTGCGGATGCCGAGATACACCTGGCAGGAACTGCTGTTGACGCGCACCGCCTTAGTCTCGGCCACGAACTCCGGGGTGAAACTGTCCTCCCCGGCCAGGCGCAGGATGGTGTTCTTGATGTTGGCGTTTGAGAGCACGGCCTCACAACGGATAGCGCGGCCGTTGGCGACCACGCCGGTCACGTGCCTTGCTCCGGCGCGTTCCTCGGTCAGGATATTCTCCACCACCACATGCTTGCGGATCTCGACGCCATTGGCCTTCAGCTCCGCTGCCATCTTCCGGATGAGCACGTCGCTGCCGCCCTGGAAGGTATAGACGCCCTTGCTCATGAAGTTGGAGAACACGATACCGAAGGTGATCGCCGGGTCGTCCAGGGTGGATCCGTTGGCGTAGGCGATTGGTTCCATCAGCAGGCGCTGGACGTCGTCCCGCCCCGGGAAATACCGGGCGAACATCTGGCCGGTTGTCTCGGGGTTGTTGTCGTAGAAATTCATCGCGCGCAGGTCGGTGAAGAATCGTTCGACCGTCTCGGCCGCCACCCGGAACTTCTCCACCAGCAGCCGCGTGAAGTCCTCGCGGTCGAAGGTCGTGTCGATAGAGAACTGCGGGTTGATGAAACGCACGCCCTTCAGTTGCACGATCGAGTCGGCGATATCCTTGCTCCAGTATTTTCGGCAGGACTTGATCATGCCAATCGGGAAGCCGTGGAGGGAAATATCGAAGATGTGGCCGCCTTTCCGGGTGAACCAGGTGGCGAGGCCGCCAAGTTGGTAATGGTGCTCCAGAAGCAGCACCTTGTGGCCGCATTTGGCCAGGACGTTGGCCCCGGTCATGCCGCCCAAGCCGCTGCCAATCACCACGATGTCGTAGCGGTCTTCGATTCCTTTGAGCCAGTCGTAAGCCATGCGAGCCGCTCAATCAAGTTTGGCGTCCGCGAAAGCGCAACGCGGAAAGTTTAACCGCGCGTCGAGCCTTGCAGCACGTGGTAATTTGCCATCGAGATGCCACTCAACATCGCGCCAACAATGCCCAGAAAACCTTGATCCGTGCCGCACAGATAGAGGTTCTGCAGATGCGTCCTGCCGTTGCGAATTTTCCGGGGTGCGCCGTAAATCGCGCCATTGAGGTGCCCGGTGAATTTCCGGATTGTGCGAGGCGTGAACATGTCCGTCGCCACCTGCGCGGCGGACAGCACGGTGTCGTCCACCACGGGCAAAAAGCGCCTGGCACTGCGCACGGCGGCCTCGAACCACCGCCGCTTGTCGACCCGGTATTGCTCCTCTGGCAGATGCGCCCAGCGATCATAGCCAGCCAGGCAGGTGACACGGAATACTCCTTCCGGCAGCCGGTCTGAGCCAAAGTCAAAGTTGTTCGGGAGGCAGATGACCCCGCTTCGGGTGTCCACCTGCTCCCGGGCTTGCGCGTATTCGAAGCGGTCCGAATCGTTGAAGAAGATGATGGTGTCGTCGCCCCAGCCCCACTCCGCGGGCTGGCGGTTGAACACGCTGATGGTCTCGATGAACGAGAGGGCACCGGTGTTGGCGTCGGCCGCGGCGTGGTGCGCGGGCCCGCACAGCTTCATGGTCTCGGGAAAGCCGACCGATGAAATCACATGTTTCGCCGTCACCTCGCTGCCGTCGTCCAGCACCAGCCGCGCCGCCCGGCCCTGCTCTTCGATGATCCGCTGCACGCCGCATTTCATCCGGCGTTCGCCGCCAGCCGCGCGGAACTTGTCGAGCAGGACGCGAATGATGACGCGCACGCCCTCCAGCGGCCGGGCAAAGCCTTCAAGGAAGAGCGCCTTGAACATGATGACGAATTGCCCGAACTCCATGTCGCGCTCCTGCGCGCTGCCGTAATACATCACCGGGCAGAAGATCATGTCGGCCAGCAACGGGTCGGTGATGTGCCGGCCGACCACCTCACGGGCCGACAGCGGCCTGGCGTCGAGCGAGACATCGTCATGGGTTTTCACCAAGGCAACCAGTTTGCGCCAGCCGTCCGCCTGGGCCGGGAACTTCACCGCGACCTCGGCATCCAGCACCGCGAAGTCATTCGTGAACTTCAAGGTTGTCTCCCCGCGCGGGCCGAAGGCGATCCTCGACTGTTTCTGCGGACAAAGGGCAAATTCCTCGCGTTCGATGCGCAGCTGGCGCAGCAGTTTGACCAGCGGCGTGCCCTTAACGCCGGGTGCCACGTAGTTCGTCATGGCGTGCAAGCCGACGTCGTATTTTCGCCCGGCAATGCTGTAGAAGCTGTTCAGTCCGCCCGGGGCGTTGTGGCGCTCAAAAATGCAGACCTTTTGGCCAAAGTGCGCAAGGCGGATGCCCGCCGCCAAGCCCGACATACCGGCGCCGATGATGGCTACATCGTATTGGGAGTCTTTCACTTCAGGTAGGGCGAGTCGTCCCGACGAGCCGCGAACAGGCAATAAAAAATCGGGTCGGCTCGTCCCGAGGACTCGCCCTACCCGATTGCAAGTCCACCGCGGCTGCCGCTCAGGCCTTGGCGGCCGCGAACTTCGGGGTCAGGTATTCCGCGCAGCTCTCCAGGGAGGCGAGGTGCGAATAATCCGCCTCCGGCACCTCAATGCCGTGGCGCTTGCGGAGTTCCATGACGATGTCGAGGAAGTCCATCGAATCCAGCTGCAGCTGGTCGCGGAGGCGGATCTCCGGCTTGATGGCCGAGAGGTCCTCGTCCGGAGCGATGTCGGAGATGATGTCGATAACCAGCTTCTTGCAGTCGTCTTTCGTCATGATGTGTAGCGGGAGTTATGCGGCGAATCGTTTGATAATCAACGTGGAATTTATGCCCAGCATCCCGAATGAATTATTCAGGATGACGTCGATTTTAGTCCCGGATTTTGGATGATTAATCACCAGGCCCGGTATATCACATTGCGGGTCAAGCTCATCGACATTGATGGTCGGATGCACCACTCCGTCGGTGAAGCTCGGCAGGTTTCCGGCGAGTTCGAGGGCTCCGGCTGCGCCCATGGCGTGCCCAATGAAACTCTTGGTGTTGTTGATATGCGGCGGCGCGCTCCGGCCCTTGAAAACCTCGGCAATGGCCTGGCATTCCTGAATGTCGCCCTGCGGCGTGGAAGTCGCGTGGGTGTTCACCAGGTCGATGTCCTCGATGGTCATGCCGGCATGGGCGATGGCCTTGCGCACGCACTCGGCTTGGCGTTCCGGATTGGGCAACACGTAGTCGGTGGCGTCTGAATTGACATGATAGCCGGCGATCTCGCCGTAGATCTTCGCACCGCGCGCCTGGGCGTCCTCGAGCCGCTCCAGTGCATAGATACAGCCTCCCTCGGAGATGACGATGCCGTTGCGGGCCTTGTCGAAGGGGCGGCTGGCCTTGGTCGGGTCGGCGTGGGCGGCGAGTGCGTTCTGGCTCTTGAAACCGGCAAATATTCCGAAGGTCTGCGGGCTCTCGCTGACCCCGCCGCCAAGGGCAAAGTCGATCTCGCCGAGACGCAGCATCTGGGCGGCGTGGATCAGGCCCATGTTGCCGGCCGCGCACGCCGCGCCGATCGTGTAGGCCGGCCCGGTGATGCCGAGATTGAGCGACACCTCCCCTGCCGGATTGTTGGCCACCGTCCGCGGGTTGTGATGGTGCGTCCAGAACTTCGTGTCGTATTTGAACTGCGAGATGTTGTAGACCTCGTTCTCGGTCTCGACGTTGCCATGTTCCGTGATGCCGAGATAGATGCCGACGCGGCTGCGGTCGCGGGCCTCAAGATCCACGCCGGCATCGGCCAGGGCCTCGCGGGCGCAATAGATGCTGATGCCGCCCGCGCGCGTGCCGATCCGGACATCCTTCTTTTTTTGGTATTTCAGCGGGTCGAACGTGCACATACCCGCCGGATGCCGGCCCATGAAGCGCACATCGACCGTCGTGATGCCCGACACACCGTTCAACAGATTCTGCCGGAACTCGGGCAGCGAGTTGCCGTTCGGGGCGGTGAGGCCGATGCCGGTGATGACGATGCGCGCTTGCTTCATGCGTGACTGCGAAAGGAGCAGATTTGCCTAGCCAACGGAAAGGCAAAAGCAATAACTGTCTCGACCATGAAAGTGCTCGTTGCCGGCGGGGCCGGATACATCGGCAGCCATTGCGTCCGCCAGCTCATCCACGCCGGCCACGAACCCGTGGTTCTCGACAACCTGGCCTACGGTCACCGCGCCTCGGTGCCGGCCGGCGTGCGCTTCGTTCAGGCTGACCTTGGCGACGCCGCAGCACTCGACCGCCTTTTCAAGGAGACGAAGTTCGACCTCGTGATGCATTTCGCGGCCTTCTGCTACGTCGGCGAGTCGGTGAAGGCTCCGCTGAAATACTACGTCAACAACTGCTCCGCCACTTACACGCTGCTCGAGGCCATGATGCGGAACGGAGTGATGAAGTTCGTCTTTTCCTCGACCTGCGCCACCTTTGGCGTGCCGGCGAGGCTGCCGCTGGTCGAGGACATGCCGCAGGCGCCGATCAACCCTTACGGCCAGACCAAGCTCGACGTCGAGAATGCCCTCAAGGCCCTCGCCCACGGCCAGGGCCTGAGCTTTGCCGCGTTTCGCTATTTCAACGCCGCCGGCGCCGCCGAGGATGGCAGTATCGGCGAGGACCACGATCCCGAGACCCACCTTATCCCGCTCGCGATCTGGGCCGCGCAGGGCAAGCGCCCCGCCCTTGAGATTTACGGCAACGACTACCCCACCCCGGATGGCACCTGTTTGCGCGATTACGTGCACGTGGATGACCTGAGCCGAGCGCACATTGCGGCCTTCGACAAGCTCGCGAAGTCCGGCACCGCGCTCTTCTACAATCTCGGCACCGGCAAGCCGACCTCCGTCCTTGAGATCATCAAGGCCGTGGAGAAGGTCACGGGCCTCAAGGTGCCGGTGAAATTTGCCCCGCGCCGCGAAGGCGACCCGCCCGCGCTCTACGCTGACTCGTCCAAGGCCCAGCGCGAACTCGGCTGGAAACCAAAGTTCATGACGATCGACGAGCTCGTGGAGACCGCCTGGCGCTGGCACCAGGCCAGACCGAGCGGCTACCAGGATCGCTGAGCGGGCGGGCGCCGGTTTCCCCGTCGGCGCCTGCACCGACCTGGAAATCGGCGACAGGCACTTACTTCTTCTTTGCCGCCGACTTCTTGGCCCTCGCTGCCAGAGCCGCGGCGTCCCGCGCCGCCAGCGCCGCTTTCACCGCGCCGAGCATGTCGTCGGGGTGCGCCGTTTTGAGCTGCGCATAAAGCTGGTCGTAGAGCAGCTCCAGGGCCGCTGGTTCCGGGTCCGCGGCGCCGCGCACCTCGTCGGGCAGATCCTTGGGCAGGATCGTGTCGCTCCGGGCAATGACGGCACTGCGATAAATCATGTTCTCGAGCTCGCGCACATTGCCCGGCCAGTTGTGCCGGCAGAGGATAGCGAGCGCCTCGGGCGAAACCTTGCGTGCCTTGGTCTTCTTGGCCTTGGCCATGCTCTGGATGAAATAGTCCACGATCTGCGGCACGTCCTCCACTCGCTCGCGCAACGGCGGTAGACGCAGGCGCACGACGTTGAGCCGGTAGTAGAGATCCTCGCGGAATTCCTTGTCCTTCACGAGCGTCTCGAGGTCCTTGTTGGTCGCGGCGATAACGCGCACGTTGACCTTGAGCGTTTCCGAGCTGCCCACGCGCTGGATCTCGCCCTCCTGGAGGACGCGCAGGATCTTGGTCTGGGTGGCCGCCGTCATGTCGCCGATCTCGTCGAGGAAGAGTGTGCCGCCGTCGCAGACCTCGAACTTACCCAGCCGCTGTGCCGTCGCGCCGGTGAAGGCGCCGCGCTCGTGACCGAAGAGTTCGCTTTCGATAAGATTTTCTGGAATGGCCGAGCAATTGACCGCCACATAAGGGCGTGCGCTGCGGTGGCTGTGCCGGTGGATGCTCCGAGCGATGAGCTCCTTGCCCGTGCCGCTCTCGCCGGTGATCATGACCGTGACATCGCTCGCCGCCACCTGCCCGATGACCTTGAAGACCTGCTGCATCGCGGAGGAGGTGCCGACGATACCCTCCTTGTGCTCCTCGGAGTTGAGGACCGGCTGCACGCCGCCGGCCGAGCGGATGTCGGCCTGGGTGCGCAGCGCGCTCTCGACCAGCGCGAGCAGCTTGGGCGGATCGAAGGGTTTCACGACGTAGTCAAAGGCGCCAAACTTCATCGCCTCGATCGCGGTCTGAGCCGTGCCGTAGGCCGTCATGAGGATGACGAGCTGCTTCGGGTTGGCCGCGCGGATGTGCTGGAGGGTCTCGAGGCCGGTCATGCCGGTCATGCGGTTGTCGAGCAGGATGACGTCGGGCGGCCGCTGCTTCACGGCCGCCACTCCCTCCTCTCCGCTCGGCGCCTCCTGCACGCGGTATTGGCGCGACGAGAGCACCCGGTTGAGCGAATAGCGCACCTCTGTGTCGTCATCAATGACCAGAATATGCGGAACTGAGCCGGTTTCGGACATGTCCTAGTGTCAGATGCTCAAAATGGTTAGCGCTTTGCGCAGAGTTCGTTCTACTTACCGCCCATGCTAGGGTGGTCAATTAACTTGTTTCGCGTCTTCGGCATCCAGCTCGCGGTGCACGCGAGCTTCATGCTGCTGCTCGCCTATTGGGCCTACCAGGGCTGGCAGGAAGGCGGTGTGGTGGGCATGGCGTGGAGCGTGGGGTTGATCGTGCTCTTCTTCGCGTGCGTCATACTGCACGAGTTGGGCCATTCGCTCACGGCGCGCCGCTATGGCATCCGGGTGCCGCGCATCATGCTGCTGCCGATCGGGGGCATGGCTGAGTTTGAACGCATCCCCCGCCAGCCGCGGCAGGAGCTGCTGATCACGATGGCCGGGCCGGCGGTAAATTTCCTGCTGGTGGCCGTGCTGCTGCCGCTGGTCTGGCGCGACTATTTTTACGGCGACGGAGTCGCCACTTATTCGCCGGCCGGGGTGGTCGTCCAGTTGGTGTATGCCAATCTCATCATGGGTGTCTTCAATCTCGTGCCTGTGTTTCCCATGGACGGAGGCCGCATCCTCCGCGCCTTGCTGGCCATGAAGCTGCCCTACCTGCGGGCCACCTGGTGGGCCGTCATGGTCGGGCGTGTGTTGGCCGTGGGCTTCATTGCCTGGGGCCTCTATGCCGACCGTGTCATGTTGGCCGTGCTGTTCACCTTCATTCTCTTCGCC
>JBDHQK010000181.1:0-4224 GCA_039807025.1 Lacunisphaera sp.
CCTTCCGGACCTTCAGGTCCTCCTTGGCGAACTTGGCCATCACGGTGCCCTGGAACGGATCAATGAAGCAGACGCGGAAGATGTAGTTGCCGGTCTGGGTGACCTTGGGGTTGGTCGCGGCGGGGGCGACCATGGGGATCTTGGCCTGCTGGGCGATGGGGGCGGCCTCGAGCGAGCGGCCGGAGGAGACTTCGCCGATAAGGGCCACGACCTTGTCGCGGGAGATGAGCTTCTTCACGGCGGTGGCGGACTCGCCGGGCTTGGTCTGGTTGTCCTCGGCGACGAGTTCGAGGGGGCGGCCGAGGACGCCGCCGCCGGCGTTGATTTCCTCGATGGCGAGCACGATGCCCTGGTGGGAGGTCTGGCCGAAGCCGGCTTCCTTGCCGGTGAGCGAGGCGTATTCGCCGAGCTTGATGGGCTCGGCGGCGCGGGCGCCAAGCGCGAGGGTGACGAGCAGGAGGGAGAGGGAGGTTTTTTTCATGAGGGCGGGTGGATCAAGGGTGGACATCCTGGACAAAGACGAAGCGGCCGTTCTTCACGGTGAGCACGACGGCGGACTTGGTGGGGTTGCGCTGCGCGTCGAAGGTGATGCGGCCGGTGGCGCCGGCGAAATTCTTGGTGACGGCGAGGGCGGCGCGCAGCTTGGGGCCGTCGGTGGTGCCGGCGCGCTTGAGGGCGTCGATCAGGACCATGGCGGCGTCGTAGGCGAGGGCGGAGAGGGCGTTGGAGTCCTCGCCCCAGCGGGCGCGGAAACGCTCATTGAAGGCCAGCACGCCGGGTGCCCGGTTTTCCGCCGAGTAATGCGTGGACAGGTAGGCACCCTCGACCGCCGCCCCTGCGAGGGCGATGAGCTGGGACGACTCCCAGCCGTCGATGCCGAGGAGCGGCATGGTCAGGCTCAGCTCGCGGGCCTGCTTCGAGATCAGCGCGGCCTCGGTGTAATAGCCCGGCACGAAGATGGCGTCCACGTCGGCTGCTTTGATGGCGGTGAGCTGGGCGCGGAAATCCTTGTCGCCGTCGCCATACTTCTGCTCCAAGGCGATGGTGCCGCCGCCCTGGGTGACGCGCTCGCGGAAAAACTTCGCCAGGCCGACGCTTTGGGGGGAGGAAACGGAGGAGAGGATGGCCACGCGACGGACCTTGAGGGTGTCGAGGGCGAACTGGGCCATGACCGTGCCCTGGAACTCGTCAATGAAGCAGACGCGGAAGATGTAGTTACCCTTGGCGGTGACCTCGACCGCCGTGGCTCCCGGTGACACAAGCGGGATTTTCGCGGCTTGAGCGATCGGTGCGGCCTCGAGGGTGCGGCCGGAGGTGAGCTCGCCGAGGATGGCGACGACCTTCTCGCGCGCGATGAGCTTCTTCACGACGGTGGCGGATTCGCCCGGCTTGGACTGGTCGTCCTCGGTGAGCAGTTCGAGGGGGCGGCCGAGCGCGCCGCCGGCGGCATTGGCCTCCTCGATGGCGAGCACGGTGCCCTTGTGCACCGTCTGCCCGAAGGTGGCCTCCTTGCCGGTGAGCGAGGCGAACTCGCCGATCCGGATGGGTTCCGGAGCGGCGCGGCCATTGGAGAGGCCAAGTGCGAAACTCGCGGCCAAGACGCCGGTGCCGAGGGCGAACCGACGCAGGGGGAACGGGGGACGGATGGGCATGGGGGTGGAGAGCGGGTGACCTAAAAGGAGCCGACCGGGGCTTTCAACCCGCAAGTGCCGGAAAGATGAGAGCGGTGGCGGCGGAAGATGTTCCCCTGTCGGCGACCGGGGCCACCGACAATATGTTGCACCCGCGCCGCGAGCGCTGCTTGACTGCGCGCGAGTGAAACTGCTGGACCGCTACCTCCTCGCCGAATGGCTGAAAATGCTCGGGCTGCTCCTCGCGGCGACGATGGGCCTGCTGCTCATGGCGGCGCTCTACGACAATTTCCGCGATCTCATCCAGGTGGGTGCCGGGGCCGGGGACATGCTGCTGTATTACTCCACGCTGATGCCCAGCTACCTGACCACCGTGCTGCCGCTCTCGATGCTGCTGTCGCTGCTCTTCGTGCTGAGCAAGCTGCACCGCAACAACGAGCTCACGGCGGTGCGGGCCGCCGGGCTGAACATCTTCGCCACCACCCGCTCGCTGTGGCTGGCCGGCGTGGTGCTCAGCGGCCTCTCGCTCCTGCTCAACGCCCGCGTGGTGCCGTGGTCGGTCGAGACCGCGCGTGGCCTGCTGGAGAGCTTTGAATATCGCGCCGAGGCCAAGGAGATGCCCGGCGGCACGCTCGGCGTGGTGTGGGATGTGACCTTCGACAACCGGAAGGAGCACCGCATGTGGTTCATGAACCGTTACAGCCGCTATTCCGGGACGGCCTATGGCATCACCGTGTCGCAGCTCGACCCCGCCCGCCGCGAAACCTCCCGCATCATGGCCCGCGAGGCCAGCTACGACGCCGTGCGCGGGGGCTGGACGTTCACGAATGGACGCGAGATGACGTTTGATCCCGAGCAGGGCGAACTCGTGCGCACGGTGGCGTTTGCCACGAAGACGGTGGCGCACCTCGGCGAGGACCCGACGCTGATGCTGCTCATCGACCGGAAGCCCGGCGACCTTTCGTTCAACGAGCTCCGGCGCATCACCGAGTATTTCGCCACGGATAACAACCCCAAGCTGGTTCGCTACCAGGTGCGTTACTACAGCCTGCTGTTTGAAACACTGGGGCCGCTCATCATCATGGCCATCGCGATTCCCTTTGCTGTGTCCGGCGTGCGGGTGAGCCCGGCAGTCGGCGTCTCGAAGTCCATCGGACTGTTCTTCCTCTATTATCTTCTCACCAACCTGGCCACGGTGCTGGGCGGCCGGGGGCTGCTGGAGCCGGCCTGGGCGGCGTTGATGCCGAACTTGGCCATGGTCGGGCTGGCGGCCTATTTCTTCGGGCGGATGCGGTAGGACTGCTTGGCGCGGCGCAGTTGAAAGTTGAGAGCTGAAAGTTGAAAGTCCGGGTCGGAGCCCGGTCGAAGTATCTTTCAGCCTTCAACCTGCGACTTTCAACCGGCCGGGCCGGTGCCCGGCCTATGGCAAAAACGGCGGCGGCCAGCGGAGGAATTCCAGCGTGGCGATGCGGCCCCAGTTGGAATAAAGGATCAGCCCCCAGACCACGGCGCAGTTGATGTAGGCGAGAAAGACGGCCGCGCTGCCCATGTCCTTCGCCCGCTTGGCAAAGGGGCGTTTCTCCAGCGAGATGTCGTCGATCGTCCACTCGATTGCCGAGTTCAGCAGCTCGGCGATGACGATCAGGAAGAGCGAGGCGATCATCACGGCGGTCGACACGGCGTTGACCGGCAGGATGACGGCGAAGGGCGTGAGGATGAAGACGAAGAGCAGGTCCTCGCGGAAGGAGGGCTCGTGTCGCACCGCCGCCCGGAAGCCCTCGATGGCATATTTCACCGACGCGAAGAAATTCCGGAAATCGCGGTGCTTGGCCTCGGGTGGAGGAATGGGATCGCTCACGCCGGGAGTGTCGCCGCCAGACGGACGGTGGACAATGCCAATATGACGGGCGCTCAGGCGCTCAGCAGTCGGAGGCTACGGCAAAGCCCAGTGCTCGGCAGGCCTGCGCCACGGTCTCGTCGTGGCAGCCGATGAACTCCCCGAAGATGGGGGCGAAAATGCCGCGCCGTGCGGCCATCTCCTTTTTCCCGGAAGCGGGATAGCGCGGAGAGGCTTGCGCCGGCCGGCCGGGGCCCAAGGCTTCCGGGATGGCCACGGCATGGATTGCGGGAGCGAGCGGATTGGTGGGAGCGGAGCTGTTGCGGCAATTGCTGGCCGCAACGGAATACGATCGCGTCATCGCGCTCGGCCGACGGCCCCTGGGGACGGCGAACCCGAAGCTCGCGGCGCTGACCGTGGATTTCGCGGCCCTGGAGAAGACCGGCGCGGAATGGAAATGCGACGACGCCTTCTGCTGCCTCGGCACCACGATCAAGGCGGCGGGCTCGCGCGAGGCGTTTCGCGCGGTGGACCACGCGGCGGTGCTGGCCTTCGCCTGGGCGGCGCAGCGCGCCGGCGCGAAACGGTTCTTCGTCATCACGGCGCTCGGGGCCGACCCGGAGTCGCGCGTGTTCTACAACCGCGTGAAGGGCGAAACGGAGGCGGCGCTGGCGGTGCTTGGTTTTCCGACGCTGGGGATATTCCGCCCGAGCCTTCTGCTCGGCCGGCGGGCGCAAGCGCGTTTCGGGGAGCGGG
>JBDHQK010000182.1:0-4220 GCA_039807025.1 Lacunisphaera sp.
GCCGCTCACCTGGACGGAGCGCCTGCGCGATGCGGGCCCCTGGCTGCTGTGGGGCGGGCTGGGGGCGATGGTGGCGGCCCTGCTCGCCGGCCTGACGGTGCGCCGCCTGCGGCGGGTGGTCGAGCGCCGCACGCGGGAACTGCGGGAGACGCAGCGCCGGCAGCGCGATCTCTTCGAGCAATCCCCCGCGCCCATCGTGCAGAACGACTACAGCGCCGTCGTCGCCGAGTTGGCGCAGTTGCGAGCCAGAGGAGTCGGCGATCTGGACGCCGAGCTGACCAAGGACGCCGCGCTGCTGCCGCGGCTTTGCGCCTTGGTGCGCGTCACCGATGCCAACCAACTCGCCCTCCGGGTGAGCGGGACCGGCAGCGTGGCGGAGCTCAGCCGGCGGCGGATGGAGATGATCGCGCCGAAATCCCTCCAGAGCTTCCGCGAGGATCTGGGGGCGCTCTGGTCCGGCCGCCGGATCCTCCGCATGGAGCGGACCTATGTGATGCCGGATGGCCGGCCGCGCAGCATGCTGATCAACTGGTCGGCCCCGGCCTGCGGGGACCAGCCGGACTATTCGCGGGTGCAGCTGGTTTACACCGACGTGACGGAGGTGCGGGCGGCGCTCGAGGCCCTGCGGCAAAGCGAGGCGCGGTATCGCGAGCTCTTCGAGCACGCCGTCAACGGCCTCTATCGCACCACGCCGACGGGCCGGATACTCGTCGTCAATCCCGCCTTTGCGGCCCTGCTGGGCTTTCCTTCGGCGGCGGAGATGGTCGCATGGTTCGAGCAGCACCCGCTCGCCACCATTTATGTGGAGGCCGGGAGGCGGGAGGAGTTCATGCGCCGGGCCCAGCGGCAGGATCGGGTGGTGGATTTCGAGTCGGAAGTGCGGCGCCGGGACGGGAGCGTGATCTGGGTGTCCGAGAATGTGCGGGTGGTGCGGGCGGCCGACGGCTCGGTCGAGTCCTACGAGGGGGTGGTCGCCGACATCACGGCCCGGCGCCGGCTGGAGGCGGAGATGACGCGCGCCTCCAAGCTGGAGGCGGTGGGAATCCTGGCCGGCGGCATCGCCCATGATTTCAACAACATCCTGACGGTGGTTCTCGGCAACATCACCCTGGCCGAGTCGGAAACCGCCTCGGCCTCGGCCCGGCCCCGGCTGTTGCACGAAGCCCACCAGGCCACGCTCCGGGCCCGCGACCTGACGCAACAGCTGCTGACCTTTGCCAAGGGTGGTGACCCGGTGCGCGCCGCCGTCGAGTTACCCGAACTGTTGCGGGAATCCGTCGGTTTCGCGCTACACGGCTCGAACATCCGGGCGGAGTTCGAGCTGCCAAGCGGCCTGCGGCGGGTCAATGCCGACAAAGGGCAGCTCGGGCAGGTGATCCACAATCTCGCGATCAACGCGGTGCAGGCCATGCCGCAGGGCGGCATCCTGCAGCTGCGGGCGGCGAACGAACACCTGGCCGCCGGGGCCCGGGGCGGCCTGCCGGCAGGGGAATATGTCTGCATCAGCGTGGCTGACACCGGCGTGGGCATCCCCGCCGAGCATCTGGCCAAGATTTTTGATCCGTATTTCACCACCAAGGCGCAGGGCAGCGGCCTCGGCCTCGCCACGGTGTATGCGGTGATTCGCAAGCATCAGGGGCACATCGAGGTGGAGTCCCGGCCCGGGGCCGGGGCAACCTTCCGGTTCTGGCTCCCGGTGGCATCAGCGGGCCCGGCCATGACACCGGAGGAGACCCCACCGGCACCCGCGCCGGCGGGACGGGTGCTGTTCATGGACGATGAAGCCTCGATCCTGGAGCTGGCCCGCCATTTCCTGTCCCGCCTGGGACTGGCGGGCGAATTTGTGGCCGATGGGCGCGCGGCCATCGAGAAATACCGCGAGGCCAAGGCCGCCGGGGTGCCCTTTGACGCGGTGGTCATGGATCTCACCGTGCCCGGGGGCATGGGCGGGCGTGAGGCGCTGGAGCATCTCCGGAGTATCGATCCCCAGGTGCAGGCGATTGTCTCGAGCGGTTACTCGCGCGATCCCGTGCTAGCCAATTACCGTGCGCATGGTTTCGTGGGCATCCTACCCAAGCCTTATGGTCTGGCTCAGGTGCAGCAGGTCCTGGTTCAGGTGCTCAATGGCAGGCCGAAGAGCTGAGCTGCATCGCCTCTTGGCGGCCCGCACGAAGGTGCGATCAGGGTGAATGATCGCACGCCGGCAAACTGCATGAGCGATTCTGTTCCTTCCGGCCCAACGAGTTAAGATGCAGGATTGCAATGCTCGCAGTAGGGCCTGATACCAAGGCCCACTATTCCATGCTGCGTAAGTTAATATCCAAGATCCGGCAGACCTTCACCGCGGGCGCCAAGCACCCCGAGACCAAACCGGCCCACAAATCCGGCCGAACCGCACCCAAGAGCGGTCACCCCCGTCACGAAAAACGGGGCGGCCATGTCCCCCGCCCGGCCGCGCCGCGTCCGACCGCCGCGTCAGCCAAGACCGCGGTCTCCACTCCGCGCGCCGCTCAGGCACCCAAGCCGCTGCCGGACGTGCCGAAGATGGACACGCCATTCACGGCACTCGGTCTCGGCGACCGCATCGCCTACGCGGTTCAGGAAAAAGGCTACGAGAACCCGACACCCATCCAGGCGCAGGCCATCCCGGTGGTCCTCTCCGGCAAGGATGTCATCGGCTCGGCCCAGACCGGCACGGGCAAGACTGCGGCCTTTTCGCTGCCGATCCTCCAGCGACTCGGCACCCACGGCAAGATCCGCTGCCTCGTGCTCGAGCCCACCCGCGAGCTCGCATTGCAGGTCGAGGAATCGTTCAAGGAATATTCCAAATACACCGACCTGCGCACGACCGTCATCTATGGCGGCGTCGGCTACGGCAAGCAGCGCGACGACCTCGCGCGCGGCATGGACATCCTCGTCGCCACGCCGGGCCGCCTGCTCGACTTCATGGAGCAGGGCGAAATCCGACTCGACCATATCGAGACGCTCGTGCTCGACGAGGTGGACCGCATGCTCGACATGGGCTTCCTGCCCGACGTGAAGCGCATCGTGGCCAAGGTGCCGAAGACGCGCCAGACCCTGTTCTTCACCGCCACGCTCCCGCCCGAGATCGAGCAGCTCGCCGCCTGGGCGCTGCGCGACCCGTTCAAGATTTCCGTCAGCCGCGAGCGCTCGACCGCTGAGACCATCTCGCACGCATTCTATCCCGTGGTGCAGGGACAGAAATTCGAGCTGCTTGCCCACCTGCTCGAGCAGACCCAATACCACAGCGTCATCATCTTCTCCCGCACCAAGAGCGGGGCCGACTACGTCGCCAACCGCCTGAAGCACGCCGGCCACACCTGCGCGGTCATGCACTCCGACCGCAGCCAGCAGGAGCGGGTGGATGCGCTCAAGGGCTTCAAGTCGGGCAAGCACGAGGTGCTGGTCGCCACCGACATTGCCGCGCGCGGTCTCGACATCGCTGACGTGTCGCACGTCATCAACTTCGACGTCCCGGAGAATCCCGAGGACTACGTCCACCGCATCGGCCGCACCGG
Source organism: Lacunisphaera sp. (assembly GCA_039807025.1). Taxonomy (GTDB): domain Bacteria; phylum Verrucomicrobiota; class Verrucomicrobiia; order Opitutales; family Opitutaceae; genus Lacunisphaera. The sequence goes on from JBDHQK010000182.1 coordinate 3,540, forward strand.
CCGCGCGCAGAAGACCGGCGACGCCTTCACCCTGGTGACCGAGGAGACCTGGCGCGACGCCCGCAGCATCGAGCGCTTCATCGGCATGAACATCGAGTGGAAGAAGGTGGAGGGCTTCAACTACACCTACTCCGGCATTTTCGACGGCGGCGGCATGCCGCAGGCCGCGCCGGAAAAGCCGAAGAGCCGCCTCATGCGCGGCGGCCGGCGCTGATCGAGAAAGCAAACATGAAACCGGCCCACGCGGCCGGTTTTTGGTTTCGGGATTGGAGGGACGAAAAAATTCCGCTGGAACTATATTCCTTAAGGAGTATATAGAATCGGCATGGAGCTGGTCCAAATCTACGAATGCCTCTGCGACCCCACGCGTCTGCGCCTGCTGCACGTGCTGTCGCAGGGCCCGCTGTGCGTGTGCCATTTCCAGAAGATTCTCGGCGAGCCGCAGGTGAAGATATCGAAGCATCTTGCCTATCTCCGCGCCCGCGGGCTGGTGGAGGTCGAACGCGCGGGCAACTGGATGGTCTATGCGTTGCCGGCCCGGCCGGCGCGCGAGCTGAAGGCCAACCTGGCTTGCCTGCAGGACTGCGCGCAAGAGGATCCCATATTCAAACGCGACCTCGCCCGCCTGAAGAAACTGGCCCCGAAGTTTGCCGAGACCAGTCCGTGCGGCTGCCACTGATC
>JBDHQK010000028.1:0-25188 GCA_039807025.1 Lacunisphaera sp.
TTCCAGGAAAACGCCCACTTCCACCTCGGCGAGCTCTCCATCAAGACCCTCTTCACCTGGGGCCACTCGCCGGGCATGACCACCTTCTTCATCACCGGCCTCTCCTGGCCACTGGCTATAGTCGGCGACTCCATCTTCGCCGGTTCGATGGGCGGCAGCCCGACACACTTCGCCATGCAGCTACGCAACAACCAGCAGAAGATCCTGCCGCTCCCCGCCGACACCGTCCTCGCTTGCGGCCACGGTCCGCTAACCACCTTGAAGCAGGAAAAACAACATAATCCCTTCTACGCGAACCGGCGCTGATCCACCACGAGGCGCCCCCATTCCCCCACTCCCTCTCACTCTACCTATATGTCGAATCCCACCATCGCCTTCGTTGGCACCGGCCGCATGGGCGGCAACATGGCCCGCCGTCTCAAGGACTGCGGCTACAACGTCACCGCCGTCTATGACGCCCACGCTCCCATCGCCACCGACCTGGCGAAGGAACTCGGTGCCGCGCATTGCGCGACCCTTGCCGCCGTCACGGCAGCGGCCGAGCTCATCATCACCGTCGTCACCGACGATGCCGCCCAGCTCAAGGTGTTTGCCGAGACCGGTGACTCGCTGCTGACCGGCGCGAAGGGCAAGACCTTCATCAACTGCGCCACCCTCACGCCGAAGGTCCACGCCGAGGTTGAGCGGCGCGCGCGCGCCGCCGGCGCCGCCAGCCTCGAGGGCTGCATGGCCTCCAGCATTCCGCAGGCCCGCAACGGCACGCTCTATCTCATGTGCGGCGGCGAGCAGGCCACCTTCGAGCGCGTGAAGCCCGTCCTCGAAAAACTCAGCACCGCCCTCCGCTACATCGGGCCCGCAGGCACCGCCGCGCAGGTGAAGGCGCTCGTCAACATGGTCATGAACATCAACACCGCCGGTCTCGCGGAAGGCCTCGGCCTCGGCCAGGCGCTCGGCCTCGACCTGGACATGCTCCGCGAGGTGTTCCTCCAGACCGGCGCCAACTCTCAGGTGCTCAAGACCGACGGCGAGGACATGCAGAACCGCGCCCACGACTGCTATTTTTCCGGCGCCCATGCGGCCAAGGATTCCGGCATCGCCTACCAGCTCGGCCTCGACGTCGGCCTTAAGCTGCCGCTCGCACAGGCCACGAAGGAGCAGTTCGACCGCATGGTCGCACAGGGCCTGGGCGGCCTCGACAAGTCCGGCGTCGCCGAGCTGACCTTCAAGGGCCGACACGGGTAAGACCGCCAAGGCCGCTCCCCGGCAGGTGCCGCTCCCCAGTTCTATTGGCGCAGCCTCCACTCACAGACTGGAGGCGCGGGGCGGAATCGAACCGCCGATAGAGCTTTTGCAGAGCTCGGCCTTACCACTTGGCTACCGCGCCGAAAGAAACGAGCGCGCAACTTGCGTCAAAATTTCCGGTTCGGCAAGAACTGAAATTGTCCCCAATTCGCGCTAGACTCCCCCCGGCGATTCCCGGTTAATCGCGCATGGCCTGCACTGTTTTCACCATCGCCAACCAGAAGGGCGGCGTCGGCAAAACCACCACGGCGGTCAACCTCGCGGCCGCCCTCGCCGAGCGCAAGATCCACACCCTCGTGGTGGACCTCGACCCGCAGGCCAACGCCACCAGCGCCCTCGGCGTGGAAAAATTCGAGGGCAAGAGCCTCTACGGTCCGCTCCGCGGCGAAGGCAGCGCCTTTGAGATGCTCACCCCGACCGCCTGGCCGCACCTCGCGCTCATCCCCTCGGAAGTGGACCTCGCCGCCATCGAGATCGAGTTGGCCCAGCAGCCGAACTACCTGATGCGTCTCCGCTCCGTGCTCGAGCTGCGCAACTCCGGGGGCTACCGCGCCATCATCATCGATTGCCCGCCCGCCCTCGGCATGCTCTCGATGAACTCCCTCGCCGCCGCCGATCACCTGCTCATCGCCCTCCAGTGCGAATACATGGCCCTCGAGGGCCTCGGCCAGATCCTCAAGGTCGTGGACCGCCTGAAAAACGCCGGTGTCAACCCCGCCCTCGACGTGGGCGGCATTGTCATGACGATGTTCGACAGTCGCATCAACCTGGCCAAACAGGTCGTCGAGGAAGTGCGCCAGCACCTGCCGGACAAGGTCTTCGCCACCCTGATCCCGCGCACCGTCCGGCTCAGCGAGGCGCCAAGCTTCGGCAAACCCATCTTCGCCTATGACCCGCACGGCCCGGGCGCCGTCGCCTACCGGGCCCTCGCCAAGGAGGTCGCCGAGCGGTTCGGGCTCGCCGCCAAGGAGTGAGGAGCCTGTCAGTGGCGGGCATCAAGCAGAGGGTGCAGCATAAGTGAATTTGCCATCGGCCGCTCGCTGACTACCCACTACTCACCACTGACCGATGCTCGCCATTCTGAACAAATACCGCGCCGCCTTCTCGGTCGGGCTGCAGAGCAATCTGGTTTACCGGGTGAACTTCGCCATCCGCGGCTTCTTCTCCTTCTTCCACCTGATCGTGGTGTTCATCCTCTGGGGAGCCGCCTATGCGGGCAACCCGACCATCGGCGGCTTCGGCTTCGCGCAGACCTTCACCTATTTCGTCGCCCTCATCGTGGTGCAATTCATGATCGGCGCCTTCAACGAGGACTACCAGATCAGCGAGGAAATCCGCAACGGCCTCATCAACCAGTTCCTGCTCAAGCCGGTCAACTACTTCGCCTACCGCTTCAGCATCTATCTATCCGCCCGCCTCGTCACCGGTCTGCTCATCCTGCTGCCCGTGCTCGTCACCTATCCCCTGCTGAGGGATTACCTCGTGCTGCCTGCCGACCTCTGGCGCCTGGCGCTCGGCGTGCCCGCCCTGCTCATGTCGGCGCTCATCCAGTTCGGCATCGCGTATTGCTTCGGCCTGGTGAGTTTTTGGCTTCTGGAAATCCAGGGCCTCGTCATCCTCTCCATGGCCTTGGAGTCGGTCCTCGGCGGACAGATCTTCCCCCTCGACCTGATGCCCGACTGGCTCTTCCGGCTGTCGCAATACCTGCCCTATTACTACCAGATGTATTTCCCGGTCGCGATTTTCACCGGCCGGATCAACGACCCGGCCGCCGCGGTCGACGGCCTCGTCCTGCAGGCCGGTTGGGTCGTCATCATCCTCGCGCTCGGCCAGCTGCTCTGGCGGCGCGGCCTGCGCCTCCACACCGCCGTCGGCGGCTGAGTCATGCCCCTCGGACACTACGCCCGCATCTGGCTCACGGCCGCCCGCTACTCGGTCGTGCGCACGCTGATGTTCCGCGGCGACTTCATCATCTGGGCCCTGGTCGAGCTGTTTTGGATGACGGTCAACCTGCTGATGATCTCCGTCATCTACCAGCACACCGATTCGGTCGCCGGCTGGAGCAAATACGAGATGATGCTGCTCGTCGGCACCTCGTTGCTGATCCAGCGCTTCCTCATGGGCTTTTTCTGGAGCAGCATCTTCGAGATGGGGCGCAACATCCGCACCGGCAATTTCGACTTCTTTCTCGCGCAGCCGGGCAACGTCATGTTCATGGCCACGACCCGGAAGATTGATCCCGACAGCCTGGTCAACTCGCTCATCGCCGCCGGGGTGGTCGTCTACTCCGCCCGGCATCTGGGCCTGCATCCCGCGGCCGCGGATCTCGCGCTCTATGGCCTGCTCATCGGCTGCGGCGTGATCATCCATTACAGCATGCTCGTCCTGTGCATCACGCCGGCCTTCTGGATCACCAGCGCGCAGGGCATCGAGGGCAGCTACTTCACGCTGAGCGAGTTTTCCCGGCTGCCGCGCGAGGCCTTCCGCGGCGTGGCCAACATCGCCTTTGTCTGGATTCTGCCCGTGGTGCTCGTCAGCAACGCCCCTGCCAGCACCCTGCTCCGCGGATTCGACCTGCGTCTCGTCGGCTGGGTTCTGGCTGTCACGATGCTCTGGTTCAGCCTAGCCGTCTTCCTCTTCCACCGCGGCCTGCGCCGTTATACCAGTGCCAGTTCCTGAGCAAATGCCCGCAACCCTCGACGCCCTCCAGCAACGCCTTGGCTACAGGTTTCGCTCCGCCGCCTTGTTGACGGAAGCCCTGACGCACCCTTCCTACCTGCAGGATCATCCTGCGGCCGCCCCGCATAACCAGCGACTGGAGTTCCTAGGCGACACGGTCCTCCAGTTCATCCTGACCGAGGCCCTGTATCGCGAATACACCGCCGAACGGGAAGGCGTGCTCAGTCGCCGTCGCGCGGTGCTGTCGAAAGGCGGTTTCCTGACCCAGATGGCCCGCGATCTCGGCATCGATGCGGCACTGCTCCTCAGCCAGAGCGAACAGGACACCGGTGGCCGCAACCGGGCTTCCATCCTGGAGGACGCCTTTGAGGCCATGGTGGGCGCGCTCTACCTCGACAGCGACCTCGCCACGACCCGCGAGCGGGTGCTTGCCTGGTATGGGCCACTCGCCATCCGTCTGGCCGCCTCCGAGGAAGCCGAGAATCCCAAGGGTCGGTTGCAGGAACTCATCCAGCCGGCGCACGGCAACACCGCCCTGCGCTATGAAGTGCTGGCCACGACCGGCCCGCGCCACGCCAACGAATTTGAGGTCGCTGTCTATCTCCACGACCGGCAGCTTGGCACCGGCCGCGGTCCCTCCAAAAAGGCCGCCGAGGAACTGGCGGCGCGCGCGGCGCTGGCCACGCTGCGCACGGACAATCCCTCCATCGGCACCTCGTAGCGGCAGGCTGGCCGCATCCGGGGGTTGCACCCGTGCGAGCCGACTGCACCTTGTTTCCTCCCGTGCCTGAATCCGCGCCTGTCCTGCGCACCAAACTCACCGGAATATGCCCGGCAGCGCGGCCTCATGCCCTGACGGAACTGTTCCGCCTCCACCCCGCCCCCGTCTGGCTTGTGATTCATGAGGAAGCGCAAAAATCCGACGCGCTGGCCGAGGACATCGCACTCTTTCACGCCGCCGGCCCCGCGCCCGGCCAACTCGACATCCTGACGTTCCCGGAAGCGCAGGCTGGCGAGATGCCCGAGGCATTTAACGCCGCCAGCGACCGTCTCGCCGTGCTGAGTCGGTTGCGCGGGGGGCGGGACGCCGCGCTCAGAACCCGCACGCTGCTCGTGCTCGCGACGCCCGCCGCGTTGCTCCAGCCCGTGCCGCCGCCGGCTGATTTCGCCACACGGGAGACCGAGCTGGTGCGAGGCGAGAACCGCGCGTTCCAAGGCTTGCTCACGCTGCTCCGCTCCTACGACTACGACTGCGAAGCCGTGTGCGAGGCACCGGGCCAATACGCAGTGCGCGGCGGCATCGTGGATCTCTACCCGATCACCGCGCACCAGCCATACCGGTTGGATTTTTTCGGCGACAACCTCGAGGAAATCCGGGTCCTCGACCCGGTCACCCAGCGCTCAGGTGAGCCGGTCGATCGGATCATCCTTACCGCCGCCCCCGGGCTCCATCGCCCCGGCTTGTCGGCAACACTGCTGGACTATCTGCCGCCGACAGCGCACGCGGCCATCGTTGAACCCAAGGCGATCGAGGAGCTGTTCGACCTGTCTGAAGGCGCCGCGAAGCCTCCGGCTTTATTGCAAAGTCTTGCCGGCACCACGGCGCATCTCTTCGGCGTCAGCGATCTCGACCTCGCCAGCGAATTGTTCGACACCGCCGCAACCGAGGAGACCTGGGACACCGAGTCCCTCTCGCACCACCGCACCTACCCCGCGGAACGCCTGCTCGCCCACGAGCGACTCACGGCCGAGGAGGATGCCCGCCGGCAGTTTCTCGAAAAGGTCGCCGAGTGGAAGCAGCGTGGCTATGCGGTCGACTTTGTCATCGCGAAGGAAGGCGAAGAGCAGCGCATCCGCGAGCTGCTCGACGAACATGCCGCGCTCAAGCAAATCAAGCCCCGCTATCTGCGCGGTGCGCTAAGCGAAGGCTTCCGGCTGACGACTCGCGACGGCGCCACCAAGGGTCGCGTGGTTGTCTCCGAGACGGAAATTTTCGGCCGCCAGCGCGCCCGACGTCCCGTCCCCAGGCGCGCGCACACCACGTCCTCCGCCGTGGACCAATTGCTGGACTTCTCCGAACTGGTAGAGGGCGACTTCGTGGTGCATCTCCAGCACGGTATCGCGCAGTATCGCGGCCTCACCCGGCTGGAGGCCACCGACGGCGTTCGCGAAGTCATCTCGCTGGAGTTCGACAACCAAGTGACGCTGCACGTGCCGCTCCAGGAATCACACCTGATCAGCCGTTACGTCGGCCTGACGAAGAGCAAGCCGCCGCTCGGCCGCATCGGCTCCGGACGCTGGGAAAAGGCCCGCCTGTCGGCCGAGCGCTCCACCCTCGACCTGGCGGCCGAGCTCTTGCGCATCCAGGCCCAGCGCGAGGCCCAGCCGGGCCATGCTTTCGCCCCGGACAACGTCTGGATGCGGGAGTTTGAGGCGGCCTTCCCCTTCACCGAGACCCGCGATCAGACGAAAGCCATCGCCGACCTCAAGAGCGACATGGAGCGAACCCGGCCGATGGACCGGCTGCTGTGCGGCGACGTGGGCTTCGGGAAAACCGAGGTCGCCATCCGCGCGGCCTTCAAGGCGGTCATGGGCGGCAAGCAGGTCGCGGTGCTTGTGCCGACGACCGTGCTGGCCCAACAACACCTGAACACCTTCCGCGAACGCATGGCCGGCTACCCGGTGGCGGTCGAGATGCTCAGCCGCTTCCGCTCTCCCAAGGAGCAAGCCGGCATCCTCGCCGCACTCACCGAAGGTAAAATCGACATCCTCATCGGCACCCACCGCCTCCTCCAGGAGGACGTGAAATTCAAGGAACTCGGCCTCGTCGTCATCGACGAGGAGCAGCGTTTCGGCGTGAAGCACAAGGAGGTCTTCAAGCGCTGGCGGGCGCATGTGGACATGCTCTCCATGAGCGCCACCCCCATCCCGCGCACGCTCTACCTCGCCCTCACCGGCGCGCGCGACCTCAGCACGATCGAGACCGCCCCGGCCAACCGCCTACCGATCCAGACGATCGTGAAGAGCTACGACGAAAAACTTGTCGTCGAGGCAATCCAGCACGAGCTGCGCCGCGGCGGGCAGATCTTCTACCTGCACAACCGCGTCATGAGCATCGACCTGGTCGCCGCGCGCCTGCGCGAGCTCCTGCCCGGCACAACCGTCGGCGTCGGCCACGGCCAGATGGGCGCGGAGGGCCTTGAGCGGATCATGACTGATTTCGTCGCCGGCCGGTATCAGGTGCTCGTCTGCACGACGATCATCGAGAGCGGCCTCGACATCCCGAATTGCAACACCCTGATCATAGAGGGCGCGGACCGCTTCGGCCTGTCGCAGCTCTACCAGCTCCGCGGGCGCGTCGGCCGGTTCAAGCACCAAGCCTACGCCTACTTGCTGCTGCACCGCCACACCCGCCTGCTCGACATCGCCCGCCAGCGGCTGAGTGCCATGCGGCAGCACAATCAGCTCGGCGCCGGCTTCCGCATCGCCATGCGTGACCTCGAGCTGCGCGGGGCGGGCAACCTCCTCGGCGCCGAGCAGAGCGGCCACATCGTCGGGGTCGGGTTCGAGCTGTATTGCCAGCTGTTGCGGCAGAGCGTAGCCCGGCTGAAGGGAGAAAAACACGCCACCACCGTCCGCGCCGGCGTGAGGCTGGATTTCGTTTTCGTTGGCGAAGGCGCCGAGGCCGAGGCGCGTAGCAAAGCGACCGATACGTTCAGCGCCCTGAAACAGGCGGAGCGCATCGAGGGTGAGATCGCCCAAATCCAGGCGCGCCTGCCGGCCGCCTATATCCAGGAGACGCGCCTGCGCATCGATTTTTACCGCCGACTGGCCCTGGCCGAGAGCCCGAAACAGGTGAAGGACCTCGAGGCGGAACTGCGGGACCGTTTCGGGAAATTCGGCGAGGCGGTGCGGGCACTGCTGCTCATCACGGAAATCCGGGTGCGCGCGGAACAAAAGGGAATTCTTTCCGTCGAAACCCAAGGCCACCGCCTGAAGTGCCTGCGCAACTCCGGCCGCCGCGATGACTATATCCAACTCAGCAGCCGCTTTCCCCGCTTGACCGCTCCCACCCCCCTTGCAAGGTTGAAGGAAATAAACATTTTCCTGCAAAATCTATCCGCTCCATGAGTCTCCGTGGTTCCCGCGTTCTGACCGTCTCACTGCTTGCTATCGCCAGCTCCTCCCTTGGTCTTATCCCCGTCCTCGCCCAGTTGGCCCAAGCCCCGGCAGACAATCTTAACCTGCGTTACGCCAACGGCATCGTCGCGATTGCCGAGGACCACATCGTGACGGTGGACGACGTGCGGCGCGAAATCGGACCGTTGATCCCCGAACTCCAGAAGCAGAGCCGCAACGAGCAAGAGTTCAACGAAAAGCTCGAGGCGCTTCAGGAAGATGTGGTGCAAAACCTCATCGATCGCGTCCTCATCGTGAAGGATTTCTATTCGGACGAAAAACGCCGGGTGCCGGCCAGTTACGTGGACAATGCCATCGCCGAGACCATCATCACCCAATTTGACGGCGACCGCAGCAAGTATCTCGCCTATCTGCGCTCCCGCGGCATTTCCCAGAAGGACTACCGCAAGGAGCAGGAGGAGGACATGATCTACGGTTACATGCGCCAGCAAAAGGCCAAGTCCGCCAGCACCATCAGTCCGGTCAAGATCGAGGCCTTTTACGCGGAGAACAAGGATCGATACCAGCAGGAAGACAGCGTGCATCTCCGGCTGATTCAGGTCACTCGCGCCGCCGACGACACCGACGAGACCTTGCGGAGCAAGGCCGCCACCATCGTCACCGAGCTGGCCAGCGGCGCAGACTTCGGAGAGGTCGCCCGCAAATACAGCCAGGATTCCCGCAAGGGCAAAGGGGGCGACTGGGGCTGGCAGCGCCGCCCCGACCTGCGCAAGGAATTCAGCGACGTCATCTTCAATCTGGAGAAAGGGCAGCGCAGCGAGCCGCTCATCATGCCCGAAGGAGCGTTCATCTTCTACGTCGAGGACCGCAAACATGCCGGCATCCTTCCGCTCGACGAGGTGCGCCCCGATATCGAGCGGCAACTCGTGCAACAGGGCTCCCGCCAAGCCACCGAACGCTGGCTGGAAAAGCTCCGGCGCAACGCCTATGTGAAGCACTTCTGAGCCCGCCTGGCTGGCGGGCCGGCACCACGGCCCATGCGAGAAGAATCCTATCAGCCATTGCGCGTGAAGGATCTCGCAGTCGGCGACCGTCCGCAGGAACGGCTCGAAAAGCTCGGGCCCGGCGCCTTGAGCGACACCGAGCTTCTCGCCATGCTGCTCCGCAGCGGCAGCCGGGGGCACAATGTCATCAGCATCGCCCAGCGCCTCATCGCCGAGGCCGGCTCCCTCGCCGCCCTTGTCAAATGGAACGAGGCCGACTTTCGGCGGCTCACGGGCATTGGCCGCGTCAAGGCCCTGCAGCTCGTCACCGTCATGGAAATCGTGAAGCGGGGCATGGCCCGGGGCGCCGCCCCCGAGGAGGAGATCCTCAACCGCCCCGATCGCATCCACGCATATTTTCTGCCCCAGCTCTCCGGACTCGCGGTGGAGAAGTTCTGGGTGCTTTGTCTGAACCGGAAGAACCGCCTGCTGAAGCAGGTCGAGATCACCTCCGGCACGGCCACCAGCAGCCTGGCGCATCCGCGGGAAGTCTTCCGCGAGGCCATCCGGCATGGCGCCACGGCGATTGTCTGCGTTCACAATCATCCCAGCGGCGACCCGGCTCCCAGTGCGGCGGATGTGCAGGTCACCCGCCAGATGCGCGATGCGGCCAGGGCGGTGGACATCGAGCTGCTTGACCACGTGATCCTCGGCCGCGAAGGCGCCGACCCGCAGGGACGCGGCTATTACAGCTTTCGGGAGGCCGGGGTCGTGTGAGTTGCGGTTGCTCCAGGGGCGCTACAGGCCATCGGGCGCGGGCATAAAAAATCCCGCTAACCTTTCAGTCAGCGGGACTTTCGTTAAATTGGTGGTGGAGACTGGAGTCGAACCAGTGAACGGCAAGAGCCGAATTGATTTACAGTCAACGTCCTTTGGCCACTTGGATACTCCACCATCAATAAAACGAGAGGTGAAGGTATGGTGGCCGGGCGAGCTTTGCCAAGAGGTTTTTTGTCGAATCGCTTCCCTTCAGCCCCGCTTGCGTAATCAGCTGGGAATTGAGTGGATGTTGCCGTGATGGAGACGTTGAAACAGTATTACGATGCGCTCATCGAGCATCCCATCACCAACGGTGTGGTGCCCCATCTGCTCACGGTGGCGGGCTTTTTCCTGGCGTTCTTCGCCATTGCCCGGCTGATGAGCCAGCGCAAGCAACCCGGCAACACCTTCGCCTGGCTCTTCCTCATCGCGTTCGTCCCCTATGTGGGTGTGCCGCTCTATCTGATGTTCGGCGGGCGAAAATTGCGCCGGCTCGCCGTCAAGAAGTCCCCCATCTGCCCCACCGGCACCATCGCCCCGTTCGCCATCCAGGAGCAGACCTTCGCGGCCCGCGTCTTCACGCGGACCGGTGCCTGCCCACCCGTCCGTGGCAGCCGCGTGAGGTTCATCACCACCGGGGAGGATGCCTATGAACACCTCGAACATGCCATCCTCCACGCCCGGCACAGCATCCACCTGATGACATTCATCCTCGCCCGCGACGCCGTCGGGCGGCGCATCGTCAAGCTGCTCGCCCAGCGCGCCCGGGAAGGAGTCAAGGTCCGCCTTTTGCTCGACGGCCTCGGCTGCTTCCTCAGCAGCGGCCGGTTCTGCGATCCGATCCGCGAAGCCGGCGGTGAAGTCGTGCGGTTCATGCCCGTGATGCCACTGCAGACTCCGCACTCAGCCAATCTGCGCAACCACCGCAAGATCGCCATCTTTGACCACCAAACCGCCGCCGTCGGCGGCCGCAATCTAGCCGACGAATACATGGGGCCCACCCCAAACAAGCGTCGCTGGCGGGATATCGGCGGGGTCATCGAGGGTCCGGCCGTGCGACTGCTGGACGAGATTTTCCTGGCCGACTGGGCCTATGCCAGCGGTCAGTCCCTGGCCGCACTGCAAAAGGAGCTGCCGGCGGAACTTCCCGCCCCCGCGGGCGACAGTGAAGTGCAGATTGTCGTCAGCGGGCCTGATGCCGCCGGCGACGCGATCTACGAAGGCATCCTCTCGCTGGTGCAACAGGCGGAGCGGAGCGTGTGGATCGTCACCCCCTACTTCATACCGGACGAGGTTCTCTATCGTTCCCTCATGGTGCAGGCACGCGCCGGCATTGATGTGCGCCTCGTGGTGCCCGCGCGCTCCAACCACCTCATTACCGACCTGGCCCGCAGCCATTACCTGCGCGAACTGCGGACCGCCGGAGTCAAGGTGCTGCTCTACGGGCCAGGCATGAACCACGCCAAAATCTTGCTGGTGGACGAGCAAACCGGCCTCTTCGGCTCGGCCAACATGGACATGCGCAGCCTGTTCCTGAACTTCGAGGTGGGTGCGGTCACCTACTCGCGCCCCGAGGCCGCGGCCATCCGGCAGTGGATGCAGGAAGTCTTCAGCCAGTCAAAACCCATGCTGGAACCGCACCGCGAGCGCCGGTTCATTCCCAAGATCGCCGAGGAAATCGCCCGGCTGCTGGCACCGATGCTGTGAACCGGGCTTGATTGTATCGGGGTGGGCCCCGGAATAAAAAAGGGCGGGGTCAACGCCCCGCCCCGCAGTCTGCATTGATTCGACCGCTCACGCCGCGGCGGCGGCATGATCCAGCAGTTGAAGCGCCGCCTGCAATTCACGGCGCATCTCCGCCAGGGCTTCTTTCAGTTCCTCAAGCTGGTGAGCGGCGCGCTCCGCATACTCAGCCCTTTTCTCCGCGTATTCGGTCTTCATGGCCACGGCCTTGCTGGCATATTGCGTCTTGAGGGCGGCCCAGCGTTCGCCGAGTTCGTGAAGCTTGGCATCCTTGGCCTGCAGCAGCGCATGGAGGCGGGCGTTGGCACTGACCTTCGGGCAGGCGATGCGCTCGCCGAGGCGGCGCCGGGCGTCAGCGAGTTGCGCGAGCAGAATCTTCTCCTCCGGCACCCGGCGCAGGCCTTTCACGAGGCGGATCTTTTCCAGAGTCCAAATGGTCCACTTGGTGGGATCCCACTGCCACCACTTCACGCCGTTGCGGTAGTCATGTTGGAACTCATGATGATAGTTGTGGTAACCCTCGCCGAAGGTGAAGATCGCCATGAACCAGCTGTCCCGGGCGCTGCACTTGTTTGAGTAAGGCTGGTTGCCCACGGTGTGGCAGAGCGAGTTGATGAAAAAAGTCATGTGCTGCACCGCCACCACCCGCGCCACCCCGGCGATGAGGAAGCCGCCGAGCGCGCCCACTGCCCCGGCGTGCCAGTAGCCAAGCAGGGCGGGCACCACGAAACTGGTGAACACGGCGATCGGCACGTAGAAGCGGTCCTGCCACATCACCAGCGGATCCTTGCGCAGGTCGGCGACATTGTCCCACGGCGGCTCCGGATCGAGCTTGAACATGATCCAGCCGATATGGGCGTGGAAGAACCCCTTGGAAATGTCATAGGGATCCTCGTCGTGATCCACATGCTTGTGGTGGCGGCGGTGGTCGGAGACCCAAGCCAGGGCGCAGTTCTCAAAGGCGGCGGCCCCGAAGATCAGCGTCACCAGCCGAACCGGCCAGCTGGCCTGGAACGCCATGTGCGAAAACAGCCGGTGGTAGCCGAGTGTGATGCTCAACCCGGTCGCGATGAAAAACAGGAAAAACAGCGCCACCTGGAAGGCGTCCACGCCGTAGTGCCACAGGTAGAGCGGCACGCCGGTTAGCGTCACGAGGGTCGTCCCGATCAGGAACGAACTGTTGGTCCAATTGACTCGGTCGTAAGGGAGGCGGAGTTTCACTGCCCGCCAGAGTGCGAAGCCCCAGACCGGGGGCGAGAGAAATTCCATCAATTATTTCTGCCGGTCAGGCCCCTATTTTTGAACCCCCAGCCGGCCGGCCAGCGGCCAACGGACCTTGCGAGTGCCTGCGCCCCACAGAAGCGCAAGTTCTTGCGCCAGCGGGGCGATCGGATCAGTTCCCTTGTCCTTGATAAAGCGCGCCACGGCCGACCAGCTGCGCAGGTAGCCCACAAACTCGCCAAGCGTCCAATCGAGCTCCATGGCTGCGGCAGGAAAGGGCTGCTCGGGAAACTCGAAGTCCAGTTCGCGATAGCCCGTTTCCGGATGGTGCCGCTCGGGCGGCCAGTAGGGCCCGATCGGGCCGTGGTAGACGCGCATCACCGCTGTGTCGATTTCCGAGGAAATCGTGCTCAGTCCATAGGTCCATAGCGCCACTACCCCGCCCGGGCGCAGCACGCGTCGCACCTCGGCATAAAACCTGGGCCGGTCAAACCAGTGCGCCGCCTGCGCCACGGTCACAAGGTCCACCGAGCCGTCGGCCAGCATCGGTGCCGTCTCGGCCGATTGGTGGTAGGTCACGCGAGGATGAGCGACCGCCTGCGCCAGCTGCGCTGCGCTGGGCTCGGTAGCCACGACGCGATCGAACTGCTCCGCCAGCGCCACGGCGGCCTGGCCGTTGCCGGTGCCGGCGTCCCAGGCCAAGGTCGTGCCCGGCGCCAGCCGGGCCAGCTCGACAAACAGCGCCGGCGGATAAGTCGGGCGGGCCTTGGCGTAGGTCGCCGCCTGGGTGGAGAAGTGGTCCTTGAAGCTCATACGGGCAGGATAGAATCGGCAGGCCGCCCGGCGAGAATGTTAACCCTGTAGCGGTCACCTGTGACTGCCGGTGTAAGGTGGAGCGCGGCCTCTGGACGCGCTTTCAGGATGCACGACTCACTTACCGGACTGGCCCGCAGCCAACCCGTCCGGAGGCCGGGTTCCACCTTCAAGACAGAGAACCCTCACACCGCGTGCTTGGCGACGAACGCCTTGATGGCCGACGTGTCCGCCGGCAGGCGATGCTTCACGATGGGGCGAGCCTTGAGGACTTCGAGGGCCGGATGCGTGGGCGTCTGCCCCGTGGCGGCGTGGATGGCCTCGGGGAATTTCGCCGGGTGGGCTGTGGCGAGCACGATGCTCACGCGCGCCGGGTTAAGTTCCTTGAAGCCGCAAGCCGTGTGCGGATCGACCAGATAACGGTGGCGCTCCCAGACCTGCCGGATGAGGCCCGTAATCTCCCCGTCCGTCGCCCGCGAGGTGCTGAAGCTGGCCTTGTTGAGCACGTCAAACCGGTAGGCTCCGGTCGCCTTGATCTGCGCCATGACGGCGCGAACCCGGGTCGGATTTTCGTCCAGCGCGTAGTAGAGAAAGCGCTCGAAGTTCGACGCCACCTGGATGTCCATCGACGGAGCCAGGCTCGGCTGCACCGGCTCACTGCGGTATTCGGCGGTGTTGAACAGCCGGTGCAGGATGTCGTTGCGGTTGGTCGCGATCTTGAAGCCCCGGACCGGCACGCCCATGCGGTGCAGCAGCCAGCCGGCGAAGACATTGCCGAAATTGCCGGTCGGCACGACAAACTCGGTGTTGGCGCGCTCGGTGGCCGGGAGCCGCAGCCACGCCGAAAGGTAATAGATGCATTGACCGAGGATGCGCGCGAGGTTGATGGAATTCACCGCCGACAGGCGGTGCTGTGCCGCGAAATCATGGTCGCCAAAGACCTCCTTCAGCACGCGCTGGGCGTCGTCAAAGGTGCCGTCGATGGCGATGGCGTGGACATTCGCCGCGCCGGTGCAGGTCATCTGGCGCTCCTGCAGCGCGGACACGCGGCCTTCCGGATAGAGGATGAAACTGGCGGTCTTCGGTTTGCCCATCAGGCCGTGGATCGCCGCCGCGCCGGTGTCGCCCGACGTGGCGCCGAGGATGTTGATCCCCTCCCCACGTTGCGCGCACTGGTGCTCGTAGAGGTTGCCGAGCAATTGCAGGGCGAAATCCTTGAACGCCAGGGTCGGACCGTGGAAGAGCTCGAGCACGAACAGCCGGTCATCGAGCTTCCGCAGCGGCGCCAGGGTCTCGGCCTGGCCGAAGGTGCCATAGGTCTTCTGCACGATGGCGCGCAGCACGTCCGGCGGGAGGTCCGTGGCGAACAGTTTCAGGAATTCATGCGCCAGGTCGGCGAAGCCGAGCGACTCCCAGCCCGCCAGATGCGGTGCCAGATTTGGCAGCTTTTGCGGCAGGAAGAGACCGCCGTCAGGTGCGAGGCCCAGCGCCACGGCCTCGGTGAATGAGACTTCTTCTGCCTGTCCCCTAGTGCTGACAAACTTCATGAAGAGGTCAGATGTCAGAAATCAGGAGGCAGCGGGAGCTTTTTTTGCCGCAATTGGAGGTGGAACCCGGCCTCCGGCCGGGTTTTCAGAACACGAGGATTAAGCAACCGTGACCTGCGCACATGTAAGCCAACCCGGCCGGAGGCCGGGTTCCACCACAATGCCGTCACTTGCTCAGACCAAAAGCCTCGTGGGCGGCGCGCACGGCCTCGTCGGCCTTGGCGCGGTCCACCGCGAGGGTGATCTTGATCTCGGAGGTGCCGATGAGCTGGATGTTGATGCCCTTGTCCCCCAGCGCGGTGAACAGCGCCGCGGCCACGCCGGCGTGCGTGCGCATGCCGACACCGACCACGGAGAGCTTGGCGATGTTGTCGAAGGCCTTGATCTCGCCGCCCCCGAGCTTCCGGAGCACGGCCGGCAGCACCTTGACGGCACTCTGCGCGTCGTCGCGCTGCACGGTGAAGGTCAGGTCCACGCCGCCGGTGTGGGCGACGTTCTGGACGATCATGTCCACGTTGATGCTGGCCTCGGCCAGGGCGTTGAAAATGGTCGCGGCGGACGCGGGTTTGTCGGGCAGCCCGCTGATGACGACCTTGGCCTGGTCCTTGTCGACCGCGACGCCGCGGACGACGACCTTTTCCATGTAGGCGACTTCTTCTTTCACGATGGTTCCTGGGTTGTGGTTAAAGCTGGAGCGAACCTCGAACACGACGCCGTATTTCTTGGCGAACTCGACGGAACGGGACTGCATGACCTTCGAGCCGAGGCTGGCGAGTTCGAGCATCTCGTCATAGCTGATCTCGTCGATCTTCTGCGCCGTCTTCACGATGCGGGGATCGGCGGTATAAACGCCGTCCACGTCGGTGTAGATCTCGCATTTGTCCGCCCGGCACGCTGCCGCGAGCGCGATGGCGGTCAGGTCGGAGCCGCCGCGGCCGAGCGTGGTGATCTGGCCGGCCTCGTTGATGCCCTGAAAGCCGGCGACGATAACTACCTTGCCGGCCTTGAGATCCTGCATGATGCCCTTGGGCACAATCTGCTTGATCTTGGCCTTGGTGAAAACCTGGTCGGTGAGGATGCCGGCCTGCGCACCGGTGTAGGACACGGCGGGGACGCCGATCGCGTGCAGCGCCATGGCGGTCAGCGCTATGGTCTCCTGCTCGCCGATGGCGAGCAGCATGTCCATCTCGCGCGTGTCCGGCCGGTCGCTGATGGCCTTGGCCTTGGCGATGAGTTCGTTGGTCACGCCCGAGCGGGCGGACACCACGACGATCAGGCCATGTCCCTCGCTGCGCGTCTTGTGGATGCGCTGCGCTACATTCTTGATGCGGTCAACGTCACCCACCGAGGTGCCGCCGTATTTCTGGACGATTAGAGCCATGGAAAGAGTCGCGTTAAATGGCTCCGCCCGACGGCCTTTGGCAAGGCGCGAGTGCGCCTCCGCGTCATAATTTCCGGCGATTGGCCGCTGCCCCTGGCTCAGGATTGAACCGGCGGTGGCTTCTTCGAGAACTTGTTCTCGGTGCCAGCGAGCAGCCGCTTGATGTTCTCGCGGTGGCGCACGATGACAAACAGGCCGATCAGGGTGATGGCAATGTTCAGCGCCAGCGGGTTGCCGCGCAGCCAGCTGGAGGTGGGCACGGCCACCGCCGCCAAAATCGACCCAAGCGAGACGTAGCGGGTGGCATAGAAGGTGATGATCCAAACCAGGCCCCCGATCAGACAGGAGACCGGCATGAGCATGAGCACGCCGCCGGCGGCGGTGGCGACGCCCTTGCCGCCCTTGAACTTGGTGAAGATGGAAAACGAATGCCCGAGGATGGCACCAATGACACCGGCCAATCCAAGCAAGCGCCAGTCCTGGCCGGCGATCACGGAGACACCGTTCCCGCTATCCAAGTCAACGCTCACGCTCAGGCCGGTCCAGGCCAGCAGGCTCCAGCCGGATGCGACAGCGCCTTTGAGCACATCGAGCCCAAATACCAGGTTGCCCGCCCGCTTGCCCTTGGCCCCGAATTTCTCGCCGAGCACGCGCTTGACGTTGGTCGCGCCCGGATTGCCGCTGCCCTCCTTGAAAATATCCACGCCATGCGACCGGGCCACCATGGCCCCGAAAGGCAGTGACCCGAGGAAATAGCCGATGACGGCGGAGCCGAGAAGCCAAGCGTAGAACATCAAAGTTGAACCGGCCCAGCCTGCGGGAGCGCGCGCTGGCGGGTCAACTCCTTAAGGGCGCTCCCCCTTTTCGGTGCAAATTCACGCCGCGAGCGTCGGATAATCCGTGTAGCCGCGGGCGTCGCCACCGTAGAACGTGGCGGGCTCCGGGGCGTTGAGCGCGGCGCCAAGCTGCAGCCGGCGCGGCAAATCGGGATTCGCGATGAAGAGCTTGCCCCACCCCACCGCATCGGCCTCGCCCGCGCCGAGCACGGCCTGCGCCGTGGCGGCAGTGAGCCCCTCGTTCACGATGTAGGCGCCGCCGAAGGCGCGCTTGAGCGCGGGACCGAGGCGCTGGCCGTGCAGCGGTTCGCGGGAGAAGAGGAAGGCGAGCTTGCGGCGGCCGAGTTCGGTGGCGAGATAGCCGAAGGTCGCCGCCGGATTGCTGTCCTTGATGCCGTGTGACCCGCCGCGCGGCGCGATATGGTAACCCACGCGGTCGGCGCCCCAGACTGAGATGGCGGCGTCCGTGACCTCGAGCGCCAGACGCGCGCGGTTCTCAATGGCGCCGCCGTATAGATCGGTGCGCTGGTTGGTGCCATCCTGCAGGAATTGGTCGATGAGATAGCCGTTGGCCCCGTGGATCTCGACCCCGTCGAAGCCCGCGCGCAATGCATTGACCGCACCGAGACGGTAGGCGGACACGATGCGCGGGATCTCGTGCAACTCCAGCGCGCGCGGCACGACGTGGGCCTTGGGCGGGCGGATCAGGCTGACGTGCCCGGCCGGGGCAATGGCGCTTGGCGCGACCGGCTGCGCCCCATTGAGGTAAACCGGGTCCGAGATGGCTCCCACGTGCCAGAGCTGCAGCATGATGCGGCCGCCCGCGGCATGCACCGCAGCGGTGATCTTCGTCCAGCCCGCGACCTGTTCCTCCGACCAGATGCCGGGCGTGTCCGGATAGCCGACCCCCATCGGATGAACCGCGGTAGCCTCCGTCAGGATCAGGCCCGCCGAGGCGCGCTGCACGTAATACTCCAGCATCGTGCCGGTCGGGACCCGGCCGGCACCGGCGCGGCACCGGGTGAGCGGCGCCATGATGATGCGGTTCGGCAGCGCGAGTGCGCCGACCTGGAGCGGTGTGTGCAAAAGCGACATGTCGCTGCGATATAGTCAGGACCACCCGCGACGCAAATGGTGGGGCGACGAAATATCGCGCCCGAAGAAAGGCAGGGCCGGCGTGCGGGCCGGCCCTGCATCCGAATCACTTGCCCCAGCCGGTGTAATGCGCGCCGAAACCCATGCGGTAGGCCCAGTCCGCGATGGTCTTGGAGACCGGCGTGGTGCCGCTGGAGCCGCCGTGGCCGGCATTGGCCTCGATGTGGATGAGGATAGGGCCGGCATCGGGCGCCACGGCCGCCTGCATCGCGGCGGTATATTTGTAGGAGTGCGCGGGGAACACCCGGTCGTCATGATCGCCCGTGGTGACGAGGATGGCCGGATACTTCGCCCCGGGCTTCACGGTGTGCAGCGGGGAGTAAGCCGTGAGATACTTAAAACCCTCGGGGGTGTCCGAATTGCCGTAGTCCGCCGACCAGCCTGCCCCGACGGTGAACTTGTGGAAGCGCAGCATGTCCATCACCCCGACGGCGGGCACGGCCGCCCCAGCCAGATCAGGACGCTGGTTGAGCACCGCACCGAGGAGGAGCCCACCGTTGGAACGGCCATCCAACACGATCCGCCGGTGCGTGGTGTAGCCCTGCGCGACAAGCCAGTCGGCCGCTGCGATGTAGTCGTCAAAGACGTTCTGCTTGCGCTCCTTCGTGCCGGCCTGGTGCCAGTCCTCGCCATATTCGCCACCACCGCGGAGGTTGGCCATGGCGTAAACCCCGCCGCCCTCGATCCACACCAGCGGCGGCACGGCAAACTGCGGCTTCATGACCACATTGAAGCCACCGTATCCGTAAAGCCAGGCCGGCGCGGAGCCGTCGAGCTTGAGGTCCTTCTTGTGCACCAGAAACATCGGAATCCTCGTGCCATCCTTCGACGGGTAGAACACCTGGCGCACCTCGTAGGGCGCGGCATCGAACGCTGTTTTCGTCTCGTGATAGACCTCGGTTTTGCCGGTGGCCAGATCGTGCCGGAGCGTGCTGCCCGGAACGAGAAAGGAGGAATAGCTGATGAACAGCTCGGGATCCCGGAACTTGCCGGTGACGGCCCCGACGGCCCCGAGACCCGGCAGCGGAATCTCGCCCGCGGGAGTGCCGTCGAGATTGGCCAGCGCGATGCGGCTCACCACATCATGCATGTAGGTCAGCACGAATTTGCCCGCCGAGATGCGCGCGCTTTCCAGCGTGTCTGCGGATTCCGCTACCAGCGTCACCGCAGCGGATCCAGCGGGCGCATCGAGGCCGACCGCCACGATCCGGTAGCGCGGCGCACCGTCGTTGGTCGAGAAATAGAACGTGGAACCGCTGTTGCCGATGAAACTGTAGGTGTGCGTGAACTGGTCGATGAGCTTCACGACCGGACCGCCGAACCGGGGATTCTGGGCGTCGCCCATGTCCACATAATAGACGCTGTTGCCGCGCAGACCGGGCTGGGATACCGTGAGGATCAGATAGCGCCCATCGGAAGAGACCGTGCCGCTGGGGAACCACATCGGCTGCTCCGGCAGGGCGAACACCAGCCGGTCGTCCGACTGCGTTGTGCCGACCCGGTGATAGCAGAGCTGCCGGTTTTCCATCTTGCTGAAAACCTTGCTGTCCCCGCCCGCCGGCTCGGAGTAGCGCGAGTAGAAGAACCCCTTCGCGTCGTGCGTCCAGCTCATGCCGGTGAATTTGGCCCACTTCACGGAGTCGGCTGCATCCTCCCCGGTGGCGACGTCCCGCAGGCGCAACTCGCGCCAGTCGGAGCCGCCGGTGGCCAGCCCGTAGCCGAGCCATTTCCCGTCTGGCGAGGGCGAGGTAAGGGCGAGAGCCACCGTGCCGTCGGCCGAAAGGGTGTTGGGATCGAGCAGCAGGCGCTCCGCCCCGCGCAGACCGTCGGTCACGTAGAGTGGCGACTGGTTCTGCAGGCCATCGTTCTTCGTGTAGAAATACCAGTTGGCCTCCTTGAACGGCAGACCCGTGCGCGGGTAGTTCCAGAGTTCGGTCAGGCGCTGATTGATGCGGGCACGCTCGGGGAAGCGGTCCACGACCGAGTCGGTCAGGGCGTTTTGCGCGGCGACCCAGGCCTTGGTCTCGGCGGAATCGAGATCCTCCAGCCAGCGATAGGAATCGGCGATCTTGGCGCCGGCATAGTCATCGAAATGCTCGATCGTCTTGCTGCGGGGATAATTGACGGCCGCCAACGCCAGAACCGGCGCGAGGGCTGCCACGAGGGGAAGGCAGGCAATTTTAGGCATTCGTCCAGAGAAACGGGATTGGTGGCCGGTGCAAGCTCCCCGCGCCCGGACAAGCGCCGAACGCGCGTATTGCACCAGGCCGGCCACGAACTATGCTGTCTGCATGTTCTCATCCCTTCCCCGCTCCGGTCGCGCTGCCATCCGGCTGCTCGTTGCCCTCATGCTGGCCGCGCCAGCCGTCGCTTCTCCCGGGAAATGGGCCGCCGATATCGCCAAATTCACGGCCGCCGACGCCGTCCAACCGCCGGCCGCCGACGCGGTGGTCTTCGTGGGCAGCTCCTCCATCCGCCTCTGGACCACGCTCGCCGAGGATTTTCCGGGGGTGACCACGATCAATCGCGGCTTCGGTGGCTCGGAGATGGCGGACAGCCTGTTCTACGCCGACCGTATCGTCATCCCGTATAAACCGCGGATTGTCGTGGTCTATGCCGGCGAAAATGACCTCGCGGCTGGCAAATCACCCGAGGTCGTCCTCGCCGACTTCCAGGCCTTTCGCGCCAAGGTCCACGTTGCCCTGCCCGCGACGAAGATCATCTACCTCGCGTGCAAGGAAAGCCCGTCGCGCGCCAAGGTGCGCCCGCAGGTCCGGCAGGCCAACAAGCTCATCGCGGCCGATTGCGCGACTGATCCGCGCTGCACCTTTCTGGACGTCGCCGCGCCCATGCTGACCGACACCGGTGATTTCCGCCCCGAGTTGTTCCGCGAGGACCACCTGCACATGCTGCCCGCCGGCTACGCCATCTGGACCAGGCTGCTCGCGCCCCTCCTCCAGCCATGAGCCTCGCCCCCGCCGAACGCCTGCGCCGCCAGGTCGCCTTCATCATCGAGGTGGACAAGCTCAAGGAGGTCTTCCGGCAGACCATCCTCACCCAGAGCCGCCGCTCCGAGAACAGCGCCGAGCACTCGTGGCACTTCGCGCTGATGATCATCGTGCTCGCCGAGCACTCCAACCACCAGCCGCTCGACGTGCTCCGCATCCTCAAGATGGTGCTCATCCACGACCTCGTGGAAATCGACGCCGGCGACACCTTTGCCTACGATGTGAAAAACATGGCCGACCAGCACGAGCGCGAGGCCAAAGCCGCCATCCGCATCTTCGGCTTGCTCCCCGCCGACCAGGCGACCGAGTTTCGTGCGCTGTGGGACGAATTCGAGGTTCAGGCGACCCCGGAGGCCAAGTTCGCCGCCGCCTGCGACCGGTTTCACCCCATGCTGCTCAACTGCCTCAGTGACGGCCATGCCTGGCAGAAACACGGCGTCACCGAGGATCGCGTGCTCGCACGGAATGCCCATGTCGCCCACGGCTCGCAGGCCATTTGGGAATATGCCGTCAAGATGATCGACGACGCCGTGGGCAAAGGCCACCTCGCCCGCAAGTCCTGAAGCTTACGGTTTGGGCGGCGCGCTCGTCGTCCCGGAAGCCAGCTTGGCGCGGAAATCGCCGCCCTGCTCCCACTTGCCCTGCGCCAGCGTGATGGCCACCGAAGCCGCCCGCTGCAGGGCGAGCGCATCGGCATTGGCGGGCTGGAGCCGCAGGGCCTCGTCAGCGGCGTGGACCGCTTCCTTGGCCCGCCCGGCCGCGAGGTAAGCCCCGCTCAGCGCCACCCACAGGTCGGGTCGGTCGTGCTCGAGATCGCTGGCCGCCTCGTAGGCAAACACCGCCGTTTCCGGCCAACCGAGCGCCATGGCCGACTGGCCCAGCAATCCGAGCGCGGCGGTGCTCAGCGGATCGCGCCGCAACAGTTTCTCCGCACTGGCCAGTGCCGCTCGCGGATCATCCTTCAGCTTCAGGCTGCCGCCGAGCAGGAACGGAGCGTGGGAAACGGCCTGAACCATTTTCGACAGGCTGCCGCTGCGCGTGGCCGTCAGCTTGAGCAAGGCCGCCCGCTCCAGCTTCCTCACGCTCAGACAGGCAGGCTGCTCGTCGAGTATCCGCGCACATAGTTCGGCGGCGGGCGCGGGCTTGCCCCGGTCAAAAGCCGCCCGCGCGCTCTCCACCTGTTTTTGCAGGGCGAAACTCAGCGCGGCGACAGGCACCTCGGGCATAAGCCAGAGTCAATCAAAACGACCCACCAACACAACGCCGGACAGGGGGAAAGACGCATCCCATTGTGGTGAGGGTGACCAAGGGTTCAAAGGACTTCCAGATCGGTCCGGGCGGCGGCGACCAGATTCGCCAGATCGGCCGCGACCATATCATCCGTAGGTCCCTCCACCAGCAGCCGCAGCTTGGACTCGGTGCCGGAGTAACGCACAAGCACGCGCCCCTTCGTGCCGAGGCGGGCCTCGACCATCCGTATTGTCGCCGACAGCGTGGGCAATGAGGCTAGGGGCTTCTTTTCCCGCACTTGCAGCGCGGCCGTGTGCTGGGGAAATTTAACCAGTTGCCGACGCAGGACGGAAAGCGGCTGCCCGGTCGCCAACATGACCTCGATCGCTCCGAGTGCGGCCAACAGACCATCACCCGTCGGTGTCACATTCGCACAAATAACATGACCGGAGGACTCGCCGCCCAAAGTAACCCCCTCCGCGAGCATCCGCTCGATGACATACCGGTCGCCGACCG
This sequence comes from Lacunisphaera sp., assembly GCA_039807025.1. GTDB lineage: Bacteria > Verrucomicrobiota > Verrucomicrobiia > Opitutales > Opitutaceae > Lacunisphaera. Next base: position 23,374 of record JBDHQK010000028.1, read on the forward strand.
ACGTGCGGCAGACTCTTCCCCCCGCCGCCGACACGGCGGCATCCACCCCGAGATTGCTCTGCACTGTGACAATCAGGGTCTGCTTCGTCAGCTTGCCCTGCTTGAGTGCGTGCAGGGCAAGGATCGTGAGCAGCTCATCGCCATCGAGCACGTCGCCCTTCTCGTCACAGAGGACGCAACGGTCGCCATCCCCGTCGTGGGCGATGCCCAGGCGCGCCCCGTGTTGGCGGACGACCGCGCACATTTGCTCCGGATGCTCGCTACCGAGCCCGGCATTGATGTTTTGGCCGTCGGGCTCGGCGCCAATTTGAAGCAGGTCGGCCCCGTAATGGCGCAACACGGCAGCACTGGTCGCGACGGTCGCGCCGTTGGCCGTATCGAGGACAATTTTCCAGCCCGCTAGCCCGGCGGACAGCAGCTTTTCGGCCGGCGTGACATAGTCGGAGAGGCCATCTTTCCTCGGAATCGCCGCAGACTGAGAACTCAAGCGCGCGCCGGGCATGAGCTGCTCGATCCGCACCTCCTCGGCATCGATCAGCTTTATCCCGCCAGCGCCGAAGAATTTGATGCCATTGTCGGTGGCGGGATTGTGCGAGGCGGTGATGACCACTCCCAAGGCAGCCTGGTTCAGGCGCACGGCCAGGGCCACCGCAGGCGTGGGCAACACTTCGAGCGAGCTGACGAAGTGGCCTTCGTGCACCAACCCGTCGGCCACGGCTTGCGCGAGAGCCGGGCCCGAGGCGCGCGTATCGCGGCCGATCAGCACGTGGCCCGCCGAGATGCCTTTCTCGGCCTTGAGCCAGCGCCCTGCCGCGGCCCCCAGCCGCCAGGCAAAATCCTCATTCATGACCGCGCTGCCGTAGGGGCCGCGCACACCATCGGTGCCGAAATAGAGACGTTTCATGCGCGATAAAATTCCCTCGTGGCGGCGATCTTCGCCGCCACGGCCCCACCCAGCAGCAGTTCGCGCGCCGGGGCCAGCCCCTCGCGGATCGACCCCACCTTGCCCGCCACGTGCAAGGCCACGGCGCTGTTCAGCACGATGGTGTCCACCAGACCGCCCGGGCCGCGGCCGGCAAGGATGTGCTCAATCGTGGCGAGATTCGTCTGGACGTCGCCTCCCACCAACTCGGCAAACGGCGCGGCGTTCAGGCCGAAATCCTCCGCGCGCCAGCTCGCCTGCACGGTGCGCAGGCGACCGACACCATGCACATGATTGACGGTTGCCGTGGTCAACTCGTCTATACCCAGATCAGGAGTGATGACTCCATGCGCGACGAGGCCGGCCGTCTGGCCTAGCTCGTCCAAGGTGCTGGCAAGCTTGGATACCAGCGGCAACGAATACACCCCCAGGAGGATATGGGCCGGCCGGCCCGGATTCAGGAGCGGACCGAGCACATTGAACACCGTCCGCCGCCCCTGGGCGGCGAGGGCCTTGCGGACCGGGCCGACATGCTTGAAGGCCGGGTGGAAATTGGGCGCGAAGAAGAAGGCGTAGCCCAGCTGCTCCAGCGCCTGGCGCAATTTTTCGGGTGGCGCGGCGATGTCCACCCCCAAGGCCGCCAGCAGATCGGCGCTGCCGCATTTCGAGGTGATGCCACGATTCCCATGCTTCATGACCGGCACGCCCGCGCTAGCCACCACGAGCACGACCAGGCTGGAAATGTTAAAGCCGCCCGCGTGATCGCCACCGGTGCCGACAATGTCGATGGCCCGCGCCGCCCAGGGCTCGACGCCAGGGTTGACGGCCAGGGCCCGGAACTCACGGGCCAATCCGGCAATCTCCTGCGGCGTTTCCCCCTTGGCCGCGAGCGC
>JBDHQK010000183.1:0-4172 GCA_039807025.1 Lacunisphaera sp.
ACGCGCCGACGTCCTTGCGGACGGGCCCGAGGTTGGTGCGCACGGCATCCATGTAATAGACGCGGCCGAGCTCGCCGCGGTCGAGGTCGGTCTTGAGGTGCAGGACGCCGGAGTTGTAGAGGAAGACGTGGCCGACCATCAGGATGCGGCCCTGCCTCGCGGCGAGGTCGGCCAGCTCGCGACACTGGGCGCCCGTCTGGGCCAGGGGCTTTTCGCAGAGCACATCCTTGCCGGCCTCGAGCGCGGCCTTGACCAGGGCGTAATGCGTGCTGGTGGGCGTGGCGACGACGACGGCGTCGATGTCGGCAGCCTGGGTGATCTGGGCGGCGTCGGTGGTGACGGCGACACCGCGGAGGAATTTTTGCGCGGCCTTGAGGCGGGCTTCCGAGCCATCGCAGACGCGGACGACCTCGACCCCGTCCATGGTGCTGAAATTGCGGACGTGATTCGGGCCCCATTGGCCGAAGCCAATCACGCCGACACGCACCGGGGAGGGGGAACTGCTCATCCCGAAAGTTTCTCCGCCGGGGGCGCACACTGTCGAGTGAGAAGTCCGGCCGGGACCGGCGTTTACCGGACTTTCACCGCGCGGGATAACCCTTGCCGACGTCGGACCGGCGGGCTGACATGACAGGGTTTTCCCGCCGTGTGAACGCGCTCACTGCCATCCTGGTCCTGTCGGGGCACGCCGCCGTGGTGGCCACCGCGGCGTGGCTGGTGGCGCGCGGCTGCTTGTCGGCGCGGGCGGGCGTGCTGGAGCAGTTGCTCGCCTGGGGGTGGTCGGGCGTGGCGATCATCGCGGCCAACGGCGTGTTGCTCGGCGCGCTGGGCGGGCTCGGGCCCGCCGGCTTTTGGGCGGCCGATCTGGCCGTGCTGCTGGGCGTGGCGGCGCTGCGGCGCGCGCAACGACGGGAGGATGCGGCGGCGTTGCGCAAATTGGGCGGGGAGGTGGGAGCGTTTTTCCGGGCCGGCGGGAAGGAGGCATGGCTCGCGACGCTGCTGCTCGTGCTGCTGGGCGCGATGTTGCTCCTGTCGTTGTGGGCGGAGCCGGTGGTGTATGATGCGCTGACCTACCGTTTGCCGCGCATCGGGCAGTGGTTGCAGGACGGCCGGATCGGAGCCGTCGTGTCCGACGAGCCGCGGATCAATTACATGCCGGTGGTGCCGGATCTCGTGATGGCGTGGTGCCTCGCGGTCCAGCCGGCGGGCTGGCAGTTCGGCGCGGTGGCGCAGGCGCTCGGGGGCGGGCTGGCGGCGGGGGCCACGGTCGGGTTGGCGCGGCTGACGGGATTGTCGCGGGCTTCCGCGCTGGGCGCGGGGCTGTTGCTTTTCGGCATGGCCAACGTCGCGCCGCAGTTCACCTCGGCGCACACGGATCTCTTCACCACGGGTGCGCTGGCCGCGGCCTTCTATCTGTGGCTGGCGGCGCTCCGGCGCGGCGAGGGCTCCCTTCTGGGCGGGGCGGGCGCGGGGTTGGCGCTGGGGGCGAAGGGCACGGTGTTCTACCTAGCGCCGGGCGCGCTGCTGTGGGTCGCCTGGCTGGCTTGGCGGCACCGGCTGCCGCTCGCCCGGTGGTGGCCGACGGTGTTGGCCGCGGTGCTGGGCGGGGCGCTTTTTGCGGGCCCGGTCTTTGTGCGCAACCGGGCGGCTTACGACGGATGGTTCGGGCCGTCGGAGCATGTGCGGATGCACCACGGCGCGGGCGGCATGGCGGCGAAGCTGGAGAAGCTGCCGCTGAACCTGCAGGCCTCGCTGGCGCAGCTGTTCGAGCCGAACTCGCAGCCGCCGTGGTGGCGTCCCGCCGCGCGGGAGATCGGCGCGGCGATTGCGGCCACGTTGCCGGAGCATGATGAGCATACGCTCGAGGGCATCAGCCGGCGGGGAACCCTGGAGACCATCCTCGCCCGCTCGGAGCCGGATGCGGATGCCACCTCGTTCGGGGTGCTGGCGGCCGGGCTGTTTGCGTTTGGCTTCATCGCGGCGCTGCTGGATCGCCGGCGCCCGGACGCGGCGTTGGTCGCCGTGTGGAGCCTGGGCATTGTTGTGTTCCTCGTTTTTTTCCACGCGATGCAGCAATGGCATCCGTATGGCTTCCGGTATTTCGTGTTGGTGGCGCCGTGGCTGGCGGTCGTCGCTGCGTGGGGGTTGCGGGAGATGCCCCGGCCGGCGGGCGCGCTGCTGTGGGGTGTGGCCGGCCTGACGGTGGCGGCGATGACCTGGAGCGCGATTTTCGGGACCTATCAGAGCGGCTGGCGGGCCATCGCGCAGCCGGAGAATGCGCGCGGATATTTTGTCGCCCGGCAATGGGCGGCTTGGGCGCAGGCGCTGGACCGGCCGGAGAGCGCGTGGCGGGTGGCGTTGCCGGACCGGCGGCCGATTGCGGCGTTCTATCGCGGGCCGGCGGCGCGGGCCGTGGAGTTGCGCCCCCAGCCTCGCCCGGCGGAGGGCACGGCGGAGGATTTGGCGAAGGCGGAGCCCGGTTGGGTGATCGTGCCCGCCGCGCAATTCATCGGGCGGGAAGGTCGGGTGCTGGCCCGCACCTGGCTGTTCGAAGGCGCGGAGGACAGTCCGTTCAGCCTGGCCGCCTATCGGGCACTCGGGCCGGGCGAGTTGCCGGCGCCGGTCCTCTACCGGCAGCGCCAGATCCGCGAGGCAGCCGGAGCCCGCTGGGATCTGTTGGTCAAGGTGTGGACAGATCCCGTCGTGGTATTGCGGTTGGAAAATCCCGGCGCGTCAGCCTGGTCCTACCGGATCGACACCGCCGCCGGCCGCCAGGAAGGCGAGCTGGTGGCCGGCGCTTCGCAGCCGGTGAGACTCGTGCTGCCTGCGGATGCGGTGAGTCAGGTGCTCGTGACTTTCCATGCGGACGCCGCGCCGGGCATCCTCGTGCCGCGCGTGACGCTGGCGGATCAGTTGACGCGGTAGCCCAGCGCCTCGGTGAGATCTGCGGCGCTCAACCGATAGACGAGAATGGAGGGATCGGGCTGGGCCGCGGGTTTTTGGGTGCGCAGGAAATGCCGCAGCCGGGCGAAGCGCAGTTGATCCCACTCGAACCAGACATCGCTGCCCAGTTTCCTGCGGTCCGGTGTGGCGATCTTCGCCAGTCGCTGCTGGTAAGCTTGTTCAAGCGCCTCCGTCCACGGCCCCGGGGCCATCGTATAGACGCCTTGCAGCAACGAGGCGCTCACGGCGTAGAGGCCGGGCCGGAGCTGGGTCGGGATGTTGATGGGCTCGCGGTCGAAGTAGCCGTCGCCGATGCGAATCGCGCGGAGGTCCTCATACCAGGGCGAGTCGGAGCCGAAGTAGGCGAGGTAAAGCCGGTCCGTGCCGCGATGCTGCGCCAACCAAGCCCCGAGCCGCGGCAGACCCTGGCCCCAGTCGAGCGAGCTGTCCACGAGGTAAGCATAACCCTGGTCCGGGCCGCCCGCGAGGCGGTTGAAGAACGCGAGATAGCTCGGGCGCACATTCCAGGTGGTCGCGTTGGCACCCGCGAACAGCAGCACCACCGCCGCGCCCAGCCAGCGCGGCGATCGCGCGATGGCGAGGCCCAGCACGCCGCCCACGATGCACCAGGCGCACTCGGCCGGCAGGAGGTGGCGGATGCCGATGTTCAGGTTGCCGCGCAGCACGAAGGCGGCGACGATGCCGACGAACGCCAGCAGCGGCCCGAGCCGATACCAGAGTCGGCGCGTGCGCCGCTCATACCGGTCGAGACGCAGCAGCAGGACGAGGGCGGTCAGCCCGAGCGCCAGCAGAGCCAGCGGCGTCTTCAGCAGGATCGAGACCGGAAAGAACAGCGGCCAGCCGGTGGTGCCGTATTCGCCGAGGAAAAACGCCGGCCGCCACTTCGAGAAGGTGTAGACGTGCGCGAAGCCGAACAGGTAGGCCTCGGGCAGCGCGTGGTGTTCTTTGGCCCAGCTCACGACGGTGCGGACCAGGCTCGGCGCCACCGCCACGGGGTGGTTGGCCGCCAGGCCCTCGGGCACGGGCGTCTGCATGGTGTAGGGGATCTGGTTGAGCAGATATTCCCACTTGATCGGATACTCCGCCGGCCCGCCGTCCCGGGTCGGGTAGTAACGAAAACCATACGCGCCCCAAATGAGGGCGTAGGCCAGGGCCGCCGCCGCGCAGGTGCCGCCGGCCAGCGCCGGCAGCCGCCGCCAGCCCCGCCA
>JBDHQK010000029.1:0-24948 GCA_039807025.1 Lacunisphaera sp.
CGCCTTGGCCTCATCGGAGACAGCAGGTGAAGCCAAGGCGCCGGCCGCAGCCGTCACCTCCGCCGCGACCAAATCCTGGCGGGCGTGAAGCTTGGCGGTGAGGTCGTTCAAATCGGCCATCGAAACGCCGAGCAGAATCAAAACTTCCGGTGGCGCAAAGCATAATCCTCGACAGCCATGCTGGTTTGCGCGGACACTGGTGCGTGCCATTTCCGTCCCGCATCGCGTGCGCCGGCCTCGTGCTGGCCCTCAGTCTCGCCCACCCCGCCACCGCGGCCGAGCAACCCGACCCGCCTCTCGCCGAACTCAGCGTGGGCGATGCCATCGTGCTCGGCGTGGTCGAGGGAGTAACGGAATTTCTGCCCGTCTCATCCACCGGTCACCTTATCATCGCCAACCGGGCGCTGAGGCTCGATTCGGAAAAGCAGCTGGCCGACCGCACCGGCCGGCCGTTGTGGCACAAGCCGCCCTCGCCCGAGCATCCCGACGGCGTGCCGTTGACCCTCAAACTCGCGGCCGACACCTACACCGTAATCATCCAAGTCGGAGCCATCGCTGCCGTCCTGATGCTTTATTGGCGACAGGTGCTGTCCATGTTTATCGGGCTGCTGGGCCGCAGCAGCGCCGGCTACCGGCTGCTACGCAACGTGCTCCTCGCATTTCTTCCGGTGGCAATCATCGGCTTGCTGCTGCACGATCTGATTGATCGCTACCTCTTTTCCATTTGGACGGTCATCGGCGCCCTCATCGTCGGCGCGATGGTGATGCTGTGGGCCGAGCGTTGGCGCCGAACCAACTCGGGCATCGGCTATTCCAAGGGCGATCCATCCAGCCTCTCCGCGCGCAAGGCCCTCGGCATCGGCTTGGCCCAATGCCTGGCGCTGTGGCCCGGGATGAGCCGATCCATGGTAACAATTGTCGGCGGCTATCTCGCCGGGCTGAACGCCGCGAAAGCGGCCGAGTTCAGCTTTCTGGTGGGTTTGCCGACGCTGACCGGAGCCGCCATTTACAAGGCCGCCCTGTCCGGCCCCGCCATGATCGAGGTTTTCGGCTGGGCGGATGTGCTGCTGGGAGCGGGAGTCGCCGCGATTTCCGCCCTGCTGGCGGTCAAATTCCTCGTGCATTTCATCTCGCGTCACGGACTGTCGCTTTTTGCCTATTACCGTCTGGCTCTGGCCTTTGTGCTTCTTCTTCTTTATCTGTTTTGAGCCGATGCCCCGGTGACGACATAACTCTTGACGGTTTACGGCACGAACCTTACGACCCTCATCTTTATATAACCAAAAAGCACCGGGTCTTGCGACCCGGCCCGCTCCTAGCTCTCCTTCTTTATGGCCAATCCGAAACGCAAACAATCCAAGCGCCGCAGCGCCAATCGCCGCGCCGCCAATGCCCTCCGCGCCCCCCAATTTGCCAAAGATAGTGACGGCGGCTCTGTCCGCCCGCATCGCGTGAATCCCAAGACCGGAATCTACCGCGGCCGTCAGGTCCTCAACGTCGAGGTCTAAGCACGCTTTCCGGTTCAGTCCCCCCCCAATTAACTCCGTGACGGCCAGTCCCGCGACTGCTCACGCCCGGATTGCGGTGGACGCGATGGGCGGTGATCTCGGCCCGGCGGAAGTCGTGGCGGCGGTCAAACTCGCGCTGGCCGACGAGGCCATCAACCCGATTACTCTCGTCGGCGACCAAGCCGTGTTGGAACCATTGGTCACCGCCGCCGGCCTGAAAGGCCATGCCCGGCTCGCCATCATGCATGCCTCCGAGGTGATCACGATGGAGGACAAGCCGCTGCGGGCCATTGCGCGAAAAAAAGATTCCTCGATGGTCCGGGGCTTCAATCTCGTGAAGGAGGGTCAGGCTGCCGCATTCGTCAGCTCCGGCAACACCGGTGCGCTGATGGCCGGCAGCAAGCTGCTCGTCGGTTCGATCGGCGGCGTGGACCGGCCGGTGCTGGCCGCCGTCATCCCGCGGGAAAACGGCCACTTCATCCTGATCGACGCCGGAGCCAACCCCGAGGCCACCGCTGAACACCTGGTGCACAACGCCATCCTCGGCGCCGACTACGCCCGCGTCATTTTCGGCATCGAGGCGCCGCGCGTCGGCCTGCTCACCATCGGCACCGAGGAGGGCAAGGGCACCGCCCTCACCACCGAGGCGAACAATCTGCTCAAGAAGATCAACGGCATCATCAACTACCGCGGCCCCATCGAAGGTTTCCAGGTGTTTCGCGACCACGTTGATGTGGTGGTGTGCGACGGCTTCGTCGGTAACACCCTGCTCAAGACCTGGGAGTCGCTCGCCAAGTTTATCAGCGGCATGCTGCGGGATGAAATCAAGCGCACCCCGGTGCGCTTGCTGGGAGGCGTCTTCGCCAAGGGGGCCTTCGACGTGCTGAAATCCCGGATGAATCCCGATGCCTACGGCGGCGCCCCCCTGCTCGGCGTGCGCGGCAACATCCTCAAAGCCCACGGTTCCTCCAATCGCCATGCTTGGGGCAGTGCCATCCGGGTCGCGGCCAAGATTATCCATCACGATCTCTACCATCGCATCGAGTCCGACATCGCCGGGGCCAACACGCTCATGACCACGCCGTTGACCGCGCCACCCGTCGTCTCCTAACCTTTTTTATGGCCTCAGTCATCATTGCCGGCGTCGGTTCCTACGCCCCTTCCAAAGTGCTCACCAACGACGACCTGTCCAAGATGGTGGACACCTCCGATGAGTGGATCTTCAGCCGCTCCGGCATCCGCGAGCGCCGTATCGCCGCCGCAGACGAGGCGTGCTCCGATCTCGCCGTCAAAGCGGCCATGACCGCGCTCGCCGACGCCAAGCTGCAGGCCAGCGACATCGATCTGCTCATTGTGGCCACGGCCTCGCCCGACACGCCCCTGCCCTCCACAGCCTGTTACGTGCAGCACAAGCTCGGGGTGCCCGCCCATGCGACCTGCTTCGACATCGCCGCCGCCTGCTCGGGCTTCCTTTACGCCTTGGAGATCGCCTACGGCCAACTTCTCACCAACCGCTACAAGCGTGCCCTCATCATCGGTGCCGAGAAACTCTCCACCGTCACTGACTGGACCGACCGCACCACCTGCGTGCTTTTCGGCGATGCCGCCGGTGCCGCCGTGCTCCACAAGGTGGAGCAGCCCGGGATCGGCATCCTGGGCTCCGACCTCGGGGCCGACGGCGAGTTTGCCGACAACCTTTATATCTCCGCCGGCGGCAGCAAGCGCCCCGCCGACGCCAAGTCCGTGGAGGAGCGCGCACACTGCATCCGGATGAATGGACGCGAAGTCTTCAAGAGCGCCGTCCGCGTCATGGAGACCGTCGCCCGCGAGATGATGGAACAACACAACCTCACGCCTGACCAAATCAACCTTGTGATCCCCCATCAGGCCAACATCCGCATCATTGAATCTCTCGCCGGGAGCCTGAAGGTGCCGATGGACCGGGTTTACGTGAACCTCGACCGCTACGGAAACACCTCCTCCGCCTCCATCCCCCTGGCCCTGGACGAGGCCCGCCGCGCCGGCCGCATCAAACCGGGCGACCTCACGCTGCTGGTCGCCTTTGGCGCTGGCTTGACCTACGGAGCCACTCTTATTCGCTGGTGATCATTCGTTTCATGCGCCGTCTCCCCCTCTCCCTCCTGTTCGCGGCCGCCGCTGCGCTTTTCATTGTTCCCGCCCGGGTCACAGCCGATTTGGTCTGGACGCCACAGGATGGCTGGAAGGTCGAGGGCGGCGCGCTCGCCGGCCTGGCCGGCGAGGACGGTCGCCATGCCCTTGATACTATGAACCGCGCGCGGTCGGCGGAGGAGTCCCGCAACTCCAGTTCCGCGCTCAAGCTTTACACCAGCGTCGCCAAAAAATACCCCAATTCCGTCTTCGCCCCCGAAGCCCTCTACCGGGCCGGTCGCATCCAGCAGCAGAACCAGCAATACTACAAGGCCTTCGCGACCTTCCAACAACTGGTATCACGTTATCCGAGTTCGGAGAAATTCGACCAGATCATCGGCGAACAATATCGCATCGCCGCCGACCTGTTTGCCGGCAAACGCACCCGCATCTGGGGCTGGCTGCCCGGCTTCAAGAACCGCGAGCGCGCCTTGGAATATTTTGAAACCATCGTCGCGACCGCCCCTTACAGCGACTACGCCCCGCTTTCCCTGATGAACGCCGCCCGCGGCTACAAGCAGATCGGTGAGACTGAGGCGGCGATCGACGCCCTCGACCGCATGATCAACACCTACCCGCGCAGCGTCCTCACGCCCGACGCCTATCTGAAGATCGCCGACACCCACGCCTCGCTGGTCGATGGGCCGTATTACGACCAAGCCTCGACCACCCAAGCCGTCACCTACTACGAGGACTACATGATTCTCTTTCCGGGCGACGCCGGCATGGCCCAGGCCGAAAACGGCCTGGCCAAGATGAAAACCGTCCTCGCCCAGAGCAAGCTAACCATCGCCGACTATTACTACAAATATCGCCGGAATTACAAGGCAGCCAAGGTCTTCTACAACGAGGCGATCACGGTCTATCCTGATTCAGCCGTCGCCACCCAAGCCCGCGCCAAACTCGTCGAGGTGAATGCCAAGCTCGAGGCCCAAGCTGCCGCTGCCGCCGGGCAGCCCGAGCCCAAGACGGTTGAACCAAAAAAGAAAAAGCGCCTCTGGCTGTTCTGAGGACTTACCCCGGGATCGTCTGCGCCGATGCCCCGCATGTTTCCCGCCATCCGTCAGCCTGCCGTAGCCTTGTGTGTGGGCGGATGCCTTCTGGCCGCTGCGCTCGTCCTCGGCGGCTGCGCCGGCTACCGGCTGGGCACCGGCACGGAACCGAAGTTCACCAGACTCTTCATCGCGCCTGTCACCACCGAGGCGCTGATCCCGCAGGCCCGCGAACTCGTCACGACACAACTGCGGGAGGCCTTCCTCAAGGACGGGCGCATCAAGCTGACCGCATCGCCCGCCGAAGCCGAGGCGGTGTTGCGCATTTCGCTCACCGCCTACGACCGCAGTGTGGCTGTATCACGGCAAGATGACACGGGGCTGGCGCGGCGTTTGGATGTCTCGCTGCGCGCGCGCGCCACCCTGACCGACCAGCGCACCCAGCAGGCTCTCTTTGTCCAGCGCCCGCTCACCGCCAAGCGCGGCGTATTCACCGACAGCGGCCTCGTGCCGGCCGAATATCAGGCATTGTCGCTGCTCGCCGAACAGCTCGCGAACGAGGCCGTGCATGCGGTGCTCGACACGTGGTAAGAAACAAGGATTGAGCCCGGCGCGGTCTCCGTGCTGCATGTGGGCGTCGCCATGCCGCACGTTTCAATAATTGCCCCCTCCCTGCTCGCCGGCGACCATGCCAATCTGGCCGCCAGCGCCCGGCTCGTGGCCGACAGCGGAGCCCGCTGGCTGCATTGCGATATCATGGACGGGCATTTTGTGCCTAACTTGACCTTCGGGCCCGAGACTCTGGCCGCGCTCCGCCGCGCCGGCTGCAAACTATTTCTCGACACCCACCTGATGCTCGCAGAGCCACAGAACTATATCGAACCCTTTGCCAAGGCCGGCGCCAACCTCATCAGCATCCACATCGAGCCCGCCTACGACCACCGAGGCACGCTCGCCCGCATCCGCCAGTTCGGTTGCCAATGCGGCATCGTGCTCAACCCCGGCACGCCCGCCACCGCCATCGAAGCCCTTGTCGAAGATGTTGATCTCGTGCTCGTCATGACCGTCCAGCCCGGCTTTGGCGGCCAGCCCTTCCGGCACGACATGCTGTCCAAACTCAAGGAAATCGACGGCTGGCGACAGAAACGCGATCTGAAGTTCCGCCTCGAGGTCGATGGGGGAGTCGACCTCGCCACCGCCAAGCAATGTCGCGCGGCCGGCGCCGACACCTTCGTGGCCGGCACCTCATTTTTCAGGTCCGCGGACAAGGCCGCCTTTGCCGCGTCTATCGCCGGTCTCTGAGCGTCGCCGATCGTCCAGCCTTCACCGTGCGCCCGCTCGCGCCAACTCGGCGGCTTTCAGGTATTGGGCGCGGAACTGACCGGCGAGCTCGTTGGCGAGGCGAATTTCGTCCACCTTGTTCTTCGAGGAAAGGGCCGGCACGATGCGCCCCCTGATCTGCGGATAGGCCACGGCGGACATGTCGCTCATCACCGCCAGCGCATCCGTCGGCATTCCCGCGCGGATAATCTCCTTCCAAGCCGCCACGAGTTCCGGATGCGTGTCGAGGCACATCACACGGATGACAAACGCCATGGCCCGAAAGGTGTCACCTCCCGTCCAAGCCGCGTTGTAGATGAGGGGATTCGCCCCGGCATAGGGATTCACGTCGGGATCGGAACGATAGCGGGCGAAGTCCTGGGCGTAGAAATCCCGCCGGATGGGCAGCCGGCGCAACTCGTAGCGATCCGTGCCGCCGGGCACGCCAACCTTGAAATTCCAGAGTTTCTGCCCATCCATCGAGAGGGCATACTCCATGAAGGCCAGCGAGACCGCCGGATTGGGCGCTCCCCGCATGACCGCGATGGGATCCGGCGACAGAACCGTGCCATCCGCCGGCGAATAATAGCCGATCCGACCGGGCGAGCCATCCACCCGGCGGGCGGTGCCCTGAAAGCTGCCGCGTCCGTAGAAATCGATGCACATCCCGATGGCCGAGTTGCCCTGGATCACATCAATCGGCGGCTTCTGGGAGGTGTCGGTGAAATACCGGGCATTGGCCCCGGCTCGCTGCAACAATCGCAGCCCACTCGCCCACCCGGCCTCCACCGCCTGCCGCTCGAGGCCCAATCGGGTCTGACCCGTCTCCCGCTCGAGGCGCGCCCATTCTCGATAGATGTGCTGCTGGATGACATTCTCAAAGGCTTTCGCAATGGAACTGCTCTTGGTCGGGTCGCACAGCGCGATCTCACCCTGCAGTTTTGGATTCTGCAGGTCATCCCAAGCCCGCGGTTCCTGTTCGATGCCCAGTCGCTGCAGCGAGTCGCGATTGTAGATCATGCCGTAGCTGCTGAGCACGTCACCGACCCAACGGCCTTTCGGATCCCAGTAGGGCTCGCCGGTGAATGACTGCGGGATGACATCTTCCTGAAACCATTCCGGATGCAGCTTCATGATGCCGGAATCCACCAGGCGTCCCGCATTGGCCTGGCGAATGAAGTCAAAACTGCCGCCACCAAAGAAGATATCGATTCCGCAGGAAATGTTGGAATCGAGGAAGGCCCGGCGGGCCGCCATTTCGGGCGTGTCATCCTCCGGCGTCGGATCCGGCACCAGTTTTCCATTCTGAAAGGCCGCCTGCACCTCCGTGCTCCAGTCGCGCCCGAGCGTTTGCGTCCAATGACGCTGAAAAGCGGAGACGTATTCCGACTCGAGGAAACGCGTGATCTCGCTCGTGCCCCCGATGACGCGCCAGTCAATCGCCACGGTCCGGCCCGTGCGCGCGCGATACCACTCGCGGAAACCGCGGGTGTATTCGTGGCGCAACGCCTCGTTGTGCGGCGTGATGATGACCAGTGTCTCGTCGGCGGTTTCGCGCAGCGCCTGCTTGGGACGGAAAACAAAGGGCAAGCCCACCACGGCGGCCAAGGCGATGATGATCAGCGCCCGCTTCATGTGCGCATTGGCATCGCGAGCCCGGCTCCGCCGGCCGTGACGCTCCAGTTGGATTGCTTCGTCGCTGCGCTTCTCGCAATGACATCCATAAAATCATCCCACCAACACCACGACATCGTCCGGCTCGACCGTGGCATACAGTTCGCCGCGCGCGGTGCCGTCCACGAAGCGCGGATTGCGCTCGAATATCTTCAGACGCGTGCCGTTGCTGGTGACAAACTCGTATTGGGCGACCTCGCCCAAGTAAGTGGACTGGCCGATGCGCCCCTTCACCACGTTGCGCTGCTCGGCGCTGCGGTGCAGCTCCCAGCATTCCGGCCGGATGGAGACCGTGACCTCGGCGCCGACCTCGGGCATGTTGGCGGGATCACCAAACACCCCGTCGAATCGGCCCACAACCGTATCCACCGTCACGTAGTTGCCGACCCGGCCCAGCACCTTGCCGGCCAGAAAATCCGTCTCGCCGATGAAGTTGGCCACGGTCCGGCGTGTTGGCCGCTTGTAAACCTCGCGCGGGGTGCCGACCTGCAGGATATGCCCATTCTCCAAAATCGCCAGCCGATCGGCGATGGACAGAGCCTCCTTCTGGTCGTGCGTGACGTAAACGGTGGTGAGCTTGAACTCCTTGCAAACGCGACGGATTTCCGTGCGCATCTCGAGGCGAAGCTTGGCGTCGAGATTGGACAGGGGCTCATCGAGCAGCAGGCAGCGCGGACGGATGACCAGTGCCCGGGCCAGCGCGACCCGCTGCTGCTGGCCGCCGGAAAGCTGGTTGGGTTTGCGGTCAGCGTATTTTTCCATGCGCACCGAATCCAGAGCGTCGCTGACCCGCTGCTTGACCTCGGCGGCCGGCACGCGGCGCTCCTCCAGCCCGAACGCAACATTTTCCGCCACCGTCATGTGCGGCCACAGCGCGTAGCTTTGAAACATCATGCCGGTATTCCGCTTGTGCGGCTCCAGCCGTGTCACGTCCTCTTCGCCGAATAAAATCTGCCCCTTCTCCGGAATATAGAAGCCCGCCAGGCTGCGCAGCAGCGTGGTCTTCCCGCAGCCACTGGGGCCGAGGAGGAAAAACAGCTCGCCCGGGTTGATCGTCAGATCCAGACCGTGCAGCGCAACGATGCTCCCGAATTGCTTGGTCAGTTGCTTAACCTGGATCGATATCATGGGAGGGCGCGCGTCCCGGCGAGGCAACCGGCCGCCCGTGGCCAAGTCAAAAAAAATATCCCCGTCGGTCGGGTTCAAACGGGTTGCCACCGGCGACCGCCCGGCCTTTCCTCGCGGTCATGCCCTCCCCGAAAGGCCCGCCTGAACTCAAGCACCTTGACCACATCCTGGTCACCCCGGCGGCCATCAAGCGCCGCATCGCCGCCCTCGGGGCCCAACTGAACCGGGACTATGCCCATAAGGACCTGATGGTCGTGGCCATCGTCAACGGCGCGTTGATTTTCACCGCCGACCTGCTGCGGCAGATGCGCAGCCCGCTGCGCTTGGACTGCCTGCGCGCCTCCAGTTACCACACGGGCACCCGGGCCGTCGGCGAGCCCCGCATCGTTGATCAGATGAAACTGGATGTGAAGGGCCAGCACGTGCTGCTGGTGGATGACATCCTCGACACCGGCAAGACCCTCGCCGCCGTGGCCGGGCTGATCAAGGCCAAGGGCGCGGCCTCCGTCCGCACCTGCGTCTTGTTGGACAAAAAGGCCCGCCGCGCCGTGCCCTTCGAGGCGGACTACGTGGGCTTCGAGATTCCCAACGAATTCGTCGTCGGCTACGGCCTCGATTTCAACGAGCGCTACCGCAACCTGCCCTGTATCGGGGTTTTAAGGCCCAAATACTACGGCGGCTAGGCGACCGAAAATGCCTTGCACTCCCCCGGGTCCGGCCTTTGCTTGCCGGCTCACCCCGGAGAGATGGCCGAGTGGCTGAAGGCACAGCTTTGCTAAAGCTGCATAGGGGAAACTCTATCGAGGGTTCGAATCCCTCTCTCTCCGCCACTTTTCTTCCCTAGCGCCCTCGCAAGAGGGCCTTTTTATTTCAACGCCAGCTCGTGCCCGCCTCGCTGATCATCGATTTCAAGCACCTCACCGTCGCCCGCGGTGACCAGCGCGTGCTGCGCAACTTCAGCCTGCAAGTAGGAGCGGGCGAGCATGTCGCCCTGCTCGGGCCGAATGGCTCGGGCAAGTCCACCCTCGTCAAGCTGATCACCTGCGAACTCTACCCCGAGACCGGATTTCGCGGGACGCGCTTCCAGCTCTTCGGCCAGGATAACTGGGCGTTGGAGGATATCCGGCGCCGCATCGGCATCGTGGCGCTCGACACGCTGCAATACCTTTCCCACGAGGTGATGGCTCGTCAGGTAACCGCCCGCGAGTTGGTGCTGTCCGGTTTCTTCAACAGTATCGGGCTGTGGCCGCACCACCGGCCGACCCCAGCCCAAGAACGGCGCACCCGGGAACTGCTCCGCTTCCTGGAGATCAGCCACCTCGCCGCGCGCCCCCTTTCCGCGATGTCCTCGGGCGAGCAGCGCCGCGCCATGATCGGCCGGGCCCTTGTCCACGATCCCGAGGCTCTGATTCTCGACGAGCCGACCACCAGCCTCGATCCTGGCGCTGTGCGCGATTTCCGCGGCGTGCTGCGCAAGCTGGCACGGGCCGGCAAGAGCCTGATCTTCGTCACCCACCATATCGGCGACCTGATTCCCGAGATTGACCGGGTCATCCTCATGAAGGGTGGCCGCATCATCGCCGACGGCCCGAAGGCAAAGCTTCTCACCTCCGCGGCCCTGTCCCGTTTGTTTGAGGCCAAGCTGCGGGTCGTCCGGCGTGGATCGGACTACGACTTGGTGTCCGCGTAAAGGCGGGCGGCTTCACCCCGAGCCAACGCAACGCGTGTGACAACGCGCCCTGCCCCTCTGCAAAGTAAAAGCCCGCGATCGCTCGCGGGCTTGGAGAGAGTCGAGGCGGATGCCGGCTCAATAGCGATAGTGTTCCGGCTTGTAGGGGCCCTCGACCGGGACGCCGAGATACTCGGCCTGCTCCTTGGTGAGAGTGGTCAGCTTGGCGCCGATCTTCTCGAGGTGCAGGCGGGCGACCTCCTCGTCGAGGTGCTTCGGCAGGCGGTAGACGTTCACCTTGTAGGTGTCCTTGTTCTTCCACAGGTCCAGCTGCGCGAGCGTCTGGTTGGTGAAGGAGTTGGACATCACGAACGACGGGTGGCCGGTGGCGCAACCGAGGTTCACGAGGCGGCCTTCGGCGAGCATGTAGATGCTGTTTCCTTTCGGGAACGTATACATGTCGTATTGGGGCTTGATATTGGTGCGCTTCGCGTCGGACGCGTTGAGCTTGTCAACCTGGATCTCGTTGTCGAAGTGGCCGATGTTACAGACGATGGCCTGATCCTTCATCTTCCGCATGTGCTCGAGCGTGATGATGTCCTTGTTACCCGTCGTGGTAACGTAGATGTCGGCCGTGCCGAGCGTGGACTCGATGGTGTTGACCTCGAAGCCTTCCATCGCCGCCTGCAGGGCGTTGATGGGATCGATCTCGGTGACGATGACGCGGGCGCCAAAGCCCTTGAGTGAGAACGCCGATCCCTTGCCAACGTCGCCGTAGCCGCACACGCAGGCGACCTTGCCGGCGATCATGACATCGGTGGCGCGCTTCAGGCCGTCGGCGAGCGACTCGCGGCAGCCGTAGAGGTTGTCGAACTTGGACTTCGTGACCGAGTCGTTGACGTTGATGGCCGGAACGCGGAGCTTGCCCTTCTCCATCATCTGGTAGAGGCGGTGCACGCCGGTGGTCGTCTCCTCGGAGACGCCCTTCCATTCCTTGGCGATGGTCGTCCAGCGGAGTGGATCCTCCTTATGGACCCGCTTGAGGACGTTCTTGATGACCTGCTCCTCGTGGGAGGTGGACGGCGTGTTGACCCAGTCACTACCCTCCTCGAGTTCGCAGCCTTTGTGGATGAGGAGCGTTACGTCACCGCCGTCATCGACGACGAGCTGCGGGCCCTTGCCGCCGGGAAACGAGATGGCCTTGAGGGTCAGGTCCCAGTATTCCTCGAGTGTTTCACCCTTCCAGGCGAAGACCGGCGTGCCGGACTTGGCGATGGCTGAGGCGGCGTGATCCTGCGTCGAGAAGATGTTGCACGAGCACCAGCGGACGTCGGCGCCGAGCTCCTTGAGGGTCTCGATGAGGACGGCGGTCTGGATCGTCATGTGCAGCGAGCCGGTGACGCGGACGCCCTTGAGGGGCTTGCCCGGGCCGAACTTCTTGCGGACGGAGATGAGGCCGGGCATCTCGTGCTCGGCGATGGAGATCTCCTTGCGCCCCCAATCAGCCAAGGTGATGTCCTTGACGTGATAATCAGTGGCGCCGGAAGTGATGGTGGTAGCCATAATGGTGAAACGTTGAGGGAGGCGGTTATTTGACGGCGGCGCGGAGGGCTGCGACCTTGTTGGTCTGCTCCCATGGAAGGCCGGACTTGCCGAAGTGTCCGTAGTTGGTGGTCGCGCGGTAGATCGGACGGAGGAGATTCAGCTGGCTGACAATGTCAGCCGGCTTGAATCCGAATACCTGGGTGACGGCCTTGGCGATCTTCTCGTCGCGCACCTTGCCCGTGCCCATTGTGTCCACATAGACGCTGACCGGCTCCGGGTGGCCGATGGCGTAGGCCACCTGCAACTCGGCGAGGTCGGCGAGGCCGGCGGCGACGATGTTCTTGGCAACCCACCGGCACATGTAGGCGGCGGAGCGGTCAACCTTGGACGGATCCTTGCCCGAGAAGGCACCGCCGCCGTGGCGACCCCAGCCGCCGTAGGTGTCGACGATGATCTTGCGGCCAGTGAGGCCGGAATCACCCTGCGGGCCCCCGATGACGAAGCGGCCGGTCGGGTTGATGAGAAACTGGGTCTTCTTCGTCAGCATGCGCGACGGGATGACCTTCTTGATCACATTCTCGATCAGGTAGGATTCGATCTCCTTGTGCGATGCGGCCTCGGTATGCTGGGTGGAGATGACGACGTTCTCAACCGCCACGGGGCGGTCATTCTCGTAGCGGACGGAGACCTGCGACTTGGCGTCGGGGCGGAGCCAATCCACCTTGCCGCTCTTGCGGATCTGCGTGAGCTTGCGGCCGAGGCGGTGGGCAAACATCACCGGGGTCGGCATGAGCTCGGGGGTCTCATTGCAGGCGTAGCCAAACATCAGGCCCTGGTCACCGGCACCCTGCTCGGCGGTCTTCTTGCCCTTGGCCTTCTTGGCGTCGACGCCCTGCGCGATGTCGGGCGATTGGGCCGTGAGGTAGTTGTTGATGAAGACGCTGTCGGCGTGAAACACGTCGTCCTTGTTCACGTAACCAATCTCGCGGATGGCCGCGCGCACGATGGCCTCATAGTTGAGCCTGGCCTTCGTGGTGATCTCGCCGGCGAGGATCACCATGTTGGATTTGACCATGGTCTCGCACGCGACGCGGCTGGTGCGGTCCTGCGCCAAGCAGGCATCCAACACGCTGTCGGAGATAAGATCCGCGACTTTGTCGGGATGCCCTTCGCCCACGGACTCTGAGGAGAAAACAAAAGAATTTGCCATAGCCCTCAGAAAAGGGCGCCCGGCGCGGCCAAGCAAGTAGATTATCAACGTATGCGGATTGCCTGATGCATGGATTAGCCGCGGTATTGGCCTGGCACAGAAACTTGCCATAACCTTCACGAGGCTAATTTATTCCATATTGCCTTATGAAACACCATGCCACCCTGCTCCGGTGCAGTCTATTACTGTTCTGGCTGCTGACCCGCGCCGTGGTGCCATGCGCCGCGCTGGATTGGAAAAGCCGGGAGCTGAGCTTCACGACGGCTCCGTTCCAGACAGTCCAGGAGGCTGCCTTTGAATTTACCAATCGTGGAAGCAAACCTGTCACCATCCGGCAAGCGGCGAGCAACTGCGACTGTCTTGATGCCGCCGCCGACAGAATCGCCTATGCCCCCGGGGAAAGCGGCGTGATCAGATTCAAATTCACCGTGGGTGACCGGCTTGGTCATTATGAGCGGCAGATCAAGGTCGTGACGGACGAAGGTCCCGAACCTATCCGCCTGCTAGTGCGGATAGAGGTGCCCGAACTCGTCACGATGACGCCGCGGAGCACGGGGTGGAAACTTAACGAGCCTGCGCTCGAAAAGGTGGTGGAGCTTGAAGTGATCCCCGGCGTGACGATCAACTTCACGCGGGTGCTGTCCACCAGCGCTGATTTCAGTGCGCGCCTCGAGACCCTGGTGCCGGGACGGCGCTACCGGGTATATCTACAGCCGCCCGTCACCACCAAACCGGCGAACGCCGCCTTTCGCATCCATGGCCGGGCCGCGTCCGGGCAGGAGCTCGTTGTCAGCACCTACGGCAACGTGCGCTAGAGAAAATAGTTTCGCTGTTTCTCCGAGACGGGCACGCCAGCCCGCTCCATCGCGGCCAGCATGTCTTCCCAGGCGTCCCGCTTGATCTTTTTGGCGGCGATACTCGTCAGGCCCTCCTGTCGCAGGAGGTAGGACGGATGGTAGCTCGCGCGCAGCGGGGTGTCCGCATAGCTGTGCCAAACCCCGCGGGCCGCGCCCATGGATTTGAAGCGATCCGCACCAAGCAGGCCGTCCACGGCGGTTTTTCCGAGCGCGACAATCACCTTCGGTTGGATGATGGCGATCTGCGCGCGAATGAATGGGAGGCAATAGGCCATCTCAGCCGCGGTCGGAGGCCGGTTGCCGGTCTGCGATCCATCCGGGTTGCGCGCGCCCATCGCCGGACGCCAGTTCAGGATATTGCCGATGTATACTTGGCTGCGCTCGAGGCCCATGGCCTTGATCATCTTGTTCAGCAATTGGCCCGCCCGACCAACGAAAGGCTCCCCTTGATCCTCTTCGTCGCCACCCGGTGCCTCGCCGACGAACATGATGGCGGCGTCGAGGTTGCCGACACCGAACACGACCTGTTTGCCCGGATGGACGTGTCCCCGGCAGGTCTGGTCGTTCAGCACGTGATCCCGCACGAAATTCCAACGCGACTGCTTGTCACCCTCGGGCAAGACGAGGTCCGGCCGGGTGGAAACCGCCGGCGTCGGCTCAGCCTTGCGCGATTCAGTGACCGAAATCGCTGCCACCGCGCCCGACACTGCGGATGAACGCTCAGGAACAGGAACTTCCTGCACCTCGGCGACGGCCGCGCGCAATTGCGCCATGCCCTCTTCCGTGACCGCAACCGCGCGTTGGCCGCCGGCCGCGAGACGGCGTAGCTCATCATTGAGCGCAAGAAGTTGTTCGCGCGTCGCCATGTCAGGACGGCCCGGCGCTCAGCTTCTCGACATACTTGGCCAGCAAGTCGAATTCCAGGTTCACGACATCCCCCGCCTTTTTGCCCTGCAAGTTCGTCACCGTCAGCGTGTGCGGGATGAGCCAGACCGCGAAGCAGTCACCCGCCACCTCGGCCACCGTGAGCGAGATGCCGTCGATCGCGACGCTACCCTTGTAGACCAGGTAGCGTGCAAACCCGCCGGGCGCGTGCACCTTCAGGTAATGATCCTTGCCGCGCGCCTCGAAGACTTCGATGCGCCCGGTAACATCGATGTGGCCGGAGACAAAATGCCCGCCGAGCCGCGCGTCTGCACGCAGACTGCGCTCCAAGTTGACCAGCGAGCCGGCCGCGAGACGCGAAAAACTGGTCAGGCGCCGCGTTTCGGCGAGCACGTCGAACCAAAGGTTGCCCGCGTCGAACTTCGTCACCGTCAGGCAGCAGCCGTTGACCGCCACGCTGTCGCCGAGCTTCACGTCGCCAGGCACGAGATTCGCCGCCACCTGCAGGCGCCAGGAATCCGGGCCCTCAGTGAAGGCGGCCACCCGCCCTGTTTCCTCGATGATGCCCGTGAACATGGCCTAATTCAGTTTGACGCGCAGCACTTGTGTCTCCCCTCCCCGGCTGACGAGCAACACGAATTCCGCCCTATGCTGGTCGGCCTCGATGGCCGCGAGCGCTTCCGTGGCCTGCGTGTAGGACTTGATCGCGACTCCGTCGATCTCGCGCACCCAGTCATCGGGCCGCAGGCCCGCCGTGGCGACGGCGCTGCCCGGCTTGATGAAATGCACCATGACGCCCTCGGTGGTGCCTGGGCTGGCGCGATGAATGATACCGTCGTTAAGGAGAAATTCCCGCACCGTGAGGCCGAGCTTCTCGAAATAGCGGCGGTCGGCCTCGCGCACGAGCTTGGGCTCGTCGCCGAGCTTGAGCCGAAGATCAACGTTGGCCGAGCCGCGGAGCACGGAGAGTTTGATGATGTCGCCGGGCAAGTGGCGCAGGATCTGCTGGCCAAAATAGCTGACCACGATGCGATCCGGCTTGAGGCGCGGCAGGGGCTGGCCGTCGATGGCGAGGATAATGTCGCGTTCCTGCAGCCCCGCCTGTTCGGCCGGACTGGACTTCATGATGTCACTCACGACCACGCCGGACTGGTTCTCCAGCTTGAGCAGCTTGGCCACCTCGGGATCCATCGGCTGCAGGCCATAGGCACCGAACCACGCAATCGGACGGCCGGTGACGGATTTCGGCACCCGGCCCAGATGCGGCAGCACCTCACTGGCCAGCAGCACCACGCTGGACTCCTCGACATTGACGAGCACCACGGGGCTGCCCCGCTGGTTGCGGGAAAACATGAGAAAGTTTTGCCCGAAAGATGGCTGTGCAAGGCCGGCGAGTTCACCGGCGGTGTTGAACACCGGCAGACCGGGCCCGGCGACATCACTGCCGAGAACCACCGTCTTCTGCGGCAAGTTCATCGTAATTGCTACCCGCGAGCTCAGGAAATACGGCTGGAAATCCTCATCCTTGTTGCGCAGGCCGATGCCCCAAAGTTCGTCACTCAGCGCCGGTTCAGCCTGCATGGCTTGCCAATGCGTGACCGGCACAAGTCCGGTGCGCCCCTTTTCCTCGATCCGCACAAAATGCCAGCCGGTGAAGGCATCCTGTCCGAGATAGGTCGCGGCGTTCGGCTCCGTGCCGCCCGGACGGTAGATTTTGAAATCCCTCAGCTGCCCCGGGGCGACGCTCGGCATGATGGCGGCTCCGGGCAGAATGACGGTGCCGGCGTCGTCAATCACCGTGCCGAGCACCGTGACCGGCTGGCGCTCGATCTCAGTCTGGATGAAAAATTCCACAGCCACGACTGACTTGAGCCGCTTCTGGAACAATTCGGGCAGAGATGACGCAGTCGCCGTGAGGGCAAGGGCGAGGGATAGAAAACTGCAACGGAGAAGACTCATGGCTTGATGACGTAAAGGGAGATGCGGCGATTGCGCTGGGCCTCGACCAACTGGGGCTCAGGCTTGGACTCATAGGCTTCATAGAGCGCTTTCAAACGGGCAAGTTCCGCAATGGTGTTGCTGCCGACCTTTGTGATGATGTCGCCGCGGGCGAGTCCGGCCTCGGCGGCGGGATAACCGGGCTGCACGCCGAGGACGACCACGCCCGTCGCGTCGGTCAGCTGGTTTTCACGGGCGTAAGCGCGCGAAACCTTGCGCACGGTGAGGCCCCACTTCTCAAAGGCCCACTCCTCGCCCACCCGGCTCTCGAGCTTCTCGGTGACCACGCTGAGTTCGACCATCTGGTCACCACGCTTGACGCCAACCTGCACGGTGGCGCCGACCGGCAGGCCCGCGATGAACTGCTGGATCGGCGGCAGCTGTTCGGGGAAACGCCCGTCCACCTTGCGCCCGCTGAGCGTGAGCACCACGTCGCCGGCACGCAGCCCGGCCTTGGCGGCGGGCGAGCCGACGTCGACGTTGGCAACCAGCACGCCGGTGTTGGCGCTGAGCGCATAGAAGCGTTCAAGATCCTGTAGTTCGCGGAAGCCGATGCCGGCGTAGCTACGGGTGACGGATCCCTCCTTCACCAGTGTCGCGGCTACCGTGCGGGCCACCTTGGCGGGGATGGCGAAGCCCAGGTTGTCGGCACCGACGTAGCCGCGCGAATTGATGCCGACGACCTTGCCGTCCTCGGTGACAAGCGGCCCGCCACTGTTGCCGGGATTGATCGCGGCGTCGGTCTGGAGCCAAGTATTGAAGGCGCCGGTCTCGTAGCCGTTCACGCCGCGGCTGTCCTCGAAGTAGCGGTTGTTGTTGGAAATGATGCCGCGCGTGACGGTGCGCGTCAGGCCGTGCGGCGTGCCAACCGCAAAGACCGTCTGGCCGACAAAAAGGTCGTCCGAGTTTCCAAAATCCGCGACGGCGAAGCTGAGCCGGCGGCTCTTGATTGCGTCGAGATCGATGCGAAGCAGCGCGAGGTCCGTCCAATGATCCCATCCAACCAGCTTGGCGTTGATGCGCTCCAGGCTGGCCAAAGTCACGGAAATCTCGACGGCCTGTGGGCTGACGACATGGGCGTTGGTCAGGACCAGTCCGTCAGTCGAGATGATGACCCCGGAGCCGACCCCGCCTGTGATGCGCTTGGCGCCATCGTTGAACTCGATTTCCCGGACATCAATGCGGACGACGGCGTCCAGCAAGCGGTTGAAGCCCCGACTCATGGCCCCCTCGGCGGAAGCGGTCAGCCCCAGCAAAACGAGGGCAATTGCAGCCAGACGGGCGGTGATTGACGGTGAAAGGGAATGTCTCAATGTGGCGGGTTTTAACAATCGATGGCTACCAACTGCAAAGACTACGACTTTCTCCAAATCGAGCCGCATTGGCAATCTTTCTGGGAGAAAACCAAGGCATTTAAGGCCGAGAATGGCTCGGCGAAGCCGAAATACTACGTGTTGGACATGTTCCCCTATCCGTCCGGGGCTGGCCTGCACATCGGCCATCCGGAAGGCTACACCGCCACCGACATTCTCGCCCGCTACAAGCGCGCGAAGGGCTTCAACGTCCTCCACCCCATCGGCTGGGACGCCTTCGGCCTGCCCGCCGAGCAGCACGCCGTGAAAACCGGCACGCACCCCGCGACCAACACCCAGAACAACATCGTCAACTTCCGCCGACAGATCAAATCGCTGGGCTTTTCCTACGACTGGGACCGCGAGGTGGACACGACCGACCCGAAATACTTCCGGTGGACGCAGTGGATTTTCCTCCAGCTCTTCAAGAAGGGCCTGGCCTATGTGGACGAGCGCCCCGTCTGGTGGTGCCCGGAACTCCGCACCGTCCTCGCCAACGAGGAGATCGTGGACGGCAAGTCCGAGGTCGGCGGCTTTCCCGTCGAGCGTCGCAATCTCCGCCAGTGGGTGCTGCGCATCACGGCCTACGCTGAGCAACTTATCGACGGCCTGAAGGACGTTGACTGGCCCGACTCGACCAAACGCATGCAGGAGGCTTGGATCGGCCGCAGCGAGGGCGCCGAGGTGCTCTTCAAGCTCGAGGATCTCAAGCTCGGCGACCTGAAGATTTTCACCACGCGGCCCGACACGCTCTTCGGCGCCACCTACATGGTCGTCGCCCCCGAGCACCCGCTCGTGCCCGCGCTCACCACGCCGGCCCAGCGCGACGCTGTCGAAGCCTACCGCAAGAAGGCCGCCAGCAAGAGCGACCTCGAGCGCACCGACCTCGCCAAGGACAAGAGCGGCGTCTTCTCCGGCAGCTACGCCATCAACCCGGTCAACGGCGCCCGCATTCCCGTGTGGATCGCCGACTACGTGCTCATGGGCTACGGCACCGGCGCCATCATGGCTGTGCCGGCGCACGACGAACGCGACTGGGAGTTTGCCCAACTCCACGCCCTGCCCACGCCGCGGGTCATCGAATCGTCCGATGGTTCGGACCAATTACCTTATGTCGGCGATGGCAAGGTCATCAACTCGCCCGGCTACGACGGCTTGGCCTGGCCCGAGGCCAAGAAAAAGATCACCGCCGACCTCGCGGCGCGCGGTCTCGGCAAGGGCACCGTGAACTACAAGCTCCGCGACTGGCTGTTCTCGCGGCAACGTTACTGGGGTGAGCCGTTTCCCATCGTGTGGGTCACCGAAGTCGACTACCGCCGCGCCGCCGCGGTCCGCAAGGATCTGCCGGCGCAACCCGTCACCTTTGCGGAGAACGGCGTCACCCACTTCGCCCTCCCGCTGCCCGATACGGCCCTGCCGCTCGTGCTGCCCGATGTGCAGTCCTACCTGCCGAGCGGCACCGGGGAAAGCCCGCTCGCCAACGAGACCGCGTGGCTCGAGATCTGGTTCGACATCACGACCGGCGCCGCCGTCCCCGCGAGCCAGCCGAAGCCCGCTGGCGACGCCTGGGTGCGCGGCCGCCGCGAGACCAACACCATGCCGCAATGGGCCGGCTCCTGCTGGTATTACCTGCGCTTCCTCGATCCGCAGAACGCCGGTGCCATCGCCTCACCCGAGGCCCTGAAGTATTGGGGTGTGCCCGATCTCTACGTCGGTGGCGCCGAGCATGCTGTGCTCCACCTGCTCTACGCCCGCTTCTGGCACAAGGTGCTGTTCGACCTCGGCGTCCTGCCGCAGCCGGAGCCCTTCACCAAGGCATCATCCTGGGCGAGGACGGCGTGAAGATGTCCAAGAGCCGCGGCAACGTCGTCAATCCCGACGATATCATCCGCGACTACGGCACCGACTCGCTCCGCCTTTACCTCATGTTCCTCGGGCCGCTCGAGGCCATGAAGCCCTGGAATACCAAGGGTATCGAGGGCGTGCACCGTTTCCTCAAGAAGGTCTGGCGCGAATGCCTCACCGAGGAAGGGACACCCAACCCGCGCATAGCCGCCGCCGGCACCCTCACGCCGGACACGGAAAAATTGCTGCACGAGACCATCAAGAAGGTGGGCGACGACATCGAGGGCCTGCGCTTCAACACCGCCATCTCCCAGATGATGATCCTCGTGAACGCGCTGCAGAAGGAGCCCGCCCTGCCGCGCGCCGCCATGCTCGACCTGCTGCGCCTGCTTGCGCCGTTCGCCCCGCATATGGCCGATGAACTTTGGGCCCGCCTCGGTGAATCAGGCCCCATCATGACGGCCAGCTGGCCTGCATTCGACCCAGCGAAATTGGTCACGGGTTCCCTCACCATGGTCATACAGGTGAACGGCAAACACCGTGGAGACATCACCTGTGACCTCGGTGCCTCGGAAGCTGACATGATCAAGCTGGCGACGGCCAATCCCAAGATAGCCTTGCATTTGGCCGGGAATCCCATCAAGCGCGTTATTCACATCAAGGGGCGCCTAATTAACCTGTTAACCTGATTTGAGATAAGAATTCTCCATAAAAATAGTTGTTACGCACTTGCGCTGGGTATAATACCCTAGTTCCATTTGGGATAACAACCAGAAGGTGTTCGCCAAACGGCCCAAGCATGTTAATTCCCAAAACCATCGGCCATGAATATTAACCTCACCCGCCTGATCATCCTCGCCACTGTCGCGCTAGTGGTGGCGATCCCAAGCGCGTTGGCGCAACGACAGCTCGGCAAGAAGAAGGGCCCCACCAGCAAAATCTACCTCGCGGAGGCCGTTGGCGAGAGCCAAATCGTGACTGGCGAGAAGCTTTATACCGCCAAGCAGGCCACCGCCTTTGATGCGCCCGGCACGGTCATCGAGACCAAAGAAGGAGCGCATAATGCCTACGTTTACTCCAATGGCACCGGGATGTTTGTTGATGAGAACACCCGGGTGGAAATTGACCGTTTTGTGCAGGAGCCTTTCCAGCCCAACCGCGACACCACTGCGGATGTGCCCTACGAGCCTTCCATTTCCCAATCCGAAGTCCATGTGGCCCGTGGAGCTGTGGGTATCTGCACCAGCCAGTTGATTTCGGGAAGTTCCATGCTCTATACCACCCCGCAAGCCTCGATGAATATCCGCGGCGGCAAGGTTTCCATCCAAACCAACGCCGACGAGACCATCATCGACCTGCTGGATGGCGACCTCACCGTGCGCAGTAGCAACAAGGATGTAGCCGGCCAGATCCTTCGCCCAGGCGAACGCGCCATCGTCCGGGCTGCCAGCGGCAACCTCGCTCCGACAATCACCATCAGCCGCATACCGCAAGAGGACTTGGACGCTGCCGATGCACGAGTCACCGTCGCCTGCAACGCAAGAAAGACGGTCACCTTCGATATCATTGAGAAAAAGGCGAGAGTGGGCCTCGACGGCTCGCCTGGCATCCCCGGCGGCGGTGATCAGGAAATTGTGGTCAAGCCGACCATCCCCGCTGAACCGCCGATCAACATTGTCATCAGTCCTGACCGCCTGCCGGGCAACTAAACCTTCCGCCACTAGCCGTGATTTTTCTCCGTTTCGCCAAAACCTGCCTGCTTGCCTCCGGTGCACTCCTCCTTGGCCTCTCTCCTGCCCATGCCCTGATCAATGTCGATGGCTCCCGCAACCAGCTCTTTGTCTTCGGCAGTGTCACCTTCGGCTATGATTCGAACATTTTCTCCGATGCGACCGACCGTGGTGACTACACGACCAGCGCAGCCGTGGGAGTTGAGCTGAAACGCCGGGCCGGCGTGATCGCGGTCAACGCCACCGCCTCCCTCAGCTACTCCGACTACGGGCAGTTTTCGGACCAGAATTCTTTCGACCCAAGTTTCCGGCTCGAGCTCAACAAGACCGCCGGGCGCACCACCGGAGCCTTCACCGCAAGCGCCTACCGGGAGAGCCGGGCCGACAGCTCCGTCAATCTGCGCACCAATTCCTGGAATTTCCCGGTCGGCCTCAGCATCAAGTATCCCGTCAACGACAAATACTACTTCACTTCCCAGACCGGCTACCTGCGCCGCCGCTATGTGAAGTCCGCGGCCCTGGCCAACTACCGAGATTACACCCAGTCGCTCGACATCTTCTACGTCTATACTTCCAAACTCGACTTGGTCGGCGGTTATCGAATTCGCGTTTCGCAAACCTCCATTGGTGACGACACCGTCGATCATTGGTTTAACGTCGGGGCCACCGGCGGACTGTTTGCCAAACTCAACGGCACCGTGCGACTAGGCTACCAGATCCGCGACGTCAGCCACGCCCAGACTTTCACGCATATCAACGCCCTGGCCGCTATCGGCTGGCCTGTCACCCGGAAACTCAACCTGACCGGCACTCTCACCCGTGATTTCAACACCATTGCCACTGGCGTCTCGGTCGATTCCACCGCCGCGACGCTCCGCGCCAACTACGCCATCAACCGCCAGTTCGAGATCATGGCCGGGGTATCATACGGCCGAAACAATTTCCTGGGCACGCCTCCACCCGTCCGCCGCGACACATTTTTCAGCTGGGACGCCGGCCTCCGCTACAAAATGAACGAGCACTTCCAAGCCGGCGTCACCTACACCTACTTCCACAACTGGTCCACGTTCGCCTTTTCTGATTTCACCCGCAACGGGATTGCCTTTGATATCGCCAGTCGCTTCTGAGTTTTACCATGCGCTCCGTCATACTCTCTCCTCTGATCCTCTGCATTCTGCTGCTCGGTTCCGGCCTGCAAGCCCATGGCCAGGCCACAGACAAGGTTGGCAAAAAGAACTACATCCACACCCTCGGCCTCGCCGACCGGGTGCGCATTGTGGTCTATCAGGAAGAGGATCTCACCAGCCTCACGCGCATTGATGCCCGTGGCCGGGTCAACATGCCCCTGCTCGGTGAGATCGTCATCGGAGGCCTGACTGTCACCGAAGCCCAAGCCGCCATCGAAAACGCCTACAAGGACGGCCGTTTTCTGCGCAATCCCCAGGTCACCATCAGTGTCGAGGAATATGCCCCTCGCGAAGTGTCCATCTCCGGCGCCATCCGCAATCCATCACGCTACGCCCTGCCGATCGAGTCCACCCTGACGGTCGTCGAGCTTGTCACCAAGGCGGGCGGCATCACCGATGTCGGCAAGGGCACCGCCGTCACCGTCACGCGCATCCTTCCCGACGGCACCAAGAAAGTCTTCACGATCGATGTGGACAGCGTCATCAAGGGCAAGAAGGACACCAAGTCTGACGACAGCTCCTTGGTGCTCCTGCCGGGCGATAACGTCTATGTGCCCGAACGGCTGATCTGATCCATGTCCTCCCTCGACCCGCTGCCCACGACTGCTCCCGCCAAATCCGCCGGCCAGTCGCTCCATGGGAACGACAGTCAGGTCGCCGAGCGGCGCTCGCTGCGCGATTATTACATTATCCTGAGGGAGCGTCTATGGATCGCTCTGCCGGTGGCTCTGCTGGTCGCCCTCTCCTTCGGCTATTACAAGGCGCAGGAGACGCCCATGTATTCCAGCACGGCCAGCATGCAGTTCGAGCGCCCGGAGCGCGTTGTCCAAAACGAGCAGGTGGTGGACACCACCGTCCGCTCGGACATCGACCTCAACACCTATCTCCAGATTCTGACCAGCGCCCGCCTTCGCACCATGGTGGCGCAATCGCTGACGCCCGATGAGATTAAAATCCTCCAGCGGCCCTATCTCGCCGAGCTTCAGCCCGGAGCCAATCCCCCGCCCATTGGCGCCATCATGGGTAACCTCTCGCGTGAGTCCATCCGCCTCAGCTACCTCATCACCATCACCGTTACCCACCGCGACCCCGAAGCCGCCGCCCTTCTGGCCAACCGCTATGTTGACCAGTTCATGCGCTATCTCATGGAAAACGTCGGCGGCAAGAACGAGTTCGCCGTGGACTATCTCCGAAGCCGTGCGCGCGAGCTGCAGCAGGAGTCCGAAGCCGCCGAGGCCAAACTCCAGGACTACCGCCGCAAGCACAACCTCGTCTCCCTCGACAACAGCATGAACATCGTCGGCGAGCGCCTCCGCACGGTGAATGCCACCCTCACCACCGCGCGGCTCGCCCGTCTCGATGTCGAGACCCTGCTCGGCCAGATCGAGAAAATGCAAAAGGAGAATCCCGCCAATCTCCTCGAGATTGGCTACATCTCAGCCTACGGCAGCATCCCTCAGCTGAAGTCCCAACTCGCCGACCTGAACAAGTCCCAGGCCATCCTCAGCGAGCGCTATTTGGAGCGGCACCCCAAGATGGTCGAGTTGGCCAACTCCATCGCCATCGTCACCGCCCAGATCAACCAGAACATCGAACAGTCCATTTCCGACCTGCGCACCCAATACGCGAAACTGAAGGACACCGAGGCCTCCTACGTCAGGGAATATCAGGCCGCCGAGAAGGACAACCTCCGCCTCGGCGATCTCTCGGTGGACTTCAAGAGCCTCGAGAACCAGGCCACGGTCGCCAAGAACAACTACGTCGAGATCCTGAACCGCCTGAATCAGGTCACCACGTCCAAGAACCTGGAAAACATCCCGGTCAAGCCGCTCGACCCGGCGCAAATCCCGGGCAGCCCCCACACCCCGGTGCTCCGCAA
>JBDHQK010000184.1:0-4102 GCA_039807025.1 Lacunisphaera sp.
CTGCCGTCCTGGCGGTAGAGCCAGCCCTCGCCCGCGGAAAACTGCCCGCACGGGGTGGTTTTCAGGGACAGCAGGTCCGTGCGGGGGCCATGGAGCAGGCGGGTGTTCCGGCCCGGCAGGGTCGCGGCGGCATAGCCGGTCAGCTCCGCGAATTTCTCGTTGGCGAAGGCGATGTCCACGCCGCCGTCCTGCCACTGGTCGCCGGTGATGACGGCCGCGTCGCCCAGCACGTCCAGCGTGCCGGTCAGCAATTCCAAGCCGGACGGCAGGTCTGGCCCGGCGGGGGCGGGCGGCGCGGGCGCTTTCTTGGCGGGCATGGGTTCAGGGCGCGAGGCGTTCAACGACCCAGTCGCCGCCCGGCTCGCGGCGGTAGCGCAACCGGTCGTGCAGCCGGCTGCGGCGGCCCTGCCAGAACTCGACCGTCTCCGGCGCCAGACGGAAACCGCCCCAATTCGGCGGCAGCGGCACCGTCCGGCCCTCGTATTTTTTGTCCACGACGCGGTAGCTCTCCTCCAGGACGGCGCGCCCGGCGACCGCCGTGCTCTGCGGCGAGGCCCACGCCGCCAGCTGGCTGCCGCGCGGCCGGCTGTGAAAATACGCTTCCGCCGCCTCGCGGCTCACGCGCGTGACCGCGCCTTCGATGATGATCTGCCGCTCCATCGCCACCCAGGGGAAGAGCAGGGTGGCGCGGGGATTGGCGTCGAGCTCACGCCCCTTGCGGCTCTCGTAATTGGTGTAGAAGACAAAGCCGCGGCCGTCGCAGCCCTTGAGCAGCACCGTGCGGGCGGAGGGCCGGCCATCCCGCCCGGCGGTGGCCAGCGTCATGGCATTGGGCTCGGCGATCTTGGCGGCCTCCGCCTCCTGGAACCATTGCTCGAATTGCCGGAATGGATTCTTCGCCAGGTCCTTTTCAAGGAGCCCGGCGAGATTGTAATCCTTGCGCATGTCGGCCAGTGCCATGGTGCCACCATGGTGTGTGCGCACTCCGCGCTGTCAAAATCATCCGCACTCTGCACGCTGCCCTCCGCCATGCCGCCGCTTTCCGACCTGCCACCCTGGGCCTGGCCCGTGTTGTTCGCCGTCGGCCTGGTGGCGGGCACGGTGGACGCCATCGCGGGCGGCGGCGGCCTGATCACGCTGCCAACCCTGCTGGGTTTCGGGCTGCCCGCCCCGGCGGCCCTCGCCACCTCGAAGCTGCAGGGGGTCTTCGGCTCCGGGGCGGCCGCGTGGGGCTTCACCCGCCGCGGCGCCGTGGATCTGCGCGAATGCCGCTTGGGCTTCGCGCTGAGCGCGCTCGGTGCGGTCGGCGGCGCGGGCGCGCTGCGGTCGGTCGATCCCCATTTTCTCGGCTCGCTCATCCCGTGGCTGCTGGGCGCCATCGTGATCTACATGATCTTCCGGCCGCGGCTCGGCGAGACCAGCCGGCACCACCGGATGGAGTCCGCGCCCTTCTACGTGCTGTTCGGCCTGGGGCTGGGGTTCTACGACGGTTTCTTCGGCCCGGGCGTCGGCTCCTTCTGGACCATCGCGTTTGTCACCTTGCTCGGCCACGACTTCGTGCGGGCCGCCGGCCACACCAAGGTGATGAACTTCGCCAGCAACCTCGCCGCCCTGGCCTTCTTCGCCGCGGCCGGCACCGTCCACTGGCTGCCCGGCCTCGCCATGGGCGCCGGGCAGCTGGTGGGCGGCCGCCTCGGCGCCCGGCTGGCCCTGCAGCGCGGCGCGCGTTTCGTGCGCCCCATCTTCCTCGGCATGGCCGCCTTGGTGGCCCTGAAGCTCATCTACACCGGCTTGGGCCGCCGCTGACGGCCTTCACGGCGCCGCGGGCAAACGCGCCAATATCCGCCGCGCCACCGCCGCGATGATCGCCCGGTTCTGCGCGTGCTCGCGCCCGTCGGTGAAGGTGACAATGATGACCCGGCCGCCGCCGGGCAGCTCGATGAGAGCCGCGTCGTTGCGCGCCCAGCTGACCCAGCCGGCTTTGGACCAGAGCTTCATGCCGGGTGTCAGCGCCGGGCCGGTGAATGCCGTCGCCTGGTTGTCGGGATCGGCGGAGGGCGCCGCGAAGGGCTCCCGCGCCAGCAGCGCGAGCATCTCCGCCGAGCGCGCGGGCGTGACGCACCGGGCCGTGGCTATTTCCGCCAGCAGGCGGGCGGTGTCGTTCGTCGAAAGATAATTTCGCGCCGGTGGGTGCGCCTGCATGTCCTGGCTTTCGCGGCCGAAGGGGCCGTCGCCCCAGGTTTTCCGGTTGGCGTTCACGTTCTGGTAGCCCAGCGCCGCAAAATACCGCGTGACCGCGCCGCGTTTTTTGCTCCACCCCTTCAACTCGTCGGCCGGGAGTTCCGGCCCGCCGGTCGTGCCGGTGAGAACATCCACGAGATAGTTCGTCGCGTCGTTGGACGAATCGACGATCATATCGTGCATCGCGCGCCGCAGCTCGGGCGTGTCCGCGATCCTGCCGTCCTCGAGCCAGCGATGGGTGGCGGCGAGATAGAACAGCTTGATGACGCTCGCCGGGTAGAAGCGTGCGTCGCCCCGGTAATCCGCCTGCACCGGCACGGCACCGCGCAGGTCGATGACTGTCACCGCCAGTTGCTCGGGTTTGAGCGCCGGGGTCGTGAATTCCGCCAGCGTCTCTTCCGCGGCGCGGTGGACTGCCTCGTCCAGCGGCGCGGCCCGTAAGCCGGAGCCTGACACGACAAGCACGAACCCAACGATCAAGCCCGGAACTACCGGTGAGATTTTAGACCGAATGAGCATAATCTACAAAATAGATCCGGGTATCAGCCACCTTCTGTAAACTCTGTTCATTCTGTCCAAGCTCAGTTCTTCCACCCCTGCCGGATCATGCTGACCGCGATGGCGGCGAGCAGCATCGAGATGATCTTGGAGATGGCGCGCATGCCGGTGGCGCCAATCTTCCGGCCAAGCCATTCACTGTAATGCAGCGCCAGCACCACGAGGACGAGGTTCACCGCCAGCGCCACGAGCGCGATCACCAGCCCGATGGCCGCGTTTTGTGCCAGCACGAGCAGGGTGGTGATGGACGCCGGCCCGGCGATGAGCGGCATGCCCAGCGGCACCACGCCGAAATCCTCCGGCAGCTTCTCCGGTTCGGCGGCGGATTGCACGAGATCCTTGGCCGCGAGGATGAAGAGGATGAGACCGCCCGCGATCTGGAAGTCGCCCACGGAAATCCCCAGCGCGGCGAAGATGCTTTTGCCGAGGAACAGGAAGCCCAGCGCCACGAGCCCGCCGGTCCAGACCGCCTGGTCGGCGATTTTCTGCCGCCGCTCCGCCGCGATGTTTTGCCCGAGCCCGAGGAAGATGGCCGCCAGCCCGATCGGATCGATCGCCACAAAGAGAGGGATGAACGCCTGCAGGAATTTGGTCAGCCAGTCACTCATGGCGGGGGTGGGGTCAGCAGATCGCGGATGGCGGGGCCAACGGCAGGGTGGGCGAACTTGAAGCCGGTCGCGAGCAGCTTCTGCGGCGTGGCGCGCTGGCCGTGCAGCGCCAGGTTGCCGTCGGTGAAGAAATGGTGCTCGGCCACGAACCGCACCACAAACTCCGGCGCTGCCGGGCACCACGGCCGGCCGACGGCCGCGCGCAGCTCGCGCATGAACTCGGCGTTCGTCACCGCGCCGGGCGCGCAGACGTTGTAGGCCCCGTTCATTTCCGGCCGCGTCACCGCCGCGACGAACGCCGCCACTGCATCCTCGCGATGCACCCAGCTCAGAAACTGCCGGCCGCTGCCGGCCGCGCCGCCGAGGAATTTCCGGGTCAGGCCAAGCATCGCGGGAAACGGACCCGTCTTTTGGTCGAGCACCGGGCCGAGCCGCAGGACGACGCGCCGCGCGTCGGGCAGGTCGAGCGCCGCGAAGGCCTCCTCCCAGCGGCGGCAGACCTCCGCGAGAAAACCCGGGCCGGGCGGCAGCGACTCCTCGCAGAACCGGTCCCCTGCGTTGCCATAATAACCCGTGGCCCCGGCCTGCACCCACACTGGCGGCGGATTCTTCGCCCGCGCATAACCCTTGTTGAGCGCCTTCACGGCGTTGAGCCGGGAGTCGAGAATCTCGCGGCTGTTTTCCAGCGAATGCAC
>JBDHQK010000030.1:0-24711 GCA_039807025.1 Lacunisphaera sp.
CGATGAACCAAGGCCTCTACAACGGCTTCCTCGCCGCCGGGCTCGCGTGGGGGCTGCTGGCCGGGGCGGACGGCCATGTCGTGAAGGTGTTTTTCCTGTCGTGCGTGATCATCGCCGGGGTGTTCGGCGCGGCGACGGCCAGCCGGAAAATCCTGTGGGTGCAGGCCGTGCCCGGGGCGGTGGCCTTGGGGCTGGTGTGCCTAGGCCAGGCCCAGTGACGGCCGGGCGGCGGAGAGGTTGGGGAAAATTTCCCTGGCACCCGCAGCGCGCAATTCCTCCGCCGAGTGGGTGCCGGTGGTGACGCCAACAAACGAGAGGCCGGCATTCCGGGCGGCCGCGAGGTCGTAGGGCGAGTCGCCGACGAGCGCGGTCGTGGCGGCCTCGCCGCCGACCTGCGCCAGGGCGTGCGCGGTGAAGCGGAGGTCGGGCTTGATCCAGGCGACGTCGCCGGCGCCGAAGACGCCCGCGAGCAGCGGGTCGAGGCCGAGGTGCGTGCAGACCTCGCGGGCGGCGTAACCGCGCTTGTTGGTCAGCACGGCGCAGCGGACGCCGGTGGCGTTCAATTCCGCCAGCAGCTCGCGCGCCCCGGGCAGCAGCGCGACGTCGTCGAGGTTGGTGGCATTCCAGTGCTCGATGAAGAGAGGCAGGGCCGCGGCGACATGCTCCCGGCCGGCGAGCCGGGCGATGGCCTCGTCGAGCCCGCCGCCGACCGCCGCGCGCACTTCCGCCAGGGTCGGCTCGGTCAGGCCAAGCTTCCGCATGGCGTAAACATGACAGCGGTGGATGGCGGCGAAATGGTCGATGAGCGTGCCATCGAGGTCGAAGAGGACGGTGCGGTAGCGCATGGGCGGAAACACTGTGCCGGGCCGGCGTGGCCGTTGGCACGGAAAAAGTGGCGGATTTCTTTAACCACGAATGGGCACGAATTCACACGAATGATTCGGAATGCTTTAACCACAGATGATCACGTGATACACACGGAAGAAGGATTCCTATCCGCAGATTTGCGGACATCTGTATCCATCGGTGGCTTCGCTCGTCTGGATTCGTGTGAATTTGTGTCCATTCGTGGTTTTCTCCTCAGGGCGTAAAAATCAGTCTGGCGCGCCTGCGCGCTGCCGGCACACTCCCCCGAGCCATGCCCGCCTTCGCCCCGACTGCCGCCCGCGCCGACACCGAGATGGAAGGCACGGTGCTGCGTGTCCGGCTCGCCGGCGAGTGGTCGATCAGCGGCGCGCGGCCGAATTGGACCGGGGTCCTGGCCGGCCGCGCCCCCCAGCGCGTGGTGCTCGCGGCCGACGGGCTCGGCGATTGGGACAGCTCGCTGCTCCTTTTCCTGTTCGAGGTGCAGCTCTGGTGCCGGCTCGCCGGCGCCTACTGCGACGCCAAGGCGCTGCCGGAGAGAATCCTCGCCCTGCTCAAGCAGATGTCAGTCTCACATGAGACCAGCGTGCCCTTCGACCGCTCGGAGAACTTCTTCACCGGGGTCGGCGAGGCGACGCTGGATGCGGTGCAGAAGGCGCGGGCGTTCAGTCATTTCATCGGCGAGTGCGTGCTGGGCGTGAATCGGATGTGGAAGCGCCCGCAGAAGTTCCGCTGGGCGGACGCGATCGAGGAGATGCAGAACTGCGGCGCGATGGCCCTGCCCATCGTGAGCCTCATCAGCTTCCTGGTCGGCGTGACGCTGGCCTACATCGGGGCCATCGTGCTGCGCCAATACGGCGGCGACATCTATGTGGCCGACCTGGTGGGCCTGTCGATGGTGCGCGAGATGGGGGCGCTGATGACCGGCGTGGTGCTGGCCGGGCGCACGGGCGCGGCCTACGCCGCCACGCTGGGCAACATGAAGGCCAACGAGGAGATCGATGCCCTCGAGACGCTCGGCATCCCCGCCATTGATTTTCTCGTGCTGCCGCGGCTGCTGGCGCTCTTCGTGATGATGCCGCTGCTCACGTTCTACGCCAACGCCCTGGGCATCGTCGGCGGCATGACGGTGGCCAGCGGCGTGCTGTCCATCCCGCCGGCGGCCTACTGGGTGGAATTGCTGACCATCGTGGATCTGTCGGACCTGTTTGTCGGCGTGACCAAGGGAGCGACCTTCGGCCTCATCATCGGCCTGTCGGGCTGCCTGCGCGGCATGGAGGCCGAGCGCAGCGCCGGCGGTGTCGGCCGGGCGGCGACCTCGGCGGTCGTCACCGCCATCCTGCTCATCATCGTGGCGAACGCGCTCTACGCGGTGATCTTCGACATCCTCGGCATCTGAGACCATGAGCTTCGCCCCCGCCAGTTCCGCCGCCGCCCCTGCCGCCATCGAGGTGACCGGCCTGTGCTGCGGCTACGAGGGCCGCACCGTGCTCAAGGACGTCAGCTTCACCGTCCAGCGTGGCGAGGTGCTCTTCGTGATCGGCGGCAGCGGCTGCGGCAAGAGCACGCTGTTGCGCCACATGGTCGGCCTGCATGCCCCGATGGCGGGCGAGGTTAAGTTCTTCGGCCAGTCGTTCACCGCCGCCGACCTCGCCACACGGCGCAACCTGCTCAAGACCTTCGGCGTGCTCTACCAGGGTGGCGCGCTGTGGAGCTCGCTCACGCTGCGGCAGAACGTGGCCCTGCCGCTCGAGGAGCACACCGCGCTCTCCGGTCGGGAAATCGCCGAGCTCACCAGCCTGAAGCTCGCGCAGGTGGGCCTGACGGGCTTCGAGGACTACTACCCCTCCGAGATCAGCGGCGGCATGAAGAAACGCGCCGGCCTGGCCCGTGCCCTCGCCCTCGATCCCGCCATCCTGTTTCTCGACGAGCCTTCGGCCGGCCTCGACCCCATCACCTCGCGCAAGCTGGACGACCTCGTGCTGCAGCTCCGCGACACGTTTGGCACCACGCTGGTCGTGGTGTCGCACGAGCTGGCCTCGATCTTTGGCATCGCCGACCGGGTGATCATGCTTGATCGCGACGCGCAGGGCCTCATCGCCGAGGGGCCGCCCGCCCAACTCGTCGCGCACTCGCGCGATCCGCGCGTGACCGAGTTCCTCCTGCGGCGCGACCGGCCCCCGGTCGCCGGCGCCCGATGAAAAACCTGTCCAAGCCCCGCCAATGCCCTTAAGCGTCTCTTCCCCGTGAAAACCAAGGTCAGCCCAGCCGCCGTCGGCATCTTTGTGATCGGAGCCCTCGCCCTCGGCGTGATCGGGTTGCTGTCCTTCGGCAGCCTCAGCCTCTTCAGCAAGCCGCACCGCTTCATGGTGTATTTCGATGAGTCCATCCACGGCCTCGACCTCGGTTCACCGGTCAAGCTCCGCGGCGTGCGCGTCGGCCGGGTGGTGGATCTCGCCGTGAACTACGACGATGCGGCCAACAAGTCCGTCGTGGCCGTCACCTGCGAGTTGACCCGCAACGTCATCACCGACGAGAAGGGCGTGAGCCAGAAGATCGCCGGCCCGGCCGACATCCAGTCGATGGTGAACCACGGCCTGCGCGCGCAGCTCGGCGTGCTGGGCCTCGCCACCGGCCTGCTGTTCGTGGAGCTCGATTTCGAGGATCATGACCAGGCCCCGGCGCCCAAGCCCGATCCCGGGCAGAAATACGTGGTCATCCCCGCCATGGCCTCGGCCATCTCCCAATACCAGGCCAGCATCAGCGAGATCCTGAGCGACCTGCGGAAGGTGGATTTCTCCGGCATCTCCCGCGACACGAAGAACCTCCTGACCACCGCCAACCGGAAGCTCGGCGAGGCGGACGTGAAGGGCTTGAGCGACAAGGTCGGCGCGGCCGCCGAGGCCGTCACGACCTTCGTCAACTCGCCGGAGGCCAAGCAGACCTTCCTCAACCTCAACGCCGCCCTCACCGACCTCCGCGTGGTGCTCGCGCGCATCGACGGTAATGTGGGCCCGATCAGCGCCGAGCTGAAGCAGACCCTCGCCGATGCGCAGGCCGCGCTGAAGAGCCTCGACGCCACCGCGACCACCACGCAGCGCTTCATCGCCGCGCAGGGCAGCGTGGGCGACGAGGCCACGAGCGCGCTGCGGCAGCTGGCCGACGCGGCGGCCGCGCTGGAGCGGCTCTCCGACGCCATCACGCGCAATCCCAGCTCGCTCATCGTCGGCAAGAAAAGGCCCGAACAGCCATGAAGAAACCAGCCCTCAGCCTTCAGCTTTCAGTCCTCAGCCTGCTGCTCGCAGCCTGCAGCCTGCCCACCCCGCAGGCCGACCCGGTGCGCTATTTCACCCTGAGCGGCCCGGTGGCCGGGGCGACCGGCGGCGCCACCGTGCGTCCGGTGCAGCTCGCCGGCCATCTGCGCGGCCGGCAAATGGCGGTGCGCACCGCCGCCAACGAGGTGGTCTACCTCGAGGAGGTGCGCTGGGCGGAGCCGCTCGACGAAGCCATCACGCAGGTGCTGCGCGCCCGCACCGGCGCGGTCGGCGCCGGCTGCACGGTCGCGGTCCAGATCCAGCGCTGTGAGCTCAACCGCGCCGAGGGCAACAGCGTCCAGGTCGCCGCCACCTACGCGATCACGGCGAGGGACGGCACGGTGAAAAACGGCACGTTCAGCTCCGGTCCGCGCACGTGGGACGGTCGGGATGCCGGCACCCTCGTCGGGCAGATCCGCGACGCTGTCAACGAGCTCGGCGACACGATTGCCGCGGCGCTGGACGGCAAGTGAGGCACTATGCATCGTCATCCTGAGCGCGGTGAGGGATCCAAAGAGACTTTCTCCGTGCTTTCCGGCGGCGAACCTCCCGCTGGATTCTTCGCTGCGCTCAGAATGACAATTTAACATGGCGTCCGTCGAATCCAAGCTTCGCGACCTGCTCGAGCTCGCCCAGGTGGTGCTCGATGATTTGCCCGTCGGCCTGCTGGTGCTTTCCTCCCACGGCAAGCCACTGTGGTTCAACCGCGAGGCGGAGGTCGTCTGCGCGGTCTGGAACAAGACCCCGCTGCGCAAGGACGCGCTGCCAATGAAGCGCGACGATTTCGAGGTGCCGCCGGCGCTCTGGGCCGAGTGCGCGGCCCTGCTTGCGGCCGACGACCCGGACGGGGCGGTGCCTGAGCCCCGCATCCTTGATGAGGCCGACAGCGGCCTGCACGCCGTCATCCGGCTCCAGCGTCGGCCCGGCCGCTCGGGCCCGCCGGCGTGTTTCCTTCAGCTCGATTACCGCCGCCCGCGCGGCGACCGTGACCGGCCGATCTCACCCGGGGCGCTCAGCCTGCTGTCGCGCCTGACCTTTCGCGAGCGCGAGGTGGCCCTGCGCATCCGCGACGGCCTGACAACCGAGGAAATCGCCAAGGAGCTCCGCCGCAGCAAGCTCACGATCAAGACGCAGCTCGCGGGCATCTTCCGGAAGCTCGGCGTCGCCAACCGCTCGCGCGTGACGGCGATGCTGAACCGGTGAGCAGGGCCGCCTTGAACGGCCCTAGCGGAGCGCGGCGGCGATGCGGGCGAGGGCGGTGGTGACGTTCTCGCGGGAGTTGAAGGCGCTGATGCGCACGTGGCCCTCGCCGCACTTGCCGAAGCCGGCGCCGGGCGTGCAGACGACCTGCGCCTGGTTCAACAGCAGGTCGAAGAATTCCCAGGAGTCGCGGCCGGTGTTGACCCAAATGTAGGGGGCGTTGTCGCCGCCGATGCAGGTCATGCCGAGCTTGGCCACCGCCTCGCGGATGAGCTTGGCGTTGCCGAGGTAGAAGTCGGTGAGCTCGCGCGTCTGCTTCTGGCCTTCGGCGGTGTAAACGGCGGCGGCGGCTTTTTGGACGGGATAGGAAACGCCGTTGAATTTCGTCGTGTGGCGGCGGTTCCACAGCGCGTGGACGGCGTGCTCGGCGCCGGCGGCGTCGCGGGCCTTGAGGGTCTTGGGGACAATGGTGTAGGCACAGCGCAGGCCGGTGAAGCCGGCGAGCTTCGAGTAGCTGCGCATCTCGATGGCGACGTCGCGCGCACCCTCGATCTCGTAGATCGAGCGCGGGATGCCCGGCGTGCGGACGTAGGCCTCGTAGGCGGCGTCGAAGAGGATGATGGCGTGGTGCTGCTTCGCGTAGGCGACCCAGGCGGCCAGCTGGGCCCGAGTGGCGACGGCGCCGGTCGGGTTGTTGGGGAAGCAGAGGTAGATGAGGTCGGCGGGCGTCGCGGGCGGCGTGGGCACGTAGCCGTTGGCGGCGGTGGACTCGAGGTAGGTGATGCCGGTGTAGCGGCCGTCCACGTTGGCACCGGTGCGGCCGGCCATGACGTTGGTGTCCACGTAAACCGGGTAAACCGGGTCGGGGATGGCGAGCTTGGTGTCGGCGGCGAAGATTTCCTGGATGTTGGCGACGTCACACTTCGAGCCGTCGCTCACGAACACCTCGTCGGGCTCGACGTGGGCGCCGTGGGCCTTGAAGTCGTGCTGCGCGATGGCCTCGCGGAGGAAGGCGTAGCCCTGCTCGGGGCCGTAGCCCTTGAAGGTGGCGCGGTTCGCCATCTCGTCGGTGGCGGCGTGGAGCGCTCTGATGCACACGGGCGGGAGCGGCTCGGTGACATCGCCGATGCCGAGGCGGATGACCGGCTTGCCGGGGTTGGCGGCGACGTAGGCGTTCACGCGCTTGGCGATGTCGGCGAAAAGATACGAGGCCTTCAGTTTCGAGTAGTTGTCGTTGATGCGAATCATGGAGGTGGGAAGTGGAAAAATGGGAGTGGGCGGGCGCGCGCGCCGACGGCAGATTGACAGACGCGAAGCTTGATAAAGCGAATCGCATCTGGATAGTTCAAGTCCGTTCCGGGGCATGCAAAAGCTCGATAAAATCAACGACATGCGCGCCGCGGCCGCGGCCCTGCGCCAAGGCGGCCGGCGGGTGGCGTTGGTGCCGACATCCGGGGCCCTGCACGCCGGCCATGCGAGCCTGATCCGGCTGGCGCGGGAGACAGGCGCCGCGGTCGTGGTGTCGGTCTTCGTCAATCCGCTGCAGTTCGGGCCGAGCGAGGACTTGGCCAAATATCCCCGCACGCCGTCGTCCGACGCCTTGTTGGCCGAAAGGGAAGGCGTGGACGTGTTGTTCGCGCCGTCGGTCGAGGAGATGTATCCGAAGGGATTTTCCACCCATCTGCAGGAGGAAGTCATCAGCAAGCACCTGTGCGGCATCGCGCGCCCGGTGCTCTTCCGTGGCATGCTCACGTGCTGGATGAAGCTCTTTAACATCGTGCGGCCCGACACGGTCGTGATGGGCGAGAAGGATGCCCAGCAGGTCGCCGTGGTCCGCAAAGCCGTCGCTGACCTGCTGCTGCCGGTCGAACTCCTGACCGGCCCGGCCGTGCGTGATGCCGACGGCCTGGTGGTGAGCGCGCGCAACAGTTACCTGACGCCGACGCAGCGCGAGGAGACGCTGACGGTCTATGCGGCGCTGCGGAAGGCCAGGGAAATGGTCGATGCCGGCGTGAAAAGCGCGGACCGCCTGGTGGCCGAGGTCACGCACCTCATCGCGGCCAAGCGGCGGCTGCGCGTGATCTATATTTCGGTGGTGGACCGCCACACGATGGAGCAATTGCGGGAGGTCGTGCCCGGCCAGTGCCTCATGGCCATATCCTACTGGGTGGATGAGGTGCGGCTGACGGATAGCATGCCCTTGTGAGGGCCCGCGCGGGCTGTGAATAACTTGTCAGCCGCCTGCAATATTCGCTCTGTCATCGGGCTGTCGCGGGTGATGTGAACCGTATGCACATGGATGGTGTGAGGCGAAGCCGCTGTCTCGTCCTACGCATCGGCGCCGAAGTATCCCTGTTAGCCAGCCATGGGGTTTTTGTCCCGACTAGCTACGCAAAATACTGGAGCCGATAAGGTAAAGACAGTGATTGGAGGATTGGGATGGCGAGGCTGAAAGTAAGCCGAACAGCCCTTGGAGATGGCGCAACTCCCAATAGCGGGCGCCCGACCGGGACGGGTTTCCGCCCGGCCCCGCTAGCCGTGAGGTGACGTAGCCGCCGGAAGCGAGTGTGAATGAAAACCATGAACGTCGGCCGGACAAACCCCGGCGGAGCGCGTCTGCGAGGTTGTATTTTTGGCGCAACTTTGTGACGACAGTGGCGTTGTGAGTGCCACCTTCCCTGCCAAACCCCGCATCGCCATTGTCGGAGCCGGCGCGCTCGGCTGTTATTACGGCGCGCGCTTGGCCAAGGCCGGCAACGAAGTCCATTTTCTCGTCCGCAGCGGCCGGGCCGCCATCGTGGCGCGCGGCATCCGGATCAAGACACCGGTCGAACGCTTCCACCTGAAAAAGGTGCTGGCGCACGCCACGGCCGAGGACATCGGTCCGTGCGACTTGGTGATTGTCAGCGTCAAGGCCACGGCCAACGACGCGCTCGCCCGGATCCTGCCCCCGCTGATCGGGCCCAATACCCTGGTTCTCACCTTGCAAAACGGCCTCGGGGTCGAGGAAC
The DNA here is from genome assembly GCA_039807025.1 of Lacunisphaera sp. Classification (GTDB taxonomy): domain Bacteria; phylum Verrucomicrobiota; class Verrucomicrobiia; order Opitutales; family Opitutaceae; genus Lacunisphaera. The sequence goes on from JBDHQK010000030.1 coordinate 8,390, forward strand.
CGGTGGCCGAGGTCGTGGGCGGCGAGCGCGTGCTCGGGGCCATCTGCTTCGTCGGCGCCACTCGCACGGCTCCGGGTGTGGTGACGTGCGCCTTCCCCGGACTGGTGATGCTCGGTGAATTTGGCCGGCCGGCGCAGTCGCGCACGCGCGAAGTCGCGGCGCTGTTCGAGGCCGCCGGCGTGAAGTGCGAGGCGCAGGACAATCTGGAGGAGCTGCGCTGGAAGAAGCTCGTGTGGAACGTGCCGTTCAACGGTCTCGCCATCGCCGCCGGCGGCGTGACCACCGACGTCATCATGGCCGACGAGGGCCTGCGCACGCTGGTCCGGCGCCTGATGGAAGAGATCCTCGAGGCCGCCGCCAAGTTTGGCCACGCCATCCCGCGGTCGTTCATGGACCTGCAGTTCGAGCGCACGACGAAGCTCGGCCGATACCAGCCGTCCAGCCTGATTGATTTCCGCGAGGGCCGCGCGATTGAGCTGGAGGAAATCTGGGGCGAGCCGGTGCGCCGCGCCAAGTCCGTGGGCGTGCCCGTGCCGCGGCTGGAGATGCTCTACTGGCTCATCCGGCGCGCGCTGGCCGCACGGCCGGCTGGGAAGAAGCGCTAAGGTGGAGCGCGGCCTCCGGCCGCGCTTCTCAGGACGCACCATTGCGGCCAACCCGTCCGGAGGCCGGGTTCCACCTTGCATTCCGAGGCTTGCCGCCGGCGGGGCGGTTTTCCACAGTCCGCCATGCAAAACCCCTCCGCGCTCCGCGAGCTCACGATTCGCGGCGTCATTCTCGGCGGCGTCATCACGCTGCTGTTCACCGCCGCCAACGTCTATCTCGGCCTCAAGGTCGGCCTGACCTTTGCCACCTCGATTCCGGCGGCGGTCATCTCGATGGCGCTCCTGCGCCTGCTCGGGAATTCCAATATTCTGGAAAACAACATCGTCCAGACCATCGCCTCGGCGGCCGGCACCTTGTCCGCCATCATCTTCGTGCTGCCCGGCCTGATCATGGTCGGCTGGTGGCAGGGCTTCCCGTATTGGACAACGGCGGCGGTCTGCGCTGTCGGGGGCATCCTGGGCGTGATGTTTTCCGTGCCGCTGCGGCGTGCGCTCGTCACCGGCTCCGACCTGCCGTATCCCGAGGGCGTCGCGGCTGGCGAGGTGCTGAAAGTCGGCTTCGGCTCGGCCGAGGGCAAGGAGGAGAACGCCAAGGGCCTGCGCATGATCATCCTCGGCTCCATCACGTCGGCGGCGTATGCGCTGCTGGCGGCGATGCGCCTCGCCGCCGCCGAGGTGGCGCACGCCTTCAAGCTCGGGGCGGGTGCCACGGCGGTCTCGGCGAGCCTTTCGCTGGCCCTGATCGGGGTCGGCCATCTCGTGGGCCTGTCCGTCGGCGTGGCGATGCTGGTCGGCATGCTCATCGCGTGGGCGGGTCTGGTGCCTTTCCTCACCGCCCAGCACGGGGTGGGGGAGAATGTCGCCCAGCTCGTCAACACGACCTTCCGCAGCGAGGTGCGCTTCATCGGCGCCGGCGTGATCGGCGTCGCGGCGCTGTGGAGCCTGTTCCGCATCATCGGCCCGATCATCAAGGGCATCCGCTCCGCCATGGCGGCGTCCAAGGCCCGCTCGGCGGGCACCGAGCTCCCGCTCACCGAGCGCGACCTGCCCATCGGCGTCGTGGGCGGCACCATTCTCGCCATGCTGGTGCCCATCGCCGGCCTGCTGTGGTATTTCGCCTCCGGCACCGCGATCGAGACCGGCATCGGGCCGACCATCTTCGGCAGCCTGATTTATGTGGTGGTGATCGGCGCCGTCATCGCGTGCGTCTGCGGCTACATGGCCGGCCTGATCGGCGCGTCGAACAGCCCCGTGTCGGGCGTCGGCATCCTCGCCGTGATCGGCGCCTCGGTGCTGCTGGTCATGGTTTACGGCCACGGCGGCAATCCGGAGCAGACCAAGGCGCTCGTGGCCTACGCGCTCTTCACGACGGCGATCGTGTTCTCCATTGCGACCATCTCGAACGACAACCTGCAGGACCTGAAGACCGGCCAGCTCGTCGGCGCCACGCCGTGGCGGCAGCAGCTCGCGCTCATCTACGGCGTCATCTTCGGCGCGCTGGTCATCCCGCCGGTGCTCGACCTGCTCAACAAGGCCTTCGGCTTCGCCGGCGCGCCCGGGGCGGGGGAGAACGCGCTCGCCGCGCCTCAGGCCGCGCTCATCTCGGCGCTGGCCCAGGGCGTGCTCGGTGGCAACATCCGCTGGGACCTGATCGGCTACGGGGCGGCGCTGGGCGCCGTCCTCGTCATCCTCGATGAGGTGTTGCGCGCCTCCAAGAAAATGCGCCTGCCCCCGCTCTGCGTCGGCATGGGCATCTACCTGCCGATGGCGCTCACGCTCCTCATCCCGGTCGGCGCCTTCATCGGCCACTACTACGAGAAGTGGGCCGACGGCCAGAAGAACCCGGAATTCGTCAAGCGCATGGGCGTGCTCGGCGCGACCGGCTTCATCGTGGGCGAGAGCCTGTTCGGCGTGGCCTTCGCCGGCGTCGTGGCCGTGTCGGGCAGTGATGCTCCTCTGGCGGTGGTCGGGAGCAGCTTTGAGATGCCCGGCATTGACCTAGGCTTGGTGATGTTCACCGGCATCGTCGCCTGGCTCTACCGCGCGGCCCGCCGCACCAGCCTGACGGCCTGAGCCTGGCCTTCGGGGCCGGATGGCTGGCGATTAAAATCTGCACCCTTGCTTGGTGCAGGTTTTTGGTTATTGCTCCCGCCCATGAATACGATGCGCAAACTTCTCGTTTTCGCGGGCACGATTTTCGCGACTGCTTTTGTTCAGGCGCAGGTGACACCGGATTTCATGGCAGTGGAAGCCGGCCACAACAACGTGCAGACGGGCTGGAGTTCGACCACGGCGCAGACCTACAGTGCAGGCGTGGCTGGCCCCTTTTCTTTCAAGGTCTGGGCGGAGAGTAATGGGGGGGGCGATCTGAGCGGTAACACCCCACCGACTTTTACGATTCCCAGCGAGGCCACCTATGCCGGCTCAAAGACGCTTGGGCCCAATGGCAAGGACTGGCGCTTCTCGGAATATTACTCCAGCAGTCCGTTTTCGGCCGATTTTCCGAACGGGACCTACACGATCACCCAGCCCGGCGTCTCTCCCGGCACGGTGACGCTCAATTTGGCGAGCAATCTCTTTCCGATCACCCCCTTGGTAACCATCACCGGTGGCTCCGGCACTTGGGTGGGGAGCGTGCTTCAGGTGACCCCGGGGACGACGCTTACCTTGACCACCAATTTGTTTGGCTGGGACGAAACGGGTGCTGAAACAAACGGGGCCTTGGCCAATCACATCGGATTGTTTCTATCGCACAACGGCACCGAAGTGGGCAGCGAAGGATTCTCCAACGGCGCGAATCCCTATTTCGGTTCCGGCACGGGAAATCCGAATTTTGCGACCATCAGCAATTACACGTTCATTTCCGGCAACTATTACGTCGAAGCGGAATTCAATGCCATCTCGGATATCGACAACCTGAGTTATCCGGGTGCCACGGGGGTCGCGCTCTACACGACGCGCACGTCTTTCAACATCCAGGTCATCCCCGAGCCCTCGACCTATGCGGCGATTCTTGGCGCGCTGGCTCTGGCGGGTGCGATGATCCGTCGGCGCCGGCAACTGGCCTGAGTTTCACGCGCGTCGTTTTTATCAAGCCGGGCCTCGTGCCCGGCTTTTGTGTTGGCCTTGTGGGAGCGCGACTGTCGCGACCAAGGTCGCTCCCACAAGGTCCGGGCAGGAGACTCGCCCTGCCAGTTCAGACAGGTTCGTTGATCACCGGGTTGGTGAGCGTGCCGATTTTCTCGATCTCGATGCTGACGGAGTCCCCGGCCTTGAGCCAGACGGGCGGGTTGCGGGCGAAACCCACGCCATGCGGCGTGCCGGTCAGGATCACCGTGCCGGGGAGGAGGGTCTTGCTCGCGCTGAGGAAGGAGATGATCGACGGCACGTCGAAGATCATGTCGTCCGTGTTCCAGTCCTGCATGACCGCGCTGTTGAGCAGGGTCCGGATGCGGAGGGCGTTGGGATTGGGGATCTCGTCCCGGGTCACGAGCACCGGGCCGAGCGGGCAGAACGTGTCGAAGCTCTTGCCCTGGCACCACTGGCCGCCGCCGCCGTCGCGCTGCCAGTCACGGGCGGAGACATCGTTGGCGCAGGTGTAGCCGAGCACGTAGTCGAGGGCCTCGGCCTTGCTGACGTTCTTGCACTTCCGGCCGATGACGATGGCGAGCTCGCACTCGTAATCCACCTTGGTGCTGGCGAGCTTCACCGGGAGCTCGATCGGGTCGCCGGGGTTTTGGACGCTGGCGGTGTTCTTGATAAAGAGCACGGGGTGGAGCGGCGTGGGGCTGTTGCTCTCGGCGGCGTGCTGCTTGTAGTTGAGGCCGATGCAGAGAAGGTTGGCCGGCTGGAGCGGCGCGAGGAGCTTGCCGGGTTGCACTCCCTGGCCGGTGACCTTGAAGTCGCCGAGCAGGTCGCCGGTGATGGCGCGGGCCGAGCCGTCGGGTTGGAGGGCGGCCCAGGCAGGGCCAGTCGGGGAGAGGTGGCGGATGATCTTCATGAAATAGTCCCTCTGAGAAAGCAGACTTGGCGCTAGGGGCGCAAGACCGGGCCTCGCCTTTTTTCGAGCCACGCACGCGGAGGCTGCCCGAAGCGCGCGCGGAACAGCCGGTAGAAGTGGGAGAGGTCGCCATAGCCGCTGGAGAAGGCCGCGCCGACGATGGAGTGGCGATTGTCGCGCAGGAGGGTGGCGGCGTGGGAGAGGCGCAGCTCGGTCAGCTGTTCCAGGAAGGTGCGGCCGGTCAGCTCGCGGAAGAGCTTGCTGAAATGGCGGCGCGACATCCCGGCGCGGGCGGCGGCGCGTTCCAGGCTCCACGGATCGTAGAAGGTTTCCGCCAGTTCGCGGGCCACGGCGGCGATGCGCAGGTTGGTCGGGTCGGCCGGGGTGTCGGGCGGCACGCGGGCGAGGGCGACCAGGATGTTGTCCGCCGCCGCCCGCAGGGCGATTTCGCGTCCGGGCTGGCTGCCCGCCTGCTCGGCGATGCCCGCGCGCCACAATCCCTCGAAGCGCGGGCTGCCTGGGCCGCCGGGCCGCCGCCCCGTGTCCTGGCCGCAGGTGAGTTTTGCCCACAGCCGCGCCCGCGCCGGATCGTCGGCGAGGAATGCTGGGGTGAAGCACAACAGGAGCAGGGTGGGCGGCGCGGTGTCGGTAATGCAGTGCGCCACACCGGCCCGGACGCAGAGGGTGGCGCCGGCGGCGGCGTGCAGGGGCTTGGCCGCCGCGGTGGCGGTGAAGGCGATTTTGCCCTGCAGCACGTAGATGAGCTTGTGGAAGGGATCCGCCCTTTCCGTCATGCGAAAGCGCGGACCATGCACGCTCTCGGCGAAAGCCACGCCGTGGGCGGGCAGGGTGACGGCGATGGGCTTGGAGACTGGGGTTTTCATGGCGAGTGCGCCCGTTGTGCCGCCAGCAATGAACCCGGCGGCGCTCACCTGGCAATCCCGCGTTGCGCCGACCACAGGGTGCGCGCGCGACCGGCACGCAACGGCCAAAAGACTCTTCCCTTTTTCCGCAATCTCCGCAGCAATCACTGCCGTTGAACCTCCTTTTGCGCATGCCGGATTTTTGCCAAGGCGGAGAACCGACCAACCGCGCCATCTTGGCGCTGCGGCGGGCCGTCAGGGAAATTGGCGTGAGAGACCGGCCGTGAGTGGACTGGCGGATATCCTGCCGGCCGCGGCCGGCCCTGTCTGGCTGCGGATCGGCACGATGATTCGCGGCACGGCGGAAGCGCCGTTGAGAGACGCGCACCTCGTCTACGACCGCGACAGGATTCTTTATGCCGGAGAGGCTTCGCCGCCGGCTGCGAGCCTGCGGGCGGGGCAGACCGCCCCCGATGCGGTGCTGCCGCGACACACCGTGCTGCCGGGGCTGATCGAGGCCCACGCCCATCTGTTCCTGGAGGGCGGCGAGGAGGATCCCGCCAAGCGGGCTGCTTATCTGCAACAGGACAACGCGACCCTGCTGGCGCTGGCCGAGGGGCGGCTTGAGCGGCTGCTGGCCCTCGGGGTGATCGCGGTGCGCGATGCGGGAGACAACAACGGCGTGGGCCTGGCACTACAGGCGCGCTATCGTCGGGCGGACCGCCCGCTGATGCCCTACCTGGACAGCCCGGGGGCGGCGATCTTCCACGAGAAGCGCTACGGTAAGTTCATGGGGAGGCCGGTGGAGGAATATCCTTCCATCCTGGCCTGCGTAGAGGGGCGCATCGCCGAGGGCGCCCATCGGATCAAGCTGCTCGCCACCGGCATCATCAATTTCGAGAAGGGCGCTGTCACCACGAAGCCGCAGATGCCGGTGGAGGAGCTGGCGGAGTTCGTCCGGGCCGCACAGGCGCGGGGTCGGCAGACCTTTGTCCATTGCTCGGGGAACGATGGCGTGGCGAACTGCATCGGTGCCCGGGTGGACACGATCGAGCACGGTTTCTTCGTGGATGCCGGCCAGCTCGCGCAAATGCGCGACGCCGACATCGCCTGGGTGCCGACCTTTGCGCCGGTGCAATTCCAGGTGGATCGACCTGAGGCCTGCGGGTGGAGTCCGGAAATCTGCGCGAATCTGCGGCGGATACTGGACGGGCACGCCGCGAGCCTGGTGAAGGCGGCGGAACTGGGCGTGCGGATCATCGCGGGCAGCGACGCCGGCTCGCACGGGGTGCCGCATGGCCGGGGCCTGCTCGACGAATTGGTGCTGATGGAGCGGGCGGGGCTGTCAGCGCTGCGCGTCATCCACTCGGCGACGGGCGCGGCGGCGGCGCGCCTCGGGTTTGCAGGGGATTTCGGCGTGCTGCGCGCCGGGGCCAGGGCGCGCTTCATTCTCACGGAGGCGGATGTGCGGGCGACGGTCGCGAACTTGCGCCAGCCCAAGATCGTCGTGTTTGACGGCGGCGTGTTCGCTGCGGGTGATGATGCCCGGCCGGGGCTGTGAGGGAGGGAGCGAGCGTATCAGCGGGTCGCGTTGCGCGCCGCGCACAGCTCCATGATCTTGTCCGTCTGGCGATAGCCGGCGTCCTCGGCGGATTCGCCGGGCTCGGCGCGACCGGCGGCCAGCACGGCGGCCAGTTCCGCCACCAACGGATCGTCGGGAGGCAGGGGCAAGGCGTTGAGTTCGACGTTGGCGAGGGCGTAGTCGAGGCCGGCCTCGGCGGCGAGCGTGAGGTAGGCGCGTTCCAAGGGGGCGCGGATGCTCTTGGGCAGGCCGAAGGAAAAATTGGAAAGGCCGACGGAAAAATGGATGCCCTGCAGGTGCGGGTCGGCGCGGCAGCGGCGCATGATGTCGAGGCCGAGGTTGACGAGGCCGTAGGAGTCGGCGGCGACGGGCGCGAGGCCGGGGTCGATGATGATATCGTCGAGGCTGCGGCCGGCTTCGGAGACCAGGCGGTCGGCAAAAATGCGCACGGTCTCATGGCCCTCCTCGGGCCGGAGTGTCATCTCGGAGCCTCCGGTGGCGGAGAAGCGTTCGGAGGCCATGATGATGCAGCGCATGTCATGCTCCTTGATGAAGGCGATCATCTCGGGCAGGCGCTGGCGGGAGGCCGCGAGGGAGTTGAAGATGGGTTTGCCGCGGGCCTTGGCACGGTCGTAGTGCGCCAGAGCCGTGCGCTGGTAGTCGAGGTTGGGGTTGTCGAAGCTGAGCGGCAGATCCGACACGGCCTGCAGCGCGGGCACCAGCCGGGGGAGGAAGGCGAGCATCTCGTCGAGGGAGACGCTGAGTCGCTGCGTGCCGTCGATGTTGAGATTGAGCACGCTGGCGCCGAGGCTGGTTTGCAGCGCGGCGAGGTGCTGGTAGCCGGCGAGGTCGCGGGCTTCCCAGGCGCGGCGGGCGCGGGCGTAGGCGTTGTTGATCAGTTCGCCGATGATGTTGATTTTGGGCGCGGGCATAAGCGGGGCTCAGTTGAAACGAATGGATTTGGCCTCTTCGACGAGGGCGCGGATGTTGGCAAAGGGCACGTCGGGCTCGAGGACGTGGGTGGGCGCGATCATCACGCGCGCGCCGTGGTCGCGGTGCAGCGCGGCGATTTCGCGGACGCGGCGGCGCACGTCGTCGGGCGTGCCGTAGGGCATCGTCGTCTGCGTGCCGACCATGCCGCTGAACGCGAGCGTCTTCGCGTAGCGGCGCGCGAGCGCAGCGACATCCATGCACTCGGGCTGCACGGGGTTGAGGATGTCCACGCCGATCTCGATCAGCTCGTCGATGATGGGCAGGATGTTGCCGTCGGAGTGGTAGTGCACCCAGACCTTGCGATCGCCGGAGGCGGCGCGGATGGCGGCGATGACCTTGGCGAGGCGCGGCTTGAGGTGCCGGCGCCACATGTCCACGGAGAGCAACATGCCGGTCTGCATGCCGACATCGTCGCCGAGGCCGATGACGTCCACGCCGGAGCGGGCGAACACGCGGACGACGTTGCAAGAGCGCCCGGTGAACCAATCGAGCAGCCAGTCGGCGATGCCGTTGCCCTCGGCGAGATCCTGAAAGAGGTTATCCATGCCGCGGACATACCAGGAGCTTTCGAAGCTGGTGCACTCCATGACGGCGAAGGCCACCTTGCCGCGCGCGTGCACCTGCTGCATTTTCCTTGGCACGGCGGCATAGTGCCGGGGGGCGGCGGTGTCGGGCCACGGGAGTTTCTCCAACTGGGCGACGCTGGTGATATGTTCCAGCGGGTGCAGCATGGTGCGGAAGTGGTAGGCTTTGCCCGTGGTGCCGGCGGGCGGCGCCATGTGGGCGACGCAGAACGGGCCGAGCTCGGCCCCGGCGGGCAGCACGGCGCCGATTTCCGCGAGCGCCCCGCGCCATGCCTGCGGATACTCCTCGTATTCCGCCCAGTCGAAGCCGAAGTCCGTCTCGAATGCCAGCTCCGGGTTGCGCACGCCGGTTTGCTCCTCGATGAGGTCGGCGACGGGCGGGGTCACCGGCACATTGAGCGGCATCCATCCCGGTTGGCCGCCGGACATCATGGCGTGGAAATTTTCCCGGGAGTTCATCGCGAGTCGGCGGCCACGGTGTCGAGGAATTCGTCGGCGAGCTTCCGGCTGGCGTGCAGGCTGGCCGCTCGCACGAGTTCGGGCCCGTCCACGATGTCGGAGCAGGGGTTTTCGGGGTCGCGGATGCCGGAGAGAATGTCGAAGCTGCCGTGCAGATCGGGCATCGCGACGTGGCGGCGCCCGGCGAAGCGAACGGCGGCGCGCTCGATCATGGCCTCGATGCCCCCCAGTATTCGTTGTCGAAATCCGGGGCCGTCGCGATGAAGCGATCCCAGTCGGCGGCGGTGGCGTGGTCGAATTGATGCTCGGGCGGTTTCATGGGCCTCACGCGCCGGCGCGGTTGAAGGCGGCAATGGCATCGATCATCGCCACGATGTTGGCGACCGGGGTGCGGGCTTGGATGTTGTGGATGGTGTTGAACACGAAGCCGCCTCCCGGGGAGAAGATGCGCAGCCGGCCGGTGACCTCCGCGCGCACCTCGGCCGGCGTGCCGAAGGGCAGGGTGCGCTGGGTGTCCACGCCCCCGCCCCAGAAGACGACGCGGCCGCCGAAGTCCGCCTTGAGGGCGGCGGGTTCCATGCCCGTGGCGGAGCATTGCACGGGGTTGAGGATGTCGAAGCCCACGTCGATGAACCGGTCGATCAGCGGCCGCACGGCGCCGCAGGAATGCTTGAAGGTCTTCCAGCGGGTGTGCTGGTGGATCCAGTCGTTGATCCGCCGGTAATACGGCGCATAGAGCCGGTCGAAAGTGGCGGGGGAGCAGAACTGGGAGTTCTGCGTGCCAAAATCGGTGCCGCAGATCATGAGCACGTCCACCGTGTCGCCGGCGATTTCGGCGAAGGTCGCCAGGTTGCGCACGGCGATGTCACATTGAAACTCAAAGATCTCGCGCACGTAGTCCGGCCGCTCGATGAGCGAGACATACCATTCGCTGACATCGCGAATTCCCTTCGGATGCTTGAGGAAGGCGGCGGGCACCAGGGCGATGTCGCCAAATCCGGTGCCACCGATGCCGCTGACGACCGCGCGGGTCTCACCGCGGTGCCGGTCGATTTCCCGCCGCCAGTGCGCCACATCGGCGGGGCCGAGCAGGGTGAACTCCTCGCAGTTGTCGGCCGGGCGCAACCGGTCCTCGTCGATCGGCTCCTGCCGGACGATGGCGTCGAAAAAATAGCCGCCGGCGGGCATGTGTCCGCTGGCGGGCACGGTCTTGTCCCCCTCAGGATACAGGTAAACATCGCCGGAGGGTTCCTCCCGGGGGTCGAAACCCGCCGGCACCAGCACGATCTGGCCCCAGGGCGCGCGCCACTCGTGCCAGCCCTCGTTGGGGAAGCCGAACATGGTGCCGCGACCGTTGGCCGGGACGCAATCCGACCCGAGGATCCGCGCAAGGTCGTCCTCGATCTCGCCCAGCATCTGGTAGGGTTCGCAGACTTTCACCGGATGAATCGGCAGGCCGTAGTGCTCGCGCAGGGAGGCAACGCAGCTCACGTGCATGCCCGTCAGGCCGGTGCTCCCGAAATCCACGGCGACCGGGCCGGATTGGTGGGCGAGCGAGCGTTGGACTTTCTCCCGTGAAGTCATGGTGGCTGGGAAAGGAGTGCCGATCCGGCACTGGGAGGCGTGCCGACGGCGGTTCGTCCGTGGACTCAGGCAGCGGCGCCCACCAGCTTGTTGGCGAGCTCCACGGCGGTGCCGGCATCGGCCGCATAGCCGTCGGCGCCGATGCTGTCGGCGAAGGCCTGCGTGATCGGGGCGCCGCCAATCATGATCTTGGTGTTGGCCAGCCCGGCTTCCTTGAGCTGGCGGACGGTGTCCTTCATGGCCGGCATGGTGGTGGTCAGCAGGGCGGAGAGACCGACGATGTGCGCGTTATGCTCGCGGGCGGCGGCCACGTAGCGCTCGGGGCTCACGTTGGTCCCGAGATCCACCACGGCAAACCCGGCCCCGCGCCACATCATGGAGATGAGGTTCTTGCCGATGTCATGCAGGTCGCCCTGCACGGTGCCGATTACCACGGTGTATTTGGGCTTGATGCCGGCGGCGGCCAGCAGCGGCTCGAGGAGCTTCAGGGCCTCCTTCATGGCGCGCGCCGCGATGAGCATCTCGGGCACGAAGATTTCGTTCCGCTTGAATTGTTCGCCCACGATGGCCATGCCGGGGACGAGGCCCTGCTCGACAATCGTTGTCGGGCTCTGGCCGACGGCGAGCAGTTCCTGGGTGAGGCGCACGGTGTCAACGCGCTTGCCGGCGGCGACGGCGGTGGTGAGCTCGGCTAGCTGGGGGGGTAGGGGCACAATGCCACGCTTCTAGTCGCGCCATTTTGGGGAAGTAAATGCGAACATGGTTTTTTGCCCGCCACGCACAAAGGAAATCCCAGTAAATACATGCGCGCCGGGTTGTCGTGCGGGTTACCCGTCGGATTAGCTGGGCAGCGGTCAAGACGAGTGGCGGCTGGCATTTTACCCCATGGCCAAAATTTGCAACATCACGGTGATCGCCTGCGGCGTCCTGGAGCCGGAGGTCAGGCATTTCACGCAGCAGGCCGCGCACATCGTGGCGGTGGAGTTCCTGCCGATGGGACTCCACAACACGCCCCACCGGCTGCAGCAGGAGCTGCAGTCGTGCATCGACCAGGCCGAGGCCAATCCGGCCGTGGAGGCCATCGTGCTGGTCTACGGCCTGTGCGGCCGCGGCGTGGAAAACCTGCGCCACCAGCGCTGCCCGCTCGTGATCGCACGGGCGCACGACTGCGTGACCCTCTTCCTTGGCGACAAGGATCGCTATGCCCGCTACCAGGCGGAGAATCCCGGCGCCTATTGGTATAACCCCGGCTGGATCCGGGGCAAGGCCTCGCCCGGGCCGGAACGCGAGGCGCATCTCCGGCGCGAATACGCGGAGAAATTCGGCGAGGACGATGTTGACTATCTGCTGGAGGTGGATCGCGCGGCGCTGGCCCACTACAATCAGGCCACGTATGTCGGATTGGATCTGGGCGAGACGGAAAAAGAGATCGACTACACCAAGACCTGCGCCGCCTGCATGGGCTGGGGATTCGACAAGATCCCCGGGGATCCGGCCCTTCTCAAGGCGCTGCTGGCGGGGGAGTGGGATGAAAAGCGATTCCTCATCGTGCCGCCGCGCCATATCATCCGGCTGACCGGCGATGAGAGCATCATGCGGGCCGAGCCGGAGAAGCCATGAGCCACCGCCTGCACCTGGACATGGCGGGCGGGCGCATCGAGCTGAACCTGTCGCCGACGGATCTCACCCTGCCTTTGACCGAGTTGCTGGCGCGCCGGGGGCACGCGCTCAACACCCGCTGCGGCGGCCGCGGCCTGTGCGGTGGCTGCGAGGTGGGATTGCGGTCTGGGGAACTGCAACGCACGAGCGATGGCTCCGTCGTCACCCCCGCTGCGGGTGACCGCCTGCGGGCCTGCCAGTTGCGCGTCGGCCCGGGCGAGGCCACGCCGGTGGTGACGGTGCCCGCCCGATCCCTGCTCAAGCACGAACCGGCAGTGGTGGCTGAATTCAAAATCAATGTGCCGTGGGCGAACGATCCGCTCGACGCCACCGCACGGATTGGCGCCGCCGTGGACATTGGCACGACGACGGTGGCGCTCATCTTGACCGAACTGGCGACCGGCCGGGTGCTCGCGGAGAGCTCGGCCTTCAACGCACAGATTCGCCACGGCGAGGACGTGCTGACACGCATCCAGCTGTGCGACCAGAATCCCGACGGGGTGAGGCAACTGCAGCACGCGGTGGCGGCGGAGACCATCCAGCCCCTGCTGGCCGAGGCCAGCGCGACCGCCGGAGCCGGTCTCGCCGAGATTGGCGTCATGACTGTGGCGGCGAACACGACGATGCAGCATTTGCTGGCCGGGGTGGATCCCCGGCCGTTGGGCGTGTATCCCTTCACCCCGGCTTTTCTGGAGCACCGGATTTTCACCCCGGCCGAACTGGGGCTCCGCTTTGGAACCGAGCAGGCCCGGGTGCATCTCCTGCCCGGTCCGGCCGCGTATGTGGGTGCCGATCTGGCGGCCGGGATCGTGGCCACCGGCCTGCTCTACGACGAAGGCCCGTCCCTGCTGGTGGATGTGGGCACCAACGGCGAAATCGTCGCCAAAATCGGCGATCGCCTCGTCGGGTGTGCCACGGCGGCGGGCCCGGCCTTTGAAGGGGCGGGCTTGACCAGCGGCACGCGGGGTGTGAAAGGCGCGATCGAGCGCATCCGGCTGCAGGGAGATCCTTTTGGCGTGGAGCTGGGCATCATTGGCGATACCCAGCTCCCCATCGGCATCTGCGGCTCGGCCTATGTCGATTTCCTGTGGGAGGGCCGCCGCACCGGGCTGTTGCAGGCGAGCGGCCGCTTCACGCCGGAGTTTGTCCAGCGGGCGGGGAGTGCGGTGCAGGCCGATGAATACGGCCGCAAGCTCCGGCTACATGCCCGCGGCGCCTCGGGCCCGGTGTGGGTTTCCGAGGTGGACGTCGGCCGCCTGCTGCAGGCCAAGGCCGCCATCGCCGCCGGTATCAACATCCTGCTCGGTCTGCTCGGGGTGACTGCCGCCGACGTGAAGACCCTTTACCTCGCGGGTGGCTTCGGGCTGCACCTCTCGCTGCCGCATGCGATTGGCTGCGGCCTGCTGCCGGGCTTCACGCCGGCCCAGATCCAGGTGGTAGGCAACACCTCGCTGGGCGGGGCCTTCCTTGCGATCAACGACCGCAATCTGCTGGCGGAAATGAAGGCCGCCTGCGCGCGGATGGAAATGATCGAGCTCAACCAGCAGCCGGGCTTCGAAGATGCCTTCATTGATCACCTGGCCCTGACCTGATGCGTGCCAAGTCCATCACCCCCACCCGCCTGGTAGCATGAGCGCCACCCCCCGCGAAATCGTCCGCCGCACCCTTGCATTCGACCGGCCGCCCCGTGTGCCGCGCGACCTGTGGACACTCCCCATCGCCACGGCGCGCCATCCGGAGGAAACCGCCGCCATCCAGCGCGATTTTCCGAACGATTTCATCAATGCTGCCGGCCACGAACGCGAAGTCGCCCCCACGCGAGGCGATCCTTTCGAGCCGGGCGAATTCACCGACGAATGGGGCTGCACTTTTGTCAACATCCAGCGCGGTGTCATTGGCGAGGTGAAGGAGCCGCTCATTTCAGACTGGGCGGCCGACCGCGCCCGCGCGCACGTGCCGCGCGAATGGCTGACGCTGGACCGTGACGCGGTCAACCGGGACTGCGCCGCGACCGACCGCTACGTCCTCAGTGGCTGCTGCCCGCGGCCCTTCGAGCGGCTGCAGTTTCTGCGCGGTTCCGAGAACACCTATCTGGATCTGGCGGATCCGCCCGCGGGGTTCCGTTCATTTTTGGCGGAGATGCACGCCTTTTACTGTGAACTGTTCAGCCGGTGGTGCGAAACCGACATAGACGCCATCCGCTTCATGGACGACTGGGGCTCGCAGCGCGTGCTGCTCATTGCTCCGGCGATGTGGCGGGAGATGTTCAAACCGCTATACCGCGACTACGCAGAGATCGCGCACAGCCACGGCAAAAAAATCTTCATGCACTCCGACGGCCACATCGCCGCCATCTATCCGGATCTCGTGGAAATCGGCATTGACGCGGTGAATTCCCAGATTTTCTGCATGGGGGTGGACACGCTGGCGCCGTTTGCGGGCCGGATCACATTCTGGGGGGAGATTGACCGCCAGCACCTGCTGGCGGAGGGCACGCCGGTTGACATTGACCGCGCCGTGCGCGAGGTGCACGCCAAGCTCTGGCGCGACGGCGGCTGCATCGCCCAATGCGAATTCGGCCCCGGCGCCAGGCCGGAGAACGTGCGCCAGGTTTACGCCTCCTGGGCGAAGGTGGTTTAAGACGATGCAGACGGCCTCCGCCAGCGCATTACCCCGGAAAATCCGGCCGCTGCGCCGGCGGCCCGGCCTACTTTCGGGTGTAGTCGCCCGGCCGGTGATCCCGGGCGTAGGCGATCATCGCCCGCAGGTTCTCCGGCGGCGTGAGCGGCGAGATCTCGCAGCCCGCGCCCACGATGAAATGTTCGCCGCAGGTGTCGTGGCAGCGCCGGCAGGCCTCGTAAACGCGCTCGGGCGTGCCCTCCAGCAGGTCGGTGATGGTGGACACATTGCCGGCGAGCGCCCGGGTGGGGCCGAGCTGGCGGCGCGCCAGCTCGAGGTCGGCCGGGAAATCGATCTCGTAGATGTCCACCGGCAGCTTGGCCATGTTGGGATACAGGCGGTCGATGCGCCCGCACATGTGCTGCCGCAGCATCACGTGGGGATGCTGGCGCTTGATGGTGTCGAAGACGCGTTTTTGCTCCGGCCAGAGAAATTCCTCGTAGAGCGTGGGGCCGATCAGCCCGGCCGCCGCATCGCTCATGCCCATGGTGTCGGCCCCGGCGGCAATCTGCGCGGCAGCATAGGTGATGGCGACATCGGCGCAGAAACGCAGCAGGTCATGCGCGAATTCCGGATCGTCGCCGAAATCGAGCATGATGGTGTTCAGCCCGCGCAGCTCGGCAGCGAGGGCGAGCGGGCCCTCGATCCAGCCGACGATGGACATGCCGGGCCCGGCGCTCCGGCGCATCAGCTCGATGCTCGTCACCCGGTCGTGCATGCGCCCGCCGCCCAGCGGGTCGGGCACCTTGAAGCTGCGCAGCCGCTGCTTGTCCGCGAGCGCGGCCCGCTCCTCGTTGATCGCCGGCCCCTGGTCGGTGAACCAGTCCACGCTGCCTTCGCCGGCGATGTCGATCACCTCCCGCGCCGGATCGGAACAGGTCAGCAGGCAGTCCAGGCCGAAGTCCTCGACGAGCTTGAGCTGGGCGGCGGCCATCTTCCGCCCGTCCTTCGTGTAATCGATGAAGGGGATGCCGGCGTTCTTCGCGGCGAACATCATCGACATCGGCTGCACGGGCAGCCGGTCCACCGGTTTCCCCTGGATCAGGTTGCGCACTCGTTCGAGCGAATTCATCCCCGCACGATGCCGCCCGGCCGCGGGCGAATCAATTCCGCCCTGCCACAAAAGCTGCGCATTTTTTGTCCCGGGCACGGCCTGAATTTTCATCACGCGGCTCGCCGGGCCGTCCGTCTTCGCCACCTCAACCCGAACCCGCCAACCTGCCGCCCATGACACCTCGCGAACGCTTTCACGCCTGCATGAACTACCAGCCGGTTGACCGGGTGCCGAACCACGAGGTCGGCGTCTGGGTCCAG
>JBDHQK010000185.1:0-4014 GCA_039807025.1 Lacunisphaera sp.
GCGACAACTGGACGGCGGGCATCACCGGCCGCTACACCGATTCCTACAAGACCAACACCACCGCGCCTTCCCCCGCGTTCCCCAGCGCCACCGGCGTGGACGGCCCGCACATCAGCAGCGACCTGACCTGGGACGTGCAGCTGGGCTACAAGGTTTCCTACCGCTCGAACGCGCGCGGCTGGCGCGGCCTCTTCACTGGCACGCAATGGACGCTCAACGTGTCGAACGTCTTCAACCGCATGCCGCCGTGGAATTCCAGCGGCTTCTACAGCCGCTACTCCGACCCGCGGATGCGCTATGTCTCACTGCAGGTGAAGAAATCCCTCTGAGCGCTCGGCCGGCACTCCTTGCCCCATGAAAACTCCCCGCCACCTGCTGCTCCTCGGACTGCCTCTGCTCACCGCCGCGCTGGTCTCCGCCCAGAATGCTCCCGCCCCGTCCGTCGCGCCGACCTCGGCGGCCGACGCCGACTATGCCGCCTGGCAGGCCGCCCAGCGCCAGTCGCCCAGCCGCGACGCCAAGGACAAGAGCAAGGAAGGGATCGAGCAATTCTGGCGCGACAAGGCCGTCGAGCTCGATGCGCTGGCGGCGAAGTTCGTCGCCGCGCACCCGCAGGATGCCCGCCGCTGGGAAGTCATGCTGCGCTCCCTCCAGATGTCCCGCTGGCGGACCTACCCCGATGCGGCGGCGCGCGCCGCCGCCGAGGCGATCGCCCTCCGACAACTGCGGGAGATCATGACCGCGCCCGGCGTCCGGGCTGACCTCGTCGAGCAGGCGCACAGCACGCTGGTCCAGCGCTCGCTGGAGGCTGCGCGGGCCGACCGGCTGGCCGGGCGCCCGCTCGATGCCGCCGCCTTCCAGGCTCTTGTGGACGGCTTTGCCGACCGTTACCCGGCCTCGCGCATGCGCAGCACCCATGAGCGGCTCTATCTCGACCTGCTGGAGAACACCGACACGCCGGCGGCGCTCGCGCGAATGCAAAAACTCGCGGCGGAGCACACCGCCAATCCCGAGGTGGCCGACCTGGCCACCACCCTGCTGGCCAAGGCCGGCTATCTCGGCCGCACGATCGAGATGAAGTTCACGGCGGCCGACGGCCGCGAGGTGGACCTCGCGCAGTTGCGCGGCAAGGTCGTGCTCGTGGACTTCTGGGCGACTTGGTGCGGCCCGTGCATGGCGGAGATGCCCAACGTGAAGGCTGCCTACGCCAAATACCACGCCCAGGGCTTCGAGGTCATCGGCGTGTCGCTCGACGGCGGCGGCATCAAGAAAGGCATCCAGTCCGGCGTGAAGACCAAGGAGGATTTCCTCGCCTTCCTCGCCCGCGAGCAGATGCCCTGGCCGCAGCATTTCGACAATCTCGGCTGGAAGAATGAGTTCGCCCTGAAATTCGGCATCAAGGGCATCCCGGCGGTCTTCCTCCTCGACCGCGTGGGCCGCGTCATCTCCACGGAGCTGCGCGGCGAGGCGTTCGATGTCCAGATCGGCAAGGCCCTCGCCGGGTCCTGAATCTTCCGATGGCATGGTTCGGGAAATGTAACGTGTAGCCCTGCCGGCCTATCCATGGCTGCCGAACGCTATTGCCTGCTGCCGCGCCCGGTGAGCGCGCCGCCCATCCCGGCACCGCTCACTCCGGCCGAGCAGCACGTGCTCTCCTACGTCTGCGCCGGCTACAGCAACAAGGAGATCGCCTCATTCCTGCACAAGGCCGAGCCGACCGTGAAACACCAAGTCAGCGCCTGCTTAAGAAAGTTTGGATTGTCCTCGCGGATGCGGCTCATGGCCGCGCTGCGGTGAGAAACTGCTTCAGGCGCTACTACGGACGAGCTGCCAAAGCACCCTAGGCGTTTCTTGCTGGCGGCGGATTCTTCGTGTCGTCTGCCGCCTAGGCTTGCCTTTCAATCCTCCGGAGGCTCGCTTGCGGGTGATTCGCGTGAGCTCACAACCTGAATCTCTCGGCCAACTCGCGACCACCGACAATGCGCGGTGGTTTGCCGAGCAGGTGCAGCCCCATGAATCCGCCCTGCGCGCCTACCTGCGCGGCCGCTTCCCGGGCCTGCCCGATGTGGATGACCTCATCCAGGAGACGTATGCCCGGGTGTTGCGCGCCAAGCTCGCGGGCGAACTCCAGGAAGTGCGGCCCTACCTGTTTGCGATCGCCCGCAACGCCGCCATCGACCTCACCCGCCGCAGCCGCGTCGCGGCCACCGACAGCCTAGGGAATATCGAGCAGTTGTCCGTGGTGGAGGATAGGCCGGATGCCGCGGAAACCGCGGCGCACGGCCAGGAAATCGAAATCCTCCACGAGGCCATCGACGCGCTGCCACCCCGGTGCCGAGAAATTCTCCGCCTGCGCCGCTTCCACGGCCTGTCCCATCAAACCATCGCCCAACAACTCAACATCTCCGCCAACACCGTCGACGCCCAGCTCTGCCTCGCCCTGTTTCGCTGCCGGCAGTTTCTGCTGCTGCGCGGGGTCTCCCGCGAGACCCTCGCCAGCGTTCCGGCCAAAACCCGCGCCTAGTCCGCCATGCCCTCCACGAATTCCCATCCCGCCACGCCATTGCCCGAGCCTACAGAAATGGAAGCGGCCGCCCTCACGTGGTTCTCCCGCTGCCAGTCCGGTCTCACCGAGGAACAGGAGACGGCCTTCCAAGACTGGCTGGCCGCCGATGCGCGTCATGCGGCGCTGTTCAACGAACTGGATGGCACCTGGGAATTGCTCGGTCGGGCAGGGGAGCCGGCCCCGGTTGCCGCGGTTGAGGCTCCCGCCGCCGCGCCCCATCGTCGCTTCCATTGGGCGCGCCCCACGCTGCCGCTGGCGGCCGCCGCCGCGCTGGCGGTCGGCTACCTCGGCTGGTGGCGTCCCGCGCACTACAGTGGCGAAACGGCGACGCAGATCGGTGCGCTCCGCACCCTGTCGCTCCCGGATGGCTCCACTGTCACGTTGAACACCGACAGTATCGTTGCGGCGGCCTTCACCCCCGGCGAGCGCCGCATCCGGCTCGAGCGCGGCGAGGCGCATTTCACGGTCGCGAAGAATCCAGAACGGCCGTTCATTGTCGAGGCCGGCGGCGTGTCCGTGCGGGCCGTCGGCACCGCCTTCAACGTCCGGCTCGCCAGCAAGGCCGTTGAGGTCCTCGTCACCGAGGGCAAGGTCCGGGTGGACGATGCCGTCTCGGGCCGCAGCCTGCTCGCCGCGCCGGCCGGCGTGGACCCGGCTGTTCTCCCGACGCTCGGCCACCCCATCCTAGGCGCCGGGCAGAAAGTCGTGGTGGCTCCGGAGGCAAAACAGCCCGCCGCCGCCGGCATCGTCGCCACGGCGGTTTCCTCCGATGAGATGCAGCGTGAGCTCGCCTGGCGGGAACGCCGCCTGGATTTCGACCTGGCTCCGCTCAGCGAGATCGTCGCCGAGTTCAACCGCTACAGCCGTCACCAGCTGGTCATTGGCGACCCGGTGCTGGCGGAGAAGCGCTTCGGCGGTTCCTTCAAGCCCGACGACCAGGTCGGCTTCGTCCGCATGTTGCAGGAGAACTTCGGCGTCACGGTGCAGGAAACCGAGACGGCCACGGTGCTCCGCGCCGGGCCGTGAGGCTTCGGAGTTAACCGCGGATAGCTCGGATTAGCCCGGATGGAGAAGTTCCGCTCCATTTTGCAGGTTAGCTCCTGTTTGATCTCTATCCGCGTCGATCCGTGTAATCTGCGGTTTCCGAAAGGTAATTTTCCGGTATGAAAAATTCCCGCAACAATCGCGTAGGGCGTTTGCCGAGATGGTGCGTGGTCTCATCAAGCCGCACGTCACTGCGGCCCACCCCATGATTACCAGCACCCCCAAGTTCCTGCGCGCGGCCCTGGCTGCGCTTGCCTGTTTCCTCAGCCTAGTCCCCGTCCAGGCCGCCACAGCGGAAAAATCCTTCGACATCCCGGCGGGCGACGCCTTGCCGGCCCTCAAGCAGTTCGCCGCGCAGTCCGGCGAACAGTTGCTCTACTCGGCCGAGGTGGTGCAAGGGGTGA
>JBDHQK010000186.1:0-3981 GCA_039807025.1 Lacunisphaera sp.
TGGACCAGCGCGGCGGCGCCGGTGTTGCGGCCGGCCGTCACCAGCCAGCCCCCCGGCCCGAGGCCCGCCACGGCGTTCGTGATGCCGGTCAAGGTGCCCTCCGTCACTCGGGCGATGCGCGCGTGACCGGCGGCGTAGAACACCACGGCCGGGTCACCCTGCCCTTCCATGACGCGCGGCGGCGACACCACCACCCCGTCGCTCACGCTCAAGCCGCGCAGATCCACCGGCCGGCCCGCGAACCAGCCCGGATCCTTTTCTCCCGGCGCGATCGGCCCGACCCCGCCGAAGAAATTCGCGTTGATCGCAAGCGTGGTGCGCTCGACCTCCGCCCACTTGGGCACGGTCAGCAGGCGGGCCTCGGCACCCGCCGGATTGGCGCCGTCAGGCGCAAGCGGGGCGGTGGTGACAATCTCCACCGCTGGATTGGTGAGCTGGACCTTCGCCCACAAGCCGCGCACCGGGCCCTCGGGCAAGTTGCGTTCGATGACGCCCGTCTCGATCGGTGCGGGACGCACCGGCGTGCTGCAGCCGGAAAGGAGGAGCACTGCGAGCAGTGCGAAGCCAAGGTGGAACCCGGCCTCCGGCCGGGTTTTCAAGACATCGGGCCCTTTCATGTCCTCAAAATCACTCACTTCCCGCCCGGATAACCCGCGATCAACGCCGCGAGCTCATCCAGCGGGTCGCCGGCCTTGGCGCCGGCCGGCACGGGATAACGGTTCAACATGAGGCTGAACACGAGTTTCTCGCCACCAGCCGTCGTGACATAGCCGGAGAGCGAACTCGCGTAGCGGAGCGTGCCGGTCTTGGCCCGGAGTTTGCCCTCCGCCGGCGTGCCCTTCATCCGCTTCTTCAGCGAGCCGTCCACGCCCGCGACGGGCAGCGACGCCATAAACGCGTCGTGCTCGCGGTGGGTCGCCATGAACTGGAGCAAACGCGCGGTGTTCGCGGCGGTGGTGAGATTGTTGCGGGACAGGCCCGAGCCTTCCTCGAAAATCGTGCCCCCGGCGGCAAGGCCGGCCGAGTGGAGAAACTTGTCCAGCGCCGTCACCGCCAATTCGTCGGACTGCCGCCAGGCCGGTGTGTCCGCAGCACGATCCAGTTCACCGAGGTGATTGAAGACCAGATCGGTCTTCAGGTTCTGCGAGGGTTTGTTGATGGTCGCGACGATATCCCGCAGCGGGGCGGACTTGATCTCGCCGAGCTTCACCGCGGCAGTGCGCGGCGTTTCGGGCCAGCGCACGCCAACCGCCCGGCCCTCGACCATGATGTCGGCGCGCTTGAGGGCCTCGCGCAGCGCGGTGGCAAACCATTGCGTCGGCTGCGGCACGGTCGCCTCGCTTTCCTCGGGCTTGTCGCCCACGGGCAGCTGACCCTGGATGAGCACGCGATTATCGCCCGGCAGGCGCGTGACGCTGATGCGGCGCGCGCCACCGGCGGGGATGGTCGTCGTGCGGTTGTCGATGACGAGTCCGCTGAGCGGCTGCTTCACCTCCACCGTGCAAGGCGAGCCGGTCGTCGCCGCCGGCGTGATGACGAGGTCCACGTAGTTCTCGTCGAGCGTGATCGCGGAAATCTCCGCCCCGTAATAATTCCCCAGATCGTCGACGGTCCAGCCGGCCCCGTTGGGCGGCCCGCGCAACCAGGTGGCGTCGGCCACGAGGTCGCCCGTGACGCGCTTCACGCCGGCTTGCTTCAGCGCCGCGACGAACGGGTCGAAGGCTGTCCAGAAATCCTGCTTGGCTTGCCGTGGGTTCCAGCCCGGATCGCCTCGGCCGCTGATGATGAGGTCGCCCTTGATGGTGCCGGACGCGTCCACCGCCGCCGTGGCGAGGAGCGGCGTCACGATGCGATAGTCGCCGCCGAGCCGGTCGAGGGCCAGCGCCGTGGAATAGAGCTTGCTGTTCGAGGCGGGGCTGAGCCGAAGATCCGGCTGGTGTTCGAAGAGCGTCTTGCCGGAATCCAATGAGACGACCTTCACGCCCCACATCGCCCCGGCGAAACGCGGTTGCGAGATCACCCCCGCCAACTGCGCGGCCAAGGTGACCTTCGGATCGACAAAGCGGCAGGCCGCTCCCGGTTTCGCGCCAGTGTGCACGCCGTCCCGGATCACGGCGACGCCGTTGACGAACACGTGCGGCACGCCGACGGCATAATGATGAGGGTCGCGATACGTCGAGGGATCGGCGACCTTGTCCGCGTCGAGCACGACGATGTCGGCCCAGTTGCCCTCGCGCAGCTCCCCGCGCCCCTCGAAGCGGAAGGTCGCGGCGGGCAGGCTCGTCATCTTGCGGATGGCATCCTCGAGCCGCAGCACCTGCAACTCGCGGACATAGCGGGACAGCACCCGGGCATTGTTGCCGTAGCCGCGCGGATGCGGCATGTCCTTGCCGAACTCGCGCAGGCCGCTGTCGCTGGCGATCATGGTGTTGGGGTGGCGCAGGAAGGTTTTCAGGTCCCCTTCGTTCATTCCGTGGAAAACACCCTGCGCGCCGCCGTTCAGCTCGAAGTCGAGGATCACCTCGATCTGCGCATCGAGCGAGCTGCTGCCGAATTTCTTCTCGGCGGCCTCGAGGATGTTCAGGCCGTTGAGCGAGGTGTCGTGCCGGAACGAGGCGACGACCGCATAGGCGTAGTCCTGCCGGCCGCGAGTCATGATGTTTTTCTTCATCCGCGCCACGAGGTCGGCCTTCTTCACCGGGTCGGCGAGCATGGCGCGGAACTTGTCGCGGCCGCCGTCAAAGGCGTCGTCGGGGATCAGCTGCCGCATGGTGGTGCTCGACGCCGTGTAGGCATACTGGTCCTGCGTGATGTCGAGCCCGGTGGCGCGCGCGGCGTCGATGTAGGCGAGGATTTCCTCCGCCCGGCCCCAGGAGTTCTCGCCCGAGAGCTTGATGTGCGAGACCTCGGCGCGCAGCCCCGCCTCGCGGGCAATGCGGAAAACTTCGTCCAGGGCGTCCTTGATGCGATTGTTCTCATAGCGCATGTGGCTCGCATAGATGCCATCGTAGGGCGTGACCGCCTTGGCGAGTTCCACGATCTCGTCGGTCTTGGCGAACACGCCGGGCAGGTAGATGAGGCCGGTGGACAGGCCCACGGCGCCGTCGCGCATCGCCTGATCCACCATCGCCTTCATCTTCGCCATCTCGTCCGCCGTCGGCGCCCGGTCGAAACTGCCGCCCATCGCCGCCGCGCGCACCGTGTTGTGGCCGATGAGGGTCGTCGCGTTGACCGACACGCCGTTCCTTTCGATGTCGCGGTAGAACTTGCCCACATCGAGCGCGGAGCCGCCGCAGTTGCCGACGACCACGCTCGTGACACCCATGCGCAGGAAATTCTCCGCCAGCGGTTGCTCGGGCAGCTCGTCCGCGTGCGTATGGACGTCGATGAAGCCCGGCGCGACGACCAGCCCTGTGGCGTCGATCTCGGTGGCCCCCTTCCCGTCCACCTTTCCGAGGCGGACGATGCGGCCGCCCTTCACCGCCACGTCGGCATGAAAGGCGGGGTTGCCGGTGCCGTCGATCACCCGGCCGTGTCGGATGACGACGTCGTATTCCTGGGCGAATGAGAACGAGGTCAGGACCAGCAGACCGGCCAGACAGGGGAAAAGCCTCATGCGCGAAGTCTTCACCGCTCGATGCCCGCATGACAAGGTGGAACCCCACCTCCGGCCGGGTTTTCAAAACCGGCCCGGTGCGCCGCAGCGGAGCGCGGTTCAACCGCCGACAGGCCGTGCTTGCTTCCCGCGAGTAATCTGCACAATCGCCCCATCCCTTTTTCCACCTCCATGAAAATCCGCAAACTGACCCTCCTCCTCGCCGCCTTGGTCGGCCTGGCCACCTCGGTCCTCGCCCAGACCACCCAGACGCAGGCCACCGTGGCCCGCGTCACCGGTGCCGCCACTGTCACCCTGCCCGACGGCAGCACCACCCCGCTCACCGCGGGCATGAAGGTCGCCCAGGGCTCCACCATCACCACCGG
>JBDHQK010000187.1:0-3969 GCA_039807025.1 Lacunisphaera sp.
GGGAGCATCGGCTTCCTGCGCATCGTCATCTGGGCGCAGTTCAGCGACATCTATGGCGCGCACTACCTGCTGGTGGCGGCGACGGTCGGGGCCTCGCTGGTCGGCATCGTGCTGTGGGGCTCGCTGATGGGCTCGATGCTGCCGCTGGTGCTGAAGAAACTCGGTTTTGATCCGGCGACCTCGAGCGCCCCGTTCGTGGCGACGCTGGTGGACGTGACGGGCCTGGTGATCTATTTCAGCATGGCGTTCGTCATCCTGCGCGGGACGCTGCTGTGAGCGAGAACCCCGGTCGGCCGGTCCTGCTCCACGATGGCACTTGCGGTCTGTGCAACTGGGCCGTGCGGCGGCTGCTCGCCACGGATCAGGCCGGGCGCCTGCACTATGCCCCGCTCCGGGGCGAGGCCGCGCAGGCGTATCTGCGGGCGCACGGGCTGCCGACCGGGGATTTCGATTCGCTGGTGTTTGTCCGGGACTGGGCGCATCCCGGGGACCATGCGCCGCTGCTCCGGACGGATGGCGCCCTGGCGGCGGCAGCCGAGGTCGGGGGAGTCTGGCGGCTGGTGAGCTGGTTGCGGGTGCTGCCCGCCTGGCTGCGGGATCCAGGCTACAAGCTCGTCGCCCGGTTCCGCTACGCGCTGTTTGGCGAATACCGGCCGCGCCCGCTGCCGGATCCGACGTGGGCGGAGCGATTTTTGTGCAGGCCGGACGGGGCCTGCGGATGGGAGACAAAAAAGCCGGACGGGCGTCCGGCTTTTGAAAATGACGTTGGGAGCGCAGCTCACTCGCGGCCGTAGCCGCCGCCGCGTTCACCACGATCTCCACGGTCGCCGCCGCCGCGATAGCCGCCACCACCACCACCGCGCCCACCGCGGTAGCCGCCGCCACCGCCACGACCGCCCCGGCCGCCGCGCTCACTGCGCTCGCCGCCGCCCTCGAAGGAGCGGGCCGGGCGCTCTTCGCGCGGCCGGGCGATGTTGACCGCCAGGGCGCGCCCGTCGATCTCGTGGCCGTGAAATTTCTCGACGCCCTTCTGGGCTTCGTCGCCGTTCGCCATCGTGACGAAGGCGAAGCCGCGGGAGCGACCGGTGAATTTGTCGAAGATGATCTCGACGACATTGACGGTGCCAACCTGGCCGAACAGGGCCTCAAGATCCTGGGCGGTGCTGGCGAAGGGCAGGTTCCCCACGTAGAGCTTGTTGTTTTCGGACATGTGATGATGGAGCTGATGCTGTCGCCTTACCGCCTGTCCCCGAAAATCCGGATTTCAAATCATCACTGAACTGGGTCGCTCACCTGACAATTCTCCATGGCGATAGAATCTAACAAACAACCAACCCGACAGCGGCAGGCTGGCCGGAGGGCCATTTTTGGCAAGCGCGGAGTAGGCCGCGCGCCGGCGGCGGCCCGCCCGGGGCCCGTTCGCCGAAAATATTTCGTGCAGTAAAAAGGCTTCTCCGTAGCGTGGGGCTTTCATGACCGCTGAGCCCGCTCTCGCCGACTCCGCCCCTTCCGCCAACCGGGCGCTGGTGCGGCGGTTGTTCGGCCTGGCGTGGCGCTACCGGCTGCATTGCCTGCAGGTGCTCGGCATCCAGCTGGTGCTGCTCACCCTCGGCATCGGCGGCCTGAGCTTCACCGGCCTCGGCATCGACTACATCCGGCACAAGCTCGACGGCACCCCGCTCGGCGCCAACCCGCTGCACGTCGCCCTGCCGGAGGCCTGGCCGCCGCTGCAGGTGCTGGGCCTGCTGGCGGGGCTGATCCTGCTCTTCGCGCTCATCCGCGCCCTGCTCAACTACGCCTACGCCGTCTCGGTCAACCGGCTCGTGCAGCAGAAGCTCGTGGTGGACCTGCGCGGGGAGGTTTACGACAAGCTCCAGCGGCTGAGCTTCCGGTTCTTCGACGCCAACAACACCGGCTCGATCATCACGCGGGTGACCGGCGACGTGCAGTCGGTGCGCATGTTCGTGGATCAGGTGCTGATCCAGAGCGTGATCATGGGCATCTCTCTCACCGCCTACATCGTCTACATGGCCAGCCTGAGCCCGGCGCTGACCGTCGCCTGCCTCGCCACGACGCCCGTCCTCTGGTTCATGTCGGCGGCCTTCTCGCGACAGATCCAGCCGGCCTACGCCCACAACCGCACGCTGGTGGAGAAGATGGTCCAGACCCTCGCGGAAGGCGTCATGGGCGCGGCGGTGACGAAGGGCATGGGCCGCGAGGCCGAGGCGCGCGCGCAGTTCGATGCGGCCAACCAGGCCTGCTTCGACCAGCAGCGCGGCATCTTCTGGCGGGTGAGCCTGTTCTCCCCGGCCGTCGGTTTCCTCACCCGCGTCAACATGATGGTGCTGCTCGGCTACGGCGGCTGGCTGGTGGCGCACGACCGGCTGCCGCTGGGCACCGGCCTCGTGGTCTTTGCCGGCCTGCTGGAGCAATTCTCCGGACAGGTGAACAACGTGGCCACGATCGTGAACAGCGTGCAGCAGTCGCTCATCGGCGCGCGCCGGGTCTTCGGCATCCTGGATGCGCCGGTGGAAGTGAGGAACACCCCCGGGGCGGCCCGCCGCCCCCGGCTCGCCGGCGGCGTGCGCTTCGAGAATGTCTCCTTCGCCTACGCGGGCACCGAGGCGGTGGTGCGCGACATCGACCTCGAGGTGCGGCCCGGCCAGTGCGTGGCCATCCTCGGCGCCACCGGTGCGGGCAAGAGCGTGCTGATGAGCCTGATCCCGCGCTTTTTCGACCCCACGGTCGGCCGCGTGCTGCTCGACGGCGACGACGTGCGCACGCTCGACCTCGACGATGTGCGCCGGAACATCGGCATCGTCTTCCAGGAAAGCTTCCTTTTCTCCAACACGGTGGCGGCCAACATCGCCTTCGGCCATCCCAACGCCACGCGCGCCCAGATCGAGCAGGCGGCCCGGATCGCCGCGGCGCACGACTTCATCACGGCCCTGCCGCAGGGCTACGACACGCTGCTCGGCGAGGGCGCGCAGAGCCTCTCGGGCGGCCAGCGCCAGCGGCTGGCCATCGCGCGGGCCGTCCTGCTCGAGCCGGCCATCATGCTGCTCGACGACCCGACGGCGGCGATCGACAGCGAGACCGAGCACGAGATCTTCGAGGCGCTCGACCGCGCCATCGCCGGGCGCACGACGTTCATCGTGGCGCACCGGCTGAGCACGCTGCGGCGGGCCGACTTCATCATCGTGCTGGAGGCCGGCCGCATCGTGCAGCGCGGCACGCACGAGGAGCTGATGAAGGTGCCCGGCCCCTACCTGCGCGTCGCCGACCTGCAGCTGGTGGATGCGCGGGAACTCCAGCAGCTGAAGCTGCGCGAGCGGGAGGGCGGCGCATGATCCCGGGCAAAATCCGCGATGATATCGGGCTGGTCCGCCGCGTGCGCGACGACGAGGACGAGGAGCTGCAGAAGCCGCTCGAGTGGGGCCTGATCCGGCGGCTCTTCACCTACGCGCGGCCGGTCCGGGGCAAGGTCACGGCGCTGATCATCCTCACCGTGATCCGCGCGGCGCAGCTGCCGGCCCTGGGCTGGGTGGTGGCGCTGGTCATCAAGGGGCCGATCACCGCGCGCGATTTCGCGGGTCTTGCGCTCGGCGTGGCGGGCTACGGCCTGCTCGCGCTGACCACGGATGGCATCTTCCATTTCCGCCAGCGCTTCGCGCTGGAGATCGGCGAGACGGTGGTGAACGGGCTCCGACGGGACATCTTCGCCGTCACCATGCGGCAGCCGATGAGCTTCTTCCACCGTGTGAAGATCGGCCGCATCATCGGCCGGGTGACGAGCGACGTGGAGGCGGTGCGCGTTGGCATCCAGGATGTGCTGTTCGTCAGCGTGATCCAGTTCGGCTCGATGTTCTTCACCGCGGTCGTGTTGCTGTGGATCGACTGGGTGCTGTTCCTCGTGGTGCTGGCCATGGCGCCGGTGCTGTGGGCGCTCAACCGGCATTTCCGCGTGAA
>JBDHQK010000188.1:0-3944 GCA_039807025.1 Lacunisphaera sp.
ACCATCGGCAGCCCGACGCCCATGCAGGTCCCGCTCGTGCCCGAGCGCCAGATCCCGTCCGGCGACCTGCCCTACCCCGTGCCGCCGCAAGCCTGGCACTTCCGCCGCTCCGTGGACTACTCGCTCACGGCCAACTACGCCGTGCTCAACTACGCCGCCCGCAACCGCGACGAACTCCTCTACAACATCTGGCTGATGGGCCACAACGCCATCGCGCGTGGCAGCCGTGATCACTGGACGCTCTCGCCCAAACGCGCCGCCGCCATGCGCACCGCCGCCACCCCTTCGGCCAAGGCCGCGGAAGCCGACGACGATTCCTACCGGTTCGCCAGCCAGAGCGGCACCACCGTGCCCGCCAAGTTCTACGACGAGGCCCTCAAGCAGCCCGACCAGCGCGATCCGCGCGGCTACATCATCCCGCGCGACCAGGCCGACTTCCCGACCGCGGTTAAATTCATCAATACCCTCGTGAAGTCCGGCATTGCCATCCACCGCGCCACTGCGGACTTCTCGGTCGCGGGGAAAAATTATCCCGCCGGCTCCTATGTCGTGAAGACCGCGCAGGCCTTCCGCCCCTTCGTGCTCGATATGTTCGAGCCGCAGGACCACCCGAATGACTTCCTCTACGCCGGCGGCCCGCCGGTGGCGCCGTATGATTCCGCCGGCTGGACCATCGCCTACCAGATGGGCCTGAAGTTCGACCGCATCCTCGACGGCTTCGACGGCCCCTTTGAGCGCCTGCCCTACGGCGAATTGCAGACCCCGCCGGCCGGCACCGTCGGCGCCGGCACCGCCGGCTGGCTCGTCAGCCACCGCGCCAACAACAGCTTCATCCTCCTCAACCGCCTGCTCAAGGCCGGCGCCGATGCCTACTGGCTCAAGACGCCGCCGGCCGGCCACCCCGGTTTCGGCGCGGGCGCGCTCTACATCCCCGCCACCGCACAGGCGAAACCCATCGTCGCGCAGGCCGCGGCCGAGCTCGGGCTCGACGCCACCGCCGTCACCCTCAAGTCCGTCGGTGACGCCCTCAAGCTTGCCCCCATGCGCATCGCCCTCTGGGACCAATACGGCGGCTCCATGCCCTCTGGCTGGACCCGCTGGCTCCTAGAGCAGTTCGAGTTCCCCTTCGAGGTCGTCTATCCGCAGCAGATCGACGCCGGCAACCTGCGCGCCAAATACGACGTGATCGTCTTCGTCAACGGCGCCATCCCGCTGCCGAAATCCCTGGGCGCGCCCAGCCCGCGCCAGAACGATTACTTCGTCAAGGTGCCCACGGGCGCCGATCTGCCCGCCGCCTACCGCGGCTGGACCGGCAGCATCACCGAGGAGAAATCCATCCCGGCGCTGCGCGAATTCGCCGCACAAGGCGGCACCATCGTGACCATCGGCACCAGCACCAACCTCGCCTATCACCTCGGCGTGCCCGTGCGCAACGCCCTCGTCGAGATGACCGCCCAGGGCCACGAACGCCGGCTGCCGCGCGACAAGTTCTACATCCCCGGCAGCATCCTGTCCGCCGCCGTCGATTCCGCCGCCCCGCTCGCGTGGGGCATGGAGGCCACGACCGACTTCTACTACGACAACAGCCCGGTCTTCAAACTCCAGCCCGACGCCGTCGCCCGGGGCGTGAAGCCCGTCGCGTGGTTCGCCAGCGCCGCGCCGATGCGTAGCGGCTGGGCTTGGGGCCAGTCTTACCTCGCCGACGGCATCGCCGCGCTCGAGGCGCCGGTCGGCACCGGCAAACTCTACCTGCTCGGGCCCGAGGTCGCCTTCCGCGCCGGCACCCACGGCACCTTCAAGCTCCTCTTCAACGGACTCTACCTCAGCACGGCGAAGCCGGCAAACTGAGGATGTAGGGGCGTCGCTGGCCGACGCCCCTACGTTCCGATCTCACTTTTTCCCCGCCAGATACTTCGTCACGTCGTCGCCCGACACCCGGCCGCCGGGACCGGTGGCCTCGATGTCGGTGATCGTAGCGTGGTTCAGGCCGGCTTCCTGCGCCATCTTGATGGCGCGGGGCGTCCACTGGAGCGCCTTGCCCGGCGCGGTCGCGGCGGCGACAGCCACCTTCACTTCCAGGTGCCGCAGGCCCTCGTCGTCCGTTTCCATGCGCAGGAACGGCTGGCCGGAGGTGATGGCCGCGCCGTTCTTCGCCATGATCGACAGCACGGTGCCACCCGCGGGCGACTCGAAATCAAAGGCCGACTTGTCGCTCTCGAGCGCGGCGAGCTTCTGGCCCTTGGCGACTTTCGTGCCGGGAGCGACGGCGAGGTTGATGACGGTGAGCTCGCTCACCGTGGCGCCCATCGAGGGCACCGGCACGTCTATGATGAAGGTGGGCATGGGGGAATGCTGGGTTGCCCGCCACGATGCGCAGGCGGGCGGCGCGGTCAATTCGGGAGGCTGCCTCTTCCGGCGTATTTGCGGGCGCTCAGCGCACCGCCTTCCACACCGCGACGCACGAGTCGATCAGCGCCGGCAGCTCCGCCGTCGGGATCTGGTTCGGGCCGTCGGAAATCGCCTTCTCAGGGTTCGGGTGCGTCTCGATGAAGAGGCCGTCCGCGCCGGCGGCGAGGGCCGCCCGGGCCAGCGGCGGCACAAACTCGCGCCGTCCGCCCGTCTTGCCGCCCGCGGCGCCGGGCTGCTGCACGCTGTGCGTGGCGTCGAAGATCGCGGGGGCGCCGAGCGCCTTCATCTGGGCGAAGGAGCGCATGTCCACGACCAGGTTCTGATAGCCGAAGGTCGTGCCGCGCTCGGTCTGCCAGATTTCCTTCGCTTTCCCCTGCTTCAGCTTGCTGACGACAAACTCCATCTCCTGCGGCGAGAGGAACTGGCCCTTCTTCACGTTGACGACGCGGCCCGTCGCGGCGGCGGCGAGCAGCAGGTCGGTCTGGCGGCAGAGAAAAGCCGGGATCTGCAGCACATCGCACACCTCCGCGACCGCGGCGGCCTGCTGGCGCTCATGGAAATCGGTGACGACCGGGAAGCCGTAATCCTTCTTCATCAGCGCGAGCAGCGCCAGGCCCTCCTGCATGCCCGGGCCGCGGTCGCCGCCGAGCGACGTGCGGTTGGCCTTGTCGAACGAGCCCTTGAAAACGATGGTCAGCTCCGGGTGTTTCTTGCCGATTTTCACCAGCGTCTCCGCCGCGGCGCGGCAGACCTGCTCGTTTTCCAGCGAGCAGGGGCCGGCAAGGAGGAGGAGCTTTTTCGGGTTGAAGATCATGGGGCCAAAAATGTGGAACTCAGGAAATCAGGAAATGAATCGGACATTCCAGCTTTCCTGAGTTTCACATAAAGTTTGGGTTCATTTCTTTTTCTGGTGCTTGATCGCGGCGGCGATGAAGGCGGCGAAGAGCGGATGTGCCTGGTTCGGCTTCGAGTGGAATTCCGGGTGGCACTGCACGCCGAGGAACCACGGGTGGGTTTTCAGCTCGGCCACCTCGACCAGGCCGCGCTTCGGGTTCCAGCCGGAGATGACCATGCCGGCCTGCTCGAGGCGCGCGATGTAGTCGTTGTTCACCTCGAAGCGGTGGCGGTGGCGCTCGGAAACGACCTCCGTGCCGTAGGCCTTCCGCGCCAGCGTGCCGGCCTTCAGGCGGCACTCGTAGGCCCCGAGCCGCATCGTGCCGCCCTTCTGGACGACATTGCGCTGCTCGTCCATGAGGGCGATGACCGGCTCCGGGGTCTTCGGGTCGAACTCCATTGAGTTGGCCTTTTTCAGGCCGAGGACATTGCGGGCAAACTCAATCACGGCGATCTGCAGGCCGAGGCACAGGCCGAAATAGGGCACCCGCTGCTCGCGGGCGAACTTCGCGGCCGCGATCTTGCCCTCGGTGCCGCGATCGCCGAAGCCGCCGGGCACCAGGATGCCGTCGAGCTTCTTCAATTGCGCGAGGCCGGTCTTGGTCTCCAGGTCCTCGGCGTCGACGCGCACGACGTCCACC
>JBDHQK010000189.1:0-3942 GCA_039807025.1 Lacunisphaera sp.
GAGGACCTTGTCGAAGGGCAGGATGGCGTAGTAGGCGTTGGGCATCTCCATGTATTTGAAGCGCACGCCGTCGCCGATCTGGCTGGCGTTGATGCGGACGGCGTCCTCCTTGTTCCAGCGCAGCCAGACCTTGCGGCGGTGCGGCTGGGCCTCGAGCTGCTCGAGGGCGGCGCGGCCGATGAAGTCGTGGTCGAACTTGACGTGGCGGCCGTAGCCGAGGTCCCACGGGGTCTGGTAGTAGTCGGCGATGTTGGGTGAGTTGAAGCTGCCGCCGAGCGAGGCGTTGGCCTCGAAGCCGTCGGCCGGGAGCCACTCGCGGTAGGGCTTGAGCTTCTCCGTCCAGATGGCGGGCATGGGCGAGGGAATCCAGCCGCTCTCGGGGGAGACGGTCGAGTAGGAGCGGCTGCCGCCGCGCACCAGGCCGAACTTCGGGCCGGCGGCGAGCAGGGCGTTGAGCACGGCCTCGCCGTCGGCGGCGGGTCCGTGGATCTCGAGGCCGCCCATGCGGGACATGTTGTGGTTGAGCGCGCGGACCTTGCGGCCGGCGATCTTGAGGTCGCCGAGGTTGAAGAACGGTATCTCCGGGAACGGGCCCTCGTGCACGCTCCGGATGAGGTCCAGGGCATTCGGGCCCTGGATCTGGTAGCGGTAGATGAGCCGGCCGCCGGCGTTGGCGACGGAGCGCTCGTCGCGCGTGACCTTCACGTCGTATTTGCCGCTGACGGCGTTGAACTCGATCCAGTTCGGCACGGAGGGGCGGCCGACCACGCTGACCTTGGTATCGGAATGCCCAAAGAGGATGGCGTCGCCGATGACATGGCCGTCGTGGTTGCAGGTCACGATCTGCTTGGCCTTGTTCGGGCCGAAATTCTTCAGCGTGTTGACAGCGACATCGGAGAGCAGGCGCCGGACGTCCGGCCCCTCGAAATAGATGTCCTTCATGTGGAAGGACTGGTCGAAGAGGACGACGGAGTTCTGCCAGGCCTGCTGCTCGTCGCGCCAGTTGGTGTATTCCGGCTTGTCGGGGAACTGGTAGCCGCCGACGGGCGAGTGGCGGAGCATGTCCACGGGGCTGGCATACTGCTGGAGTTTGGCTTCGAGACTGGCGGGTTTGGGCGTGTTCATATGGGTGAAGTTTTGGCGGGATGATGGATCAGGGGTGGGCGGCCGGTGCCGGCGAGGCCGGCTTGGCGAGGTGGTCGCGGCCGAGCCAGGTGTTGGCCCAGCTGGAAGTGCCGCGCAGGCTCTGATCCTGCAGCACCGGCACAT
Organism: Lacunisphaera sp.; assembly: GCA_039807025.1. Classification (GTDB taxonomy): domain Bacteria; phylum Verrucomicrobiota; class Verrucomicrobiia; order Opitutales; family Opitutaceae; genus Lacunisphaera. The sequence goes on from JBDHQK010000189.1 coordinate 1,270, forward strand.
GGGCCAGCAGGTGCTCGGAGCGGCCCTCGGATTTCAGGCGGTCGTAGGCGCGCGACCAGATGCACTCGAAATCCTCCACCTCGCACAACCCGTCGCGCGTGCCGCCGCAGGGGCCGTTGCGCTGGTTCTTGGCGCAAGCGGACTCGGGGCAGAGGAAGGCGATCTCGGGCAGCGAGCAGTCGCCGCAGTCCCGGCAGTCGAACATCAGGCGCTTGCCGGTGTGCTCGATGGCGCGCAGCCAGGCCGGGCCCTGCCGCGGATCCTTCGCCCCCGCGCTCAGCCGGGCGCCGAGGTCCCAGAGCCCCCGGCCGGGCGTGAACATGAGGCCGTGGGTAAACTTGGAGAAACGGTAGCTGTAGGTGACGTTGTGGGTGGCCGGGCGCGCGCGCAGCGAGGCCTCGTAGGCGGGATGCAGGCGCGACGGATCGGCGAGGCCGGTCGCGGGGTCCTCGGGGAAAACGAAAAACTCGCCCGGCCGCGAGTAGCGCAGCTCGCGGGCAAACTGCCGCCAGTCGTCCGGCGCGAAGCCGCGAGCAATCGCCAGCACGCGCTGGACCTCCTCCGCCGTGTGCACGCCGCCGAGGTAGGCACCGCGGTAGCCCAGCCCGCGGTAGATGGCGACCTGCCGGGCGGCCAGCTCGAGGAAGAAGGCCTTGCCCTTGTCGGGCGAGGCCGCGTGCCGCTCGCACAGCGCGGCCAACTCGTCGGAAATCACGACCCCGGGGATGCGCTGGGCGCGGAACACCCGTGCGACGGCGGGATTGAGCACATAGACATTGCCAACCAGCGGCACGGCCCCGTGCCCGCGCCGCTCCAGCCACGCGCGCAGCTCGTGAATCTTGCGGGAGTCGTAGCCGATCTGGTTAATGAGGAACCGGGCGCCCGCCGCGATCTTCTGCTCCATCTTGTAGAGCTGCGGCATGACCTCGTTCTCGTGGCGCTTGAAGTTGGTGACGACGGCCCCGGCGAAGAACTTGGTCGGGTCGAGCCGCGCCGGCGCCCGGCCCGCCGCGCGCGTGACATCGAGGCCGGCGTTCAACCGGCCGAGCAGCGTGAGCAGGCCGACGGAGTCGATGTCGAAGACCGGCTTCGCCCCGCCCCCGATGCCCGGGCCCGAGTAGTCGCCGCTGAGGGCGAGGAGATTGTGGAAGCCCTCGCTGGCGAGGTGCCACGCCTCGCTCTCGAGCGCGTTGCGGTTGAAATCCTTGCACGAAAGGTGGATCACCGCCTCCCGCCCGGCGTCGCGAAAGGGGCCGCCGAGCGCCGGCGCGGCGAGCATGGGATTGCCACCGGCGTTGTCGGTGATGGAGACCCAGTCAATGCCCGGCGCGGCGGCGAGGTCGCGGGCAAACGCCACGGTCTTGGCCGCCCGCGTCTCCCGCACGGTGCCGCGGGTCGAAACCAGCTCGACGCCGATCAGGAAATCCTGCGGGCGGGCAAATTTTTCGGGCAGCGTGGGCATGACGAGCGGAAACCGGGGGTTGGCAATACGGGCGGCAAGCCTATCGGAAAGCCTTTGCTTCGTCTTGGTGTTTCGGGCTTGGCGGCATTTGGCAATTCGGGCGCTTGGGGTGCGCCCGGGGCCCGGCCTCAAAATGTCTCGCCGCGCAGCAGCTGGCGCTTGCGCCGCATGTAGTGCTCGAAGTTCCCCAGCGGGACATCCGGGGGCACGAGGTGGTCCACGGTCGGGATGAAGCCGCCCTCCTCGACGAGGGGGCGCAGGGTGTTGAGGTGGGCGTCGATCGCGGCGTAATCCTTGGCCAGCTCGCGCTTGTCCACGCCGCCCCACAGGCGGAGCGCACGCCCGTATTTCCGGCGCACCGCGACGGGATCCATGTCGGAGGCGCGTTCCAGCGGCCAGATGGCATCCACCCCCACGTCCATGAAATACGGGATGATGAGCTCGCAGTTGCCATCGGTGTCCACCACGACCCACGGCACGCCGTGCGACTTGAAGTAGGCCACGAGGCGGCGCAGCTCGGGCTGGATGAACTCGACGTAGGTCTGCGGGCTGAGCAACGGGCCGTTCTTCATGCTCAGGTCCTCGTTGATGAACACGTAGTCGGGCTTGAGGCCCGCCTCCAGGAACGGCCGGGTGGTCTCGATGGTGAAGTCGGTGATGAACTCCATCATGTCGTGCATCATCGCCGGATCGTCATACCAGGCGTAGCTGAGGTTCTCGGTGCCCATCCACTCGCGCGCCCGCCAGTAGTAACCCAGGATGGAGCAGTTCTGGCCGAGCACGAGCGGATGCTGGCGCGCCTGCCAGCCCGGCAGGAGGAACTCCCGCCAATACGCCGGATAGCGGCGGGGCGTGGACGGACGGAAACGCTTCTTCAGTTCCTGCAAATCCGCCGGGGTCGTGACAGGGAAACTGAGGTATTCATCCATGCTCATGCGCATGCCCTCGGCGGCGCCGGTGATCAGCGCCTTGGTGACCACGCCGTTGGCATGCTGGATGATCTCGGTGTCGCCCTCGCGGCTGAGGACCTTCTCCTCGTAGGGCGGATACATGTCCGCCGCGCGGACATCGATGTATTCCCGCGGGTCCATGTCCCAGCGCGGCTCGCCGACAAACCAGTCCCAGTGCAGGTCATCGGTGGCGAGGCCCTCCTCGCGCCAGCGCTGCTTGGTCTGGACCCAGACGCCGACCTCGTGGTTCGGCACCCGGTC
>JBDHQK010000190.1:0-3942 GCA_039807025.1 Lacunisphaera sp.
GATGCCCTCGCGCTCCGTCCAGCTCCCGTGCGCCGTCCGCAGCGGCACCCGCAGCGGCACCCGGTAGCGTTTGAACTCAAGGAGATAACCCATGGGACTTCGCCACGGAATACACGGCACACCTGGCCGGAAGGCAACCTGCCTTCCGCAACACCGTCGGCTGAGTGCCCGTCTAATGCCGCGGTTAATCCGCACTGCTTTTCGGAATTTATCGTTGAGATTCGACGCGGCCGGAGTATTTCGTTCACGGCAACGATGACCAAGCCTGTTGCCTCTCCGTCCAGCGATGCGGACTTCTACCTGCCCGCCGATCGCTTCTTCGCCGCCAACCTGCCGAGCGCGCTGACCTTCGACGACGTCTCGCTCGCCACCCTCCACTCGGAGATCCTGCCAAAGGACACCGATCTGGCCACCACCCTGGCCGAGGGCCTGCGACTCCAGATCCCCATCATCTCGTCCGACATGGACACCGTGACTGAGTCGCGCATGGCGATCGCCATGGCGCTCAATGGCGGCCTCGGCCTCATCCACTACAATCTGCCCGGCAAGGACCAGATCAAGGAGGTCGCCCGCGTGAAACGCCACATCCACGGCCTCATCCAGGACCCCATCACCGTGGCGCCCGACGCGCACGTCAGCGAGGTCCTCGCAATGATCGACCAGAAGCGCTTCGATTTTCGCACCTTTCCCGTCGTGGACGGGGCCGGAAAGCTCGTCGGCCTCCTCTCGGGCAATCTCGTCAAGGACCGCTACAAGTCCCGGAAGATCGCCGAGGTCATGACGCCCCGCCAGCAGCTCGTCACGGTCACGGAAAAGCAGATGGCCGCCGACCCCATCAAGGCCGCCGACAAGTTCTTCACCGAGAACGTCGGCATCCACAAGGCGCTCGTCGTGGACGACCGCGACCACCTCCGCGGCCTGGTCACCATCTCCGACATCGAGCGCATCACCAACGAGGCCAAGTCCCGCCGCAAGCCGGCGCGCGACTCCCAGTTCCGCCTCGTCGTCGGCGCCGCCATTGCCCCGGTCCGCAAGCCCAGCGGCGAACTCGACCGCGACAAGATCTTCGACCACGTCGGCGAACTCGTCCGCGAGGCGGTGGACATCGTCGCCGTCTCGACCGCGCACGGCCACACCGCCGGGGTCGGCGACATGGTCAAACTCATCCGCAGCCAGTTCAAGGAACTGCCCATCATCGCCGGCAACGTCACGAGCGGCGCGGGCGTCGAGTTTCTCGCCGCCGCCGGGGCCAACGCCATCAAGATCGGCCAGGGGCCCGGCTCCATCTGCACGACCCGCATGGTGGCGGGCGTCGGCATCCCGCAGCTCACCGCCCTCCACGTGGCCGGCCAGGGCGCGGCGAGAAAAGGCGTCCGCCTCATCGCCGACGGCGGCATCACCAAGTCCGGCGACATCGTCAAGGCGCTCACGCTGGCCGACGCCGTCATCCTCGGCGGCCTGCTGGCCGGCTGCCGCGAGGCCCCGGGTGAGATCATGGAAATCTCCGGCAAGCTCTACAAACAATACCGCGGCATGGGCTCGCACGCCGCGATGAAGGCCGGCTCCGCCGCCCGCTACGGCCACGACAAGAACGACACCGCCCGCAAGGTCGCCGCCGAGGGCATCGAGGCCCTCAAGGAAGTCTCCGGCTCGGTGGACGACGTGCTCGGCAACCTCATCGGCGGCATCCAGAGCGGCATGGGCTATCTCGGCGCGAAGAACCTCGGCGAACTCCGCCAAAAGGCGCGCTACGTCCGCGTGACCACCGCCGGGGCCAAGGAAGCCGCCCCGCACGACGTGATCGAGGTCGCCACCCGCCACGGCGGCTGAGTTGGCGGTCTCCGGACCGGCCGTGTTCGAGGAGAAGACCAGCCATTTTGGCTGATGACACGGGGACGCCCAATTTGGCGTTGCCGCTCTACAGGCCGTGTTCTGACTACCGACTTCTGGATTCTGAATCCTGGATTCTTCCGCCACATGCCTCTCCTCCCCTTTTCCAGCCAGCTTATTGCCGATGTTGGCATCTCCCTCGGCGACGAGGGCAAGGGCCGCCTCATCCCGGAAGTGGCCGACGAGTTGCGCGGCACGGCCGCGGCGGTCTCGGTGGTGCTCAAGGTCAACGGCGGCGCCAATTCCGGCCACACCGCCGGCGGCGTGAAGCTCAACCTCCTGCCCGCCGGCGTCGTCGTGCAGGACGCCCCGCACCTCTGCATCGGCTGCGGCGTCGTCGCCGACCCGCGCAAGTTCTGGTGGGAGGCGAAACCGCTCGAGCAAAAGGGCCATGCGATCCTCTCCCGCCTCGTCATCGACGAGCGCACCATGGTGTCCGACCTCACGCACCGCCTGCTCGACCTCGCCTGGGAGGACTACCGCACCCACGTCCTCGCCGAGGAACCGCGCGGCTCCACCGGCCGCGGCATCACGCCGGCCTACGGGGACGAGGTGGGGCAGGCCCAGATCACCTACTCGGATTTCCTCGCCGGCCCGAACTACTTTGCCCGCAAGCTCGCCCAGCGCGCCGACCGCGCCTTGCGGACCATCCAGCACGTCTGCCGCGTCTCGCCGGAGAAATTCGCGGGCTTCTTCGACACGCTCACCGCCGCCGAGACCCGCGCCAACGCCGAGGCGATCGAAGCCGGCGTGTTCCCGAAGTCCGAGTTCGATTTCACCCCGTTCCGCGGCGCGGAACCCTTCACGCTGAACCTGCCTCGCCTCACCGAGGTTTACTGGGCCGCCGGCACCGCCCTCGCGAAGAACATCGGCGAGGTCCGCGAGCTCATCCTCCGCGAGCTCGCCGCCGGCCGCACCGTCATCGGCGAGTTCGGCCAGGCCTACTGGCTCGACAAACGCCACGGCTACTCGCCCAACGTCACGGCCTCGCACACCTACACCCCGGAATTCTTCGAGAGCGCCGGCATCCCGGTGCAGCGCATCCACACCTTCGGCGTCGCCAAGGCCTACGACACCAAGGTCGGCACGCATACGTTCCTCACGCAGATGGACGACGCGGCTCCGCTGACGATCAAGCTGAAGCAGCTCGAGTTCGGCACCAGCACCGGCCGCCAGCGCATGGTCGGCTGGTATGACGCCGTCGAAAAGGGCGATGTCCTCCGCTACGGCGGCTACCAGGACCTGATGATCAACAAAATCGACGCCCTTAGCGGCGCGACCGAGCTGCTCATCTGCACCGCCTACGAGGACGCCGCCGGCAAGCGTTACACGCATGTGCCGCGCAACGAGGCCATCCGCCGCGCACTGAAACCCGTTTATTCCAAGCACCCCGGCTGGACGGAGAACATCTCCGGCGTCCGCAAATTCGCCGACCTGCCGAGGAACGCGCAACGCTACACCGCCGCGATGGTGCGCAGCCTCATCGAGGTCGCCTATCCCGGCAAACTGCCGGCCCTCCTGCCCAATCTCCGCTACCTCGGCGTGGGCCCGCTGCCCTCGCAGATCATCAAGGACGTGCCGGCCACCGCCGAGCTGATCAAGCTCCGGTAGGGCAGCTCCCTGACCGTTGCGGGCAACGCCCCTGCCACCCCGAACGTTGGTAGTCTATTAGACTACCAAGGAACCGACACACGCAGCGCGCTCCAGACGGAGGCGGCGTAGAGCGCGATCATCGCCAGCGCGCAGGCCAGTTTGGCGATGGTCGAAAGCAGGAAGCCCACGGCGGCACCGGCACCGGCCCGCAAAGACTCGTCGGTGGTGCGCTTGCCGAGCCATTTCTCCGCCAAGATCGCGCCGAACATGCTGCCAAGCACGAGCGCGGGCAGCGAAAAGAACATGCCGGCCAGCGCCCCGCCCGAGGCCCCCGCCATGCCCCATTTGCCGCCGCCAAACAGCTTCGTCCCCAGCACCGTGCAGCCGATGTCCGCCACCACCGACAGAACCCAGAAGGCGATGATCCAGCCGACGGCCGTCCACCCGGTTCGGCAGGCG
>JBDHQK010000191.1:0-3907 GCA_039807025.1 Lacunisphaera sp.
CGCTGGCGCTGGCCACTTGGCGGGACTGGCGCGAGCAGGAGGCGCTGCCATGATTGAGCCGGCGCCAAACTCCGGCCATCGTCCGGCGCTGCTGCTGGCCGCCATCTGCATGTTGGGCTGGCTGGCGTGCGCCCTGCTGCCGCGCCTGCTGCTGGCGCTGGGCATCACCGATTACGGGCAGTGGTTTCTCGATTCCTATGCGGTGCTCGCGGCCAGCGACGCCGTGCGGGCCGGGGTCAGCCCCGACGGGGCGAACCCGCTCGATCCGCTGCTGCGCAACCACAAATACTCGGACTGGTGGTTCGGCTTGCGCTGGTTGGGTCTGACGCGGGAGTCGAACTTCCTGGTCGGCACTTCCTGGGTGGCGGCATTCGCCGTGGCGGCGTGGCTCACGCTGAGGCCGCGGAATTTCCGGGAGGCTGGCTGGCTGGCGGTCCTGCTGTTGTCGCCACCCGTCCTGTTGGGAATCAATCGCGCCAACAACGACCTGGTCATCTTCGCGCTGCTGGCGGTCTGCGGGGCTGCGGCGGCCGTGCCGGCGTGGCCGCGGCAGGCGCTGGCATTGGCCGCGCTGGTGCTGGCCACCGGATTGAAATTCTACCCGGTGCCGGCGGCGCTGGCTTTCCTCTGGGTGCGGCCAATCCGGCGGGCACCGTGGGCGGCCGTGGCGGCGGTGGCGGCGGGAACCTTGGTCTTGGCCAGCGTGTGGCACCAGATTGCACGCGGACAGTTTCCCGTCGAGTCGACCATGCACACCCTCGGGGCTCCTTTGCTGGGCCGGGAATTCGGCTGGTCCGATTCGGTCTCGCTGCTGGCCAGCGTGGGGGTCTGCGCGCTCGGGGCGGTGGCGCTGGTGGCCACCCGGTGCACGGTGGGCCTCGCCGCGCAAGGATTGCCGCGGGAGCGGTTGTTGGCGGCGATGGGTGCGATCGTGCTCCTGGCCTGTTTCGCGGCCGGGGTGAGCTACGCCTACCGGTGGATCTTCGCGCTGTGGCCGGCGCTGTGGCTGTGGCGGCGCGCGGCGGGCTTCGGTGAGACGGCAAGAGTGCGCTGGACCTTGCGGACAGGCCTTGGGCTCCTGCTCTTTGGTTTCTGGTCGGACGGGCTGATGTGCCTCGTGGTGAACCGGGTGCTGCCGCCCCAATCCCAGGCGGCGATCGATGCGCTGCAAGTGTCGTGGCGGCTGTGGGCGCAGCCTTTGCACTGGGCCTTGATGATCCTCCTGGCCGGATGGCTGCTGGAAGGTGTGGTGGCGACCGGCCGCGAATGGCGGGCCGCCCGGACGGCGGGCTAGCGTGCGAGGGCGGCTTGCTCCACCGCCTTGAGCCAGTCGCTGTAGGTGCCGTTGAGCGCGGCATCGACCTCCGCCTGCGACAGGCGGTGGATGAAGATCGAGTGGCCGATGACCGCTTCGGGGCGCCGGGCCCGCAGGAAATGACACAGGCGCGCGAAGCGCAGCAGATCGTAGCGCTGCCACGTCCGCTCGAAGGCCTCGGCGGCCCCGGCGGTCCGGACCTCCGCCCGCGTGGCGGCATCGTTCCAGTATTTCCAGAACAAGCTCTCCTTCAGCCGTCCATCCTGATATTCGCGTTCCCGCGCCAGCGTCCACTCGCCGCGCAGCGGGCTGTAAACCTGCTGCAGCATGGTGGCACTGACGCAATACAGGCCCGCCGTGGTCTGATACCACGGGTGCGGCAGCTTGAAGCCGTTCACGTAGGGCAGGGCCACGGCCTTGATGCCGTAGTATTTCGGCTCGCCCGAGCCGAAGTAGGAGAGGAACACCGGTTGCGCCGCCGAGCCGGAGTTGTGCTCGCGCAGCCACCGCGCCAGACCCGGGAGGTCCTGGCCCCAGTCGAGCGAACTGTCGACGAGCAGCCGGTGGCCGTTCGCCGGCCCGCCGGCGAACGTGTTGAAAAACGCCAGGTAGTGCGGCGCGACGCCCAAGTGCGCCAGCAGCAGCCCCGCCACCAGCAGCGTGAGCAGGACCAAGCGCCGCGCACCGGCCAGCAGCCCCGGCGCAGCGAGCCCGCCGACGAGGATGAACAGCACTGGGTAGAGGGGCAGGATGTGGCGGTGCCCGATGTTCAGGTGGCTGGTCAGGGAGAAAATCCCGTAGACCGCAAACAGCGCCAGCAGCGGCGCCACGGCCGTGAGGTCGTCCGCGATCCTGGCCGCCCGGTTCTGCCACCGCCCCAGCAGGGTGCCCGCGCCCACCGCCAGCGCCACCAGCAGCGCGAGGGTGGATTTCCACAAGAACGCCAGCGGGAAGAAACTCACCCAGCCTAGGTAGCCGTAGTCGCCGGCTAGGAACGCGCTGCGGGCGCGCACCGACTGCATCACCCAGCCGTAGCCGTAGAGGAACGCCTCGGGCAGCAGTCGCCAGTCCCGGCAGAACTGCACCACGCGACCCTGCCACCCGATGTAGGGCAGCACGTCCGGCCAAGGCGCGGTGTAGTGGTCCGCTGGCGGCACGCCGGGGGCAAAGCCGGTGTAACGGAAGCCGTAAAACAGCCAGATGATGAACACGGCGGCCGCGCCGTGCGCGGCGAGGGTGAGCGGCGCGAGCTTCAGCCAGCGCGCACGGTTTCCCGCCGGCTCGAGCGCGACCCGCCACCCGAGCAGCAGGAGCATGACGGGCAGCAGCAGCACGGCGGAATATTTCGCCACGCACGCCAGGCCGAACACCGCGGCGCTCAGCGCCCCCGACGACCAGCTCGGCCCGCGCAGGTGCCGCCAGAACGCCATGCTCGCGGCCAGCAGGAAGAACACCGCCGCGAGGTCCGACGTGGCCAGCCCGGCGTGGGCGAGCATGTTGGGATCGAGCGCGTAGAAGGCGAGGGCGAGGAAACCGGCGGCGTCACCGGCCAGCCGCCGCGCCCATCCGAAGACCAGCAGCGCGGTGCCGAGCGAGAACACGACCGTCATGGCCCGCGCGGCCATCAGCATCGGCCAGTGGTCGTGGCCGGTCTCGTAGAAGAACTGGTAGCCTACCACCGACCCGTCGGAGGTGCGCCAGTAGACGTTGTCCGCCAGCGGCGGCGACGGGGCGTTCATCAACCACGCCGGCAGCGCCACCCAGCGCTGGGGCAGGTTGCCGTTTTCCGGCTGGATGCGGTAGTCGCCGTAGCGGTTGTAGAAATACCCGCCGGTGACGTGGAGGATCTCGTCTGCCGTCACGCTCTCGTTGGACGCCGCCCACAGCGCGAGGCAGGCGTGCACCGCCAGCAGGAGCGCCACGGCGGCGGCCGTGAACCAGGACCGGCGGCGGGCGGCGGGATCGGTCATGCGCGGCTCACTTCAAGGCGGCGCGGAGCCGCTCGCAGACGTGGTCGCACTGCGCGCGTGTCATCTCGGGGAACATCGGCAGCGAGAGGATGGACTTCGCGGCTTGCTCGGCGTTGGGGAAGGCTCCCGGCTTGTAGCCCAGCTCGGCGTAGGCCTTCTGCAGGTGGATCGGGATGGGGTAGTGGACGACGGTCTGGATGCCGGCGTCGGCCAGTTGTTTCGCGATCGCGTCGCGGTCGTGGCCGGGGAAGCGCACGACGAAGAGGTGATAGACGTGGCGGCCGGCCCACGGGGCGAGCTTGGGGAGCACGAGGCCGGCGCAGTCCTGCAGATTTTCGCGATACCAGCCGGCGACCCGCGCCCGGGCGTCGTTCCACTCGGACAGGCGCTTGAGCTTCACGCCGAGGATCGCCGCCTGCAGGGTGTCGAGGCGCGAGTTGTAGCCCTTGATGTCGTGGTGGTATTTGACGACCGAGCCCCAGCTGCGGAGCAGCCTGAGCTGGTGGGCGAGCCGCTCGTCGTTGGTGGTGACGGCGCCGGCATCACCGAACGCGCCAAGGTTTTTCCCGGGGTAGAAGCTGAAGCCGGCGGCGACGCCGAGCGTGCCGCAGGCGCGGCCGTC
>JBDHQK010000192.1:0-3904 GCA_039807025.1 Lacunisphaera sp.
CGAACATCTTCTGCACTTGCTTCGCATAGATGACGTTCTGGTCGATGGTCGAGGTGGGCGACGGCAGCAGGATGCTGAACACCACGCCCTGGTCCTCCTTCGGCGCCAACTCGCTCTGCGCCATCATGCCGAAGGGCAACAGCAGCAGAGTAAGCAGCAGAGCGAGGACGGTGACATGCGGCACCCATACCGGCTGGTCCCCACGACGCTGGTCGAACCAATACACGGCGGGATAAATCGCGGCCGCAACCGCGACCACCGCGAATTTCACCGGGCTGGAAAGAATCGCCAACGGCATGAGAAACAGGAAGACCATGCCGCCCACGAGCGCGCCCAGCCCCAGGGCCATGGGCATGCTCATGGGTCGTGATTCCATCGCGCCGGCCAGGCTGCGGGTGTATTTGTTGCGCAGGCGGTCGAACAAGCGGTTGATCCTGCCGCTCAGCCCCTGGTCCTCGTGCTCGTGGTCCTTGAGCAGGTAGGCACTCATCATCGGCGAAAGCGTGAGGGCGACGAAGCCGGAAATCATGACGGCACCGGCCAGCGTCATGGCAAATTCGCGGAAAAGCGCGCCGGTCAGCCCACCCTGAAACGCGATCGGCGCGTAAACAGCCGCCAGGGTGATGGCCATGGAGATGACGGGGCCGACGAGTTCCCGGGCGCCGAGTATGGCGGCATCCACCGGGGTCTGCCCCTCGCGGATGTGGCGCTCGATGTTTTCGACGACGACGATGGCGTCGTCCACCACGATGCCGACCGCCAGCACGATGGCGAGGAGCGTGAGCAGGTTGATGGTGAAGCCGAAGGCCAGCATCAACGCCATGGCCCCAACCAGCGACAGCGGCATCGCCACGATCGGGATGAACACGGATCTGATTGAGCCCAGGAACAGGAAGATGACGACCATCACGATGAGCAGCGTCTCGGTGAGTGTCTTCACGATTTCGCTCAGCGCGTCCTCGATGTATTTGGAGGCGTCATAGGCGATGAGGCCCTCGAGGCCCGCGGGCAGGCTGCGCTGGATGTCGGGCATCTCGGCGCGCACGCGCTTGATGACTTCGACGGTGCTTTCGGTCGGCAGCACCCAGATACCCATGAAGGTGGCGGTCTTGCCGCCAAACCTGACCTCCTCGTCGTAGCTTTCGGCGCCGAGGACGACGTCGGCAACGTCGGCGAGTCGGATGATGGTGCCGTTCTTCTCGGCCACGACCATCTGGCGGAATTCTTCCACGCTCTTCAGGTCGGTGTTGGCGACGAGGGACACGCTGAGCATGGAGCCCTTGGTGGCGCCGACCGCCGCGAGGGCGTTGTTGGCCTGGAGCGCCTGCCGGACCTCGGCGGGGCTGAGCCCGTGCGCAGCCAGTTCGCCGGGCTTGAGCCAGACGCGCATGGCAAACACGCGGCCGCCGAGCACGTCGGCCTTCTGCACGCCCTTGATGGCGGAGAGGCGCGGCTGCACCATGCGGTTCAGGTAGTCCGTGATCTGGTTCTGGTCGAGCTTGTCGGAGTAGAAACTCAGATACATCGACGCAAACTGATTGTCGCTGGTCTCAACGTTGATCGTGGGGGCCTCGGACTCGGGGGGCAACTGGCTGCGGACCTGGTCGATCTTGGAGCCGATCTGCGCAAGAGCGGCGTTGGTGTCGTAGTTGAGGCGCAGGTAAACCTTGATGGAGCTGAAACCGGCGCGGCTCTCCGACTCGATGTAATCGATGCCGTCGGCGCTGGCGATGACGCGCTCGAGCTGCGTGGTGATGTAGCCCCGGACGGTGTCGGCGCTGGCGCCGAAGTAAACGGTCGAGACATTGACCACCGCGCTGTCGCTGCGCGGATACTGGCGAGTATTCAGCTTGAAGTAGGACACCACGCCCACGACGAGGATAACAATGTTCACCACCAGCGCGATGACGGGCTTGCGGATGAACAGGTCGGTGAAGCTCTTGGATGGCATGGGAGTATCTCCGGGCGGCGCGCTCAGGTGTTGGCCGGCTTGGGCGCGGCGCTGCTGCCGGGCTGCACGGTGTTATTCACCTGCACGGGCACGGCGTTGCGGAGCTTGAACACGCCGGAACTGACGACCTGCTCGCCCGCCTTGACGCCCTCGGTGATGGCGATGAGGTCGCCGCGGGTGGTGCCGAGCTTTACGAACTGCTGGCGGACGCCGAGATATTCGTGCCCCTCCTTGTCCCTCAACTTTTCGACGATGAACACGGAGTTGCCATAGGAGGCGTAGGCGATGGCGGTGGCGGGCACGACCACCACCGAGTCAGCGTTGGTCAGCTCAACCTGGACCTGAGCGAACATGCCGGCGCGGAGCAGCTCCTTCGGGTTCGCCAGCGTGGCTTGGGCGGAAATGTTGCGCGTCGCGGGATCCACCTCGGAGTTGATCGCTGTGATCTCGCCCTTGAACGGCGTGGACTCGAACGCGTCAACGATGACGTCGACCTTCTGGCCGAGGGTCAGCGCCGGCAGCTGCCGCTGCGGGACGGCAAAGTTGACGTAGATGGGATCGAGCTTCTGCAGCGGGAGGAGCGCCTGGCCGCGGCCGACGAACTGGCCGACGTTGACCTGGCGGATGCCCACGCGACCGGCGAACGGAGCGCGGACCTGCTTCTTGGCGATCTGGGCCTTGATCGCATTCATTTCGGCCTCGGTCTGCTTGATGGTGGCCTCCGCCACGTCGTATTCGGACCTGGAGGTCGCCTGGCGGTCCCACAGTTCCTTGGCGCGCCCGAAGTTGACGCGCGCCAAGCCGAGGCGCGCCTCGGCGGCGGCCAACTGGGCGACCTCGACGCTGGTGTCGAGTGAGAGCAGAATATCCCCGGCCTGCACCGCCGTGCCGCTTTCGGCCGCGATTTGCGCGACGATGCCGTCGGCATCGGCGCTGAGCATGGCGCCCTGGACCGGAGCGAGCGTGCCGATGGCCTTCAGGTAGTTGTGCCAGTCAACCGCCCTGGCCTCCAGCGTGGTGACCGCGGTCGGCGGCGGCACGTGGCTGACCGAGGACATCTGCTTGATTTGCGCGGCCTTGATCGCACCGAGGGTAAAGACGACGACGGCGAAACCGCCGAGCGCGATGAGGAATTTCTTGAACATATTAGCGTGGTATTAGGTTGGGACTGTGAGAAATTAACCGGGTGCAGGCGTCGGTGAGCTTTCGCGGCGGGCGCGGAGCTCGGCCGTCTGCTGCTGGACCTTGACGAGGAGGCTCACGAGGGTCTTGCGCTCGGCCTCGGTCAGCGTGCCCATGATGCCGGTGATGGTCTTGAAGTGGCCGGGCAGGAACGCCTCCATAAACTTCACCCCACTGGGCGTCAGACGCACCGACATCTGCCGCCGATCCACAGGATCGGGCTCGCGCTTGACGTAGCCGTCGCGTTCCAACGTGTCGATCAGGCCGGTCATGGTCGCCCGGGTGACATTCGCGGCATCGGCCAAGGCGGCTGGCGTGCGGGGCCCGGGCACGCACTCGTCGGCTCCCATCAGCTTGGCGGCGCGCGGCTGCACTCCCTGCCAGAGCAGCATCAACACGCCAAAGCGGCCGTGCGAGATGTTGTGCGCCGCCAGGCTGCGGTCGGAAATCGCAAAGGCCTCGTCGCTCGTGTGCAGCAGGTGCAAGAACGCAGCGGCCGCCGACGGATCAAGATCCGGGAATTCCCGCGCCGCCTCCAAGAGGCATTCGTAGCGGGGGAGATCTTTTAGCAGCAGGTGCGGCATGAGTAAGGGGGCTTACAATTAGCCTCCTAACTGTTTTGGCAAGCGGTGTTTTGAAAATTCCTGCTTTGTCGCCCTGAAAATCAGAGCCGCCGACCCAAAGATCGGCGGCGAATACTGTGCCTTGTCGCTTGCTCAGAGCGAGTTAGCAGCTGCCACCACTGATTCGGCCGTGATGCCCAGCTCCTTC
>JBDHQK010000031.1:0-23360 GCA_039807025.1 Lacunisphaera sp.
AAACGACAGTGATAGATCCGCCCCGACCCTCCCGCACACCTTCACCTTCAACTCCTTCCCCCCGCCATGAAAACCACCGCTCCCGAGAACAAACCCGCCGCCGTCATGGGCCGCATCAAGATCTCCTACCCGCGCCTCCAGCGCCTGCTGGTGCCGCTCGATTTCTCCGGCAAGTCCCGGCAGGCCCTCCGTTATGCGGTGCCGCTGGCCGAGAAATTCTCCGCCGTCATCCACCTCGTCCATGTCCTCCCCACGCCCACCAAGGCGGAACTGGCCGAGCTGCCCCGCCGCAAGCACGCGGCGCTCAAGCGGCTCGGCGAGATGGCTGCCCTGCTGCCGCCGCGCCTGCGCGCGGGCAACGCCGTCGTGGTCGGCAAGCCGGCCGGGGAAATCCTCACCCTCGCCCGCCGGAACAACATCGACTTGATCGTGATTACCACCAAGGGCCGCACCGGGCTGGCCCGCGTGCTCGTCGGCAGCACGGCCGAATCCATCATGCGCCACGCCCCCTGCCCGGTCCTGTCCGTCCGCCGGCACTGACCCATGAGCCCAGCCCCCGTCCGCCTCTTCAGCACCGATCTCGACGGCACGCTGCTGGGCAACCCCGAGTCCACCCAGCGCTTCAAGGCCGCCTGCGAAGCCCTCGATCCGGACGCTGCTCGCTTACAACAGCGGCCGCCTGGTCTCCGACCTGCGCCGTTTCGTGGACCAGGTGTGATGTTTCAGGAGGTTGTCCGCACGTGAACGGGCTGAGAGGTTGGGTTCGACCAAGAACTGACCTCCACCCTCAACACTTGCGGTCATACACAAGAATGCCCGCACGACCCCGCTCAGTCGAGCGATGATCGTGCAAAGAGTAGAACGCGAAGGACTCAGTAGCAGGGCCGTGGCCACGGCCCTGCTACTGAGCGAGAAGACCGTGCGCAAATGGATGGGCCGACCCCGCCGGGAAGGCCCAGGCGGGCTGACCGACCGCAGTTCACGACCGCACAGCGTGGCAGCCCGTGGCACAGCGGCCAGGCTGGCGGCTCCGAGCATCTGCGCCGGCTGCGCTGTAGCTGCACCGAAACCAGCCTGCGCACCAGGTTTGAGCCGCGCAACGTTGAGCCGCTGGCTGCGCCAGCGCGGCCTCAACCGTCTGCCCAGACTGGAGGCCACCCCGCCGGTGGTGCGCTACAGCATGCCCGCCCGGGCGATCTGTTGCACCTGGCCATCAAGAAACTCGGTCGCACTGCCCGCATCGGGCATCGCATCAACGCCTATGCCGCACCACTACCACAACGGCGGCATCTGGCCCTTCATCGGCGGCATGTGGGTGCGCTTCATCCACCGCCTCGGCTTCCACGAGGTGGCCTGCCGCGAGCTCGTGCGCCTCGCCCAGCTCAACCAGCTCGGCCGCGACCATGAATGGGAGTTCAACGAGTGGGCCCCCGGCGCCACCGGCCGCCCCATGGGCAAGGCCTTCCAGGCCTGGTCCGCCGCCTCCTTCCTCCGCGCCTGCCACGAGGTCGAGGCCGGCCCCCGCAGCCTGCACGACGCGTAGCGCCGGGCCGCCGCCAGTCTGCCACGGGCCCGGCCAAGGCGGCCAGCGTCAGCGCGCGGCCCAGGATGATTGGGCAAGCGATTCGCAGCCTCATGGCATGGCATGCCCCGGTCCGGCCAGCGGGATGACGGTTATCAGGAGGCTGATCAGAAGCAGCACCAGCGAGGTGACCAGCGCCCACTTGAGGGTGAACCTCTGGTGGTCGCCCATTTCCACGCCACAAAGGCCGACCAGAAGGTAGGTTGACGGAACCAGCGGGCTCAGCAGGTGCACGGGCTGGCCGAGCAGCGACGCCCGGCCGATCTCGGCCGCGCTAATGCCATAATGCGAGGCCGCCTCCGCCAGCACCGGCACGACCCCGTAGTAGAATGCGTCGTTGGAGATGAAGAATGTGAACGGCACACTGAGAAACGCCGTTATCACCGCCAGATACGCCCCGAGGGACGGGGGCACGACCTGCACCACGCTTAGCGCCATGGCGTCGATCATCTTCGTGCCGGACAGGATGCCGGTGAACACACCGGCCGCAAACACCACCGCTACGACCGCGAGCACGTTGCCGGCGTTCGCCGCGATGCGCTCCTTCTGGTCGGCGAGCTTCGGGTAGTTGACGGCCAGCGCCAGCGCGGTCGCAATCATGAACAGGATGGACAGCGGCAGCACGCCGAGCATTAGCGCCACCATCAGGCCGGCGGTGAGCAACAGGTTGAACCACAGCAGCCGCGGCCGACGGATGGCCTGCTCCCGGTCGTATTCCGCCTGATTCTGAGCGCTCGCGTGCAGGTCCCGCATGGCGCCAGCCGGCCGGACGCCGAGCCGCTCCCGCTCGTGGCGGCCGAACCGCCAGGCCACGAAGAGCACCCAGACCGCCCCCGCCGCCATGGCAGGGACCAGCGGCACGAACAGTTCGGCCGCATCCACCTTGAGCGCCGCCGCGGCCCGCGCCGTGGGTCCGCCCCATGGCAGGATGTTCATCACGCCGCCAGCCATCATGATGATGCACGCCAGCATGAGCCGGCTCATGCCGAGCTTGCGGTAGAGCGGCAGCATCGCGGCCGTGGTGATCAGGTAGGTGGTCGAGCCGTCGCCATCGAGCGACACAAACAGGGCGAGCGCCGCCGTGCCAACGCTGATCCGCACCGGGTCACCCCCGGCCAGCCGCACCACCCGCTTCACCACCGGATCGAACAGCCCCGCGTCGATCATCAGGCCGAAATACAGGATGGCGAACATCAGCATCACCCCGGTCGGCGCAATGGCCCGCACCCCGTCGAGCATCATCGGCCCGATCTTCGCGCCGAATCCCCCGAGCACGGCGAACACGATCGGCACCACGATCAGCGCCGTGAGCACCGACAGGCGCTTCACCATGATCAAGGCCATGAACACGACGATCATGGCGTAGGCCAGCAGGGTGACACTCATGGGAAGACAATTACGCCTGCGCCGGGGAGCGAACCCGCTGCAGATACGACCAGAAACCGGTGACCGCCAGCACGGGCACGCACAGCGCCGTCAGGAAAATCAGCACCTGCGTCAACCCGCCGCCGGCCTGGCCGAGGTGCCATGCAAGCATCCAATAGAACAGCTTGTGCCCGGAGCTGCTCGCCGCGTAGGGCGTCGCGCGCAGCAGGGCGCCGTTGCCGGCATCCACGTAGTATTCGCTGCGCGCGTGCGGGTGCGGCGCATCCCGGCCGACGATCCAGACCAAGGTGGCGTTGTCCGCAGCCCTAGGGAAATAGACGTTGGCCGACTGGTAATCGGGCAGCTCGGCCTGCGCCCGCCGCCAGAGTTGTTCCATAGGCTGGCGCGGCGAACCCGGACCGACCGACGAAGCTGCGGGCGCCGCCGGCAGGGGCGAACCCGTCACGCGATAGACCCCGTGCTCATACCAGTCATAGGCGTGCGGCAGGCCGGTGAGAGCGCTGAGCAGCACAAGCACGGCCGCGTAGGCGCCCAGCGTGCGGTGCCAGTTGAGCAGGCGCGCCCGGCCGGACAGGTTGAACCGCAGGGTCAGGACGCCACGCAACGCCCGCCAAGCCGACGGGAGCCAGAGCACGAGGCCGCTGAGGATCAGGAAAACGAAGCCGAACGTCGCCACAGCCGTGACGTGCGTGCCCACCGTCGAACCGAGGCCGAGAAACCGGTGAATGTCCTCCGCGCCGCCGAAAAGGCCGCGGTAGCGGTTCTGCAGACCGAGCACGCGGCCCGTCCAAGGATCGAGATAGATCTGGTCGGCGTTGCTGCAGCGGATCATCGCGGAACGCGTGGGGTCGGCCCAGAAGCGGACCTGGTTGAACTTCCGGCCCGGGTAGGCGGCGTCGGCATTGGCCGCCAGCGTGTCGAGCGGCACGCGTTCCAGGCCGGGCGGCACCGTCATGAGTTCGGGGTAGGCCCGCGGTTCCAGTTGCGGGCGGAACACCATCCAAGCGCCGGCACATGCCATGATCACGATCACGAGGCCGGCCACCAAGCCGACCAGCAGGTGCGCCTGGAGCAGCCGCCGTCGAGCCAGCGGGCTCATGGCTGGGGCAGCAGGATGGCGTCGGCATGGAACATCGCGCGATCGTCGCGGATGCTCGCCTTGGAATCGGTGTAGGACTTGAAGACCTTGTCGGACACATTGAGCTTCGCGCGGGCGGCCCACTTGATCTCATCGCGTCGGGTGAAGGCCGCGAGGTCGGCATATTCCATGATGAGCATGGAGTCCCAGGGGGTGTTGAAGGAGGTGTGATTGTAGAACATGGCGTAGCCGGTCAGCGGACCTGCGGCCATCCACTCCTTCATCTGGGGCACGGTGTAGCCGTGGACATACTTGGCATATTCCGCGGCGGAAACGTGGGTGGCATAGGTCACGACCAGGTAAGCGGCCTTGGCCGGGTCGCGCTTCGGCGCCAGCGTCCTGGCGAGTGGCTCGCCGTAGTTACCCGACTCGACGCTCGCCAGCCGGAGCGCCTCGGGCGTGAGGCCACCGGGCGAACGCCGCTCGACCTCGCGCCAGCGAGCGGTGTCGGTGAAGCGGGCGAAATCCAGCACCACGACGAGGTCCGGATTGGCCTGCGAGGCGAAGGTCGAGAACAGCAGCTGGGCGTCGGCGATGACACCCTCCTTTTTCCACGTGGCAAAACGCGCCGCCCCCGTGGTCTCAACCCAAGTGCGGAACTCGGCCCGGGCCTCCGGGCGGGCCTTGTAGGTCAGGACGATGCTGACGGGGCCGTTGGCGTCTGCCTCGGCCGCCCGCACGGCGGCGGGAAGCAACAGGACAAGCAGAAGAGCAGGAAGCAGGCGGAGTTTCATGAGGTAACTGAGCGTTCGGGGTTGCAATGACCACATCAACACAACCTCCGGGAAAAATAAGGCCAACTTGGAGAATGGGCTTTTTGGTCTAGCGCCCGGCCTTGTCCGGCCGGCCGCCAGCCCATACGAGGGATCATGAAGTTGCTACCCCTGCTGCTGGTCGGCTGTATCGCCGGCAGTTGTTACGCGGCCATCTCCCCAGCCCTACCCGTCGAGGCCGCCACCCTTATCCTCCACAACGGCCACGTCTGGACGGTGGATGACGGATATCCCGAAGCGCAGGCGGTGGCCGTGCGCGGGGCGAAGATCGTCAAGGTCGGCACCGACACCGAGGTGCTCGCGCTCCGGGGAAAAGCCACCCGGGTGATCGACCTCCGCGGCCGGCTCGTCCTGCCAGGCTTTAACGATGCGCACACGCACTTCGAGAATGCCGTCAACTGGTTCTTCCAAGTGATGATCATGGCGGTGAACACCGAGGAGGACCTGCTGGCGCAACTGCGCAGCGCGACCCAGCGGGTGCCGCCGGGCATGTGGATCACCGGCGGCGACTGGAGCACCTTTGCCTGGCAGGCGGCGCAGAAAGCGAATCCGGCCGGCTGGTCGGCCTACGTGCCCAACCTGGCGGCCATCGACGCCGTGACGCCAGAGCACCCGGTGCTGCTGCGGCGTTTCGACCACCGCTACTTCATCAACTCCGCCGGCATGCGGCTGGCGGGCATCACCGAGGTGGCGTCCACCGGATCGGGCTACGAACGCGACCCGGCCACCGGCCGGCTGACCGGCATGCTCAGCCTCGCCGCCGGCGAACAGGCCGAGAAACTCCTCCCACCGCCCACCCGCGCGCTCAAGCTCATCGGCGCCCGCGGCGTCCTGCGCGAACTAAACGCAGCCGGCCTGACCTCCATCCACGATATCGCGCGCTTCGACGAGATCTCCCAGCGGCAGACCTTCCCCACCTTCGTCGAGCGGAGTTACACGGATATCGGCATCTACCGCGACTTGAAGGCGCGCGGCGAACTCACCGTCCGGGTGCATGCGCTGACCCCGCTCGAGACCTGGTCCGAACTCGCCGGCATCGGCGTCACCCCGCACTCCGGCGACGAACTGCTGAGTTTTGGCACGCTCAAGGAATTCGTCGACGGCAGTCTGATGTTCGATCCTCTCGAGGGAAAGACGGGTAGTTTCACCTTCCGCTTCAAGGGCCTGGAGGCGATGCAGCGCAACATCACCGCCGCCGATCGCGCCGGCTTCGACCTGGGCGTGCACGTGACCGGCGACCGGGGGCTGCACCTCCTGCTGGACTGGTATGAAGCGGCCATCGCGACGAACGGCCCGCGCGAGCGGCGCTTCCGCATGATCCACGCTTGGTATGCCACTCCCGAGGATCTTGCCCGTGCCGGACGGCTCGGACTGACCGCCGATGTGACACCGAACCAGCTGCTCGAACAGGATCTGCTCACCCTCGAAAAGAAGCTCGGCCCCGAGCGGACGAAGACCGCCTTCGCCTGGCGCACCATGATCGAGCGCGGCGTGCGCATCAACATCGTGTCCGACTTGCCCGGCTCGTTCAACAAAACCGCCATCTCGCCGTTCGAGCCGCTCGAGAACATGTATTCCGCCATCACCCGCCGCAACCCCCACCGGCCCGGCGACGCCGCCTGGCATCTCGAGCAGGGCCTCACCCTGCCCGAAGCCATCAAGGCCTACACGGCCAATCCGGCTTATTCCTCGCGCGAGGAAAACCTCAAGGGCACCATCACCCCGGGCAAACTGGCCGACCTGGTCGTCCTGTCACAGGACATCCTCAAGCTGCCCGTGGAAAGCCTGCTGCAAACGAAAGTGGACTACACCATTCTGGGCGGACGGATCGTGCATCCGAACGAGTGAGCCCAGGCAGCGGGGCTCACCAACCGACCGCATAAACCGAGTTGGCCGGCCCCCACCACCCCGGCTCGTGGCCCCAGCGGCGCGGGTCTGCGCCGCCATAAAGCAGGCCAGTGACCGGGTCACGCTGCACGCCGTTCACACTGCCCTCGTCGTCGGGCATGAGCTCCACCTGGTAGCCCCGCGCGCGCAACGTGGCGGCGGCCGCGGGGCCGATGCGATCCTCCATTTTCACCAGCGGCGGCGGATCGAGCACCACGCGGGTCGGCCCGCCGTGCAACAGGCGCGGCGCGGCCACGGCCTGCTGCACGTCCATCTTGAAATCGATCACATTGACCAGCACCTGCACCAGGCGCTGCCAGATGCCCTCGGTGCCAGGCGTGCCGATGGCGAGCACCGGCTCGCCATCCTTCAGCACGATGACCGGGGACTGGTTCGACCGTGGCCGCCGGCCGGGCCCCAGTTGCGAGGGGCTGTCGGCGATCGTGTGGAGGTGCCGCATCTGGTTGCTGAAAACGACGCCCGTGTCGCCAGCTACGACACCCGAGCCGAACCAGGCGCCGAGGGTCTGGGTGAGCGACACCATGTTACCCTCGCCGTCGACGACCGTGAGGTGCGTGGTGTTGCTGCGCGCCGGCTTCTCCGCCGCCAGCTTCGGGTCGGGCACGGCCGGCATGGCGTGACCGAGCTTGATCAGTGCCCGGCGGCTCGCGGCATACTCCTCGCTGAGCAACCGGCTCACCGGGACCGCGATGGTCTCGGGGTCCGCCACGTAGCGGTTGCGGTCGGAAATGCCGATCCGCTGCACCTCGGCAATCAGGTTGAGGTAATCCGGGGTGTTGTGCCCGAGCGCCTTCAAATCGTATCCTTTGAGAATATTCAACTGCAGCAGCAAGGCAATGCCGCTGCTGTTGGGCGGAGTCGTGTAGATGTCGTAGCCGCGGTAGTTGATCGAAAGCGGCTCGACCCACTGTGGCTTGTAGTTTGCGAGGTCCTCGTAGCGGAGCAGGCCGCCATTCTTCTCGAAGAACGCTCCGATGCGTCGCGCGATGTCGCCCTGATAGAACACGCTCGCACCCTCGTCCGCCACGCGTCGGAGCGTGTTCGCCAAGTCGGGCTGCTTGAACAGTTCGCCCACCCGCAACGCGCGGCCGCCGGGGAAAAACACCGCCTGCGTCGAGGGGAAATCCATCTCGCCCCGCATCAACCCAAGCACGCCGGCAAATTCTTCCGTCACCGCGAATCCCGACTCAGCCAGTTCGATCGCCGGTTGCACCACCTCGCGCCAACGCAGCCGGCCGTAGGCCTGGTGCAGGGCCGCGTAGCCCGCGAGGCACGACGGCACGACCGGCGAGAGATACCCGTGCTCGTAGTTCTTGCCCTTCACTGCCTCGAGTGTGGCGAGCCCGGGCGAGGGCCCGAAGAAATTCAGTGACCGCACGCGCTTGTCGCCAGCCACGTAAACCGTCGCGAACCCCTGCCCGCCGATCGTCGAGTTCTTCGGGTCCACCACAGCGACGGCCATCGCCGTGGCGACGGCGGCATCGAAGGCGTTGCCGCCCTGCAGCAGGATTTTCATACCCGCCATCGACGCCAGCGGGTGCAGCGAGGTCACGATGCCATGCCGTCCTGTCACCAGGGGCCGGGCCAGCGTGGCTTCCGTCGAGGTCGTGTCGTCTGGCATGGCGGGGCCGGTGGAAGCCGACGAGGTCGCAAACATCGACAGCGGAAGCAGGAGCAACGCAAACAAACGGAGGGAGAGGGGCATGGGACGAGGGATTGCGCCGGGAAGATCCCAGCTCAAGACGCGGTGATCTCATCGGGCAATCCCAGAGGGCGCAACTGCCGGCGTTAGTCCTATAGGCCTAACGTTTCGCGGGGGTATGGCGGAGTGTTCACCCATGGTGGCACCGCCAACCGGCCGGCCGAACCCGTTTTGGCCGGCGGTCAGCGGGAGCGGGAGCCGAACAATGCCTCCCCGACCTCGCGCGCGGCCAGCATCCGCATGCCATCATGCCCGATCCGTGTAGCCTCGACGATGCGCCAGTTGAACGCCCAGCCGCGCGCGGCGGCGATCGCTTGTGAGGTTTCGAAGAAATTCTGCCCGCGCGCGAGCCGCACCGGGCCCTGCTTCATCGCGTCGGGACTCAGATCGAAATAATCGGAGGCGTGCTGCCAGACATCGCCCGTGCCTAGAAACAGTGTAAGCGGCGCCGCGTAGAAGCGCTGCATGGCCTCGTCGTTGATCAGGTCCTCTGGCAGTCCGCGCAACCCATAAGGATAGTTCACCTCGCGCCACGGAAACGGATAGGAGCCGGGGTTGCACGCGACAAAGCCCTTTGCCTCATGCGGCATGAACATCGCCATCCGCACCACGAATTGTCCGCCGCCCGAATGCCCGATCATATAATACGGCAGTTGTGGCCGACCCTCGCGGGCGCGTATGTCCGCCACGAGCCGGACGATGGCGTTGGTCGTCCATTTGGCACGCGGCTGCGGCTTGCCGGCCAGCAACACGCCAAGCGTGCGCTTGTAGCGCTCGTCGTTGAAGCGTTCCTTGTCGAACTCCGGAGCCACGACCAGCACGCCGAAACGCTCGGCGAGATTGATGGCCCAGTCGCGGTGATCGGCGGCGTTGCGGTCGGAACCGTGAACCACCACCACCAGGGGCCCGTCCGTGTAGGTGGGCGGCTTGTAGGTGAAGACGCGGAGCGGCTCGCCCTCATTCGCCAGCGTGAACTCCGACAGGCCTGCCGGCAGGGGCGCGGCCACGGTGCGCAACGCCGCGGCGAACACCAGCAGCGCGAGAGCGAGAGCCGGTGGAAGGCAGCGGCGCGGATTCATGATCTCAGGGCTTCAGGTATTTGGCGAACCACTCGAAGGCGCGGCGGCGTGCGTCGAAGGCGTCAGCGTTGTCCCCGAAGATGAAGCTGTGGTCGCCAACGGCGTTTTCGTAAAGCACCGCCTCGTGAACCTTGCCATAGGCCTTGAGGGACTCGATGAACCGCTTGTTGTGCAATTGGTAGGGCACCGTGGTATCGCCCGTGGTGGAGATCACCATGACGGGTGTCTCGATCTTCTCGACGAAATACGCGGGCGAGACCTCGATGTAGGCCGCGAGGTTCTGGTTGGGCAGCTTGCCCTTGTAATGCGGGTCATCGGCGATCTGCCGACGGCGAGCATCCGTCTTGTAGCTCATGAAGGCGACCATGTCCTTGAGGCCGGCGACATCGACCGCGGCCTTGAAGCGCTTCGGCTCCTCCTGCAGGGTCCGCATGCTGAGCATGCCGCCACGGCTGTGGCCAAAGATGCCGAGGCGGTCCGCGTCCACGTAGGGCTGCGCGGCAAGAAACGCCGCGCTCGCCCGCACATCCGCAAAATCGGAGACGCCGTAATTGTTGGCGTAGATGCTTTCACCATGCCCGGAGCTGCCGCGGTATTCGGGATACATCACGACGTAACCGCGGCGCACGGCCTCCTCGATGAGATCGAACCAGCTTTCGGAAAGCTGGGTATGATTGCCGCCATGCACCATCACGAGCCCCGGGTATTTCTTTCCGGCCGGCATGTCCTTGGGCGTGAAAATGTAGCCCGGGATCGATTCGCGTTCCGGAGCAGTGGTGGGGAAGGAAACCCGTTTCATGCGAATACGGTCGCCATATTCCTGGCGGAAATTGCTGACGACGAGCTCGGTCTTGAGCAGGAGGACTTCCTGCAGCATGTAGGCGAGCTGACCGGCGGTGTCCTTGGCCTCGCGGTCAAGATGGTTGGTGGGCGAGACCTCGACGGCGGGCTCCTGCGCAAACGAGGCGGACGCACCGGCCAACGCAAAGACGGCGAAGAGGGCTCCATGGATTCCAATCAGAGAAAGTTTCATAGACGGAGGGAGCGGGGTTGAGGGCGGTGCGGACGCTCAGAATTTCCAGGTAGCGGAGGCCTTAAACATCTGGGGCGCCAGCGCGCTCATGAGATTGCCGCCGATGCCAGCCCACGCGTTCTTGTTGGTGAGATTGTCCGCATTGAGACGGACCGTGACGGTATTGGCCGCCACCTTGAAGGCATAGGATACGCCCGCCGAATAGGTGGTGAAGCCACCGACAAAACCCAGGTTCGCGTTATCGAGGGGGCGCTTGCCAATGTAATAGGCGCCGGCGGACAGGTTCAGACCCTTGATCTGGGGCACCCGCCATTCCGCGAAGAACGAACTGGTGTATTTGGCGGTGCCCTCGGGGATCTTGCCGAAGGTGGCCGCGTTGGCGGAATTATCCTGCGTGGCGTCCAGCATCGTGCCGGAGGCGATCAGCGAGACATGCTCGCCCGCCTCGCCCGTGATGAAGACCTCCGTGCCCTTGTAGGTTGACAGGCCGTTGGCCGTGAGGAAGTTGGCCGCGTTGGTGAAGGCGCTTGGCCGCTCGATGTTGAAATACGAAAGCTGGAAGAGAATGCCACGGAAGTCCGCCTTGGCGCCGACCTCATACTGGCGTGATTCCAGCGGCGGCAGCACGAAGCCCGGATTGGCGGCCGTGGTGGGCGCGGTGGCACCCGGCTCGAGCGCCCGAGTGTAGCTGAAATACACCGAGGTCTTCGACGTGGGCTTGTAGGCCAGCGAAGCCATCGGCGCGACCTTGTTCTTCGCTTTGTAGAGGGCCGGAACGACGGTGGAGACGCCGGTTGTGTTGTTGGTCGTGGTGACGACGTTGCGGCTGTCGTAATCGGCGTAGCGCACGCCGCCGATGACCTGAATCTTCTCCTCGAACATGACCACGCGATCGAAGATATATTTGCCGGTGTCCTCGATCTTGTTGTCCGTAAGCGTCGTGGTGGCCGTCGGCGCGGCGGGCTCCGGCAAGGGCACAGGATTGAAGTAGTTTTGCGCCTGGGTGACATTGCCGTTGTTGTAAACTGGGGCGGATCGCTTGTTGTAGGCGTAGCCGATGGACAGGTTGTGCTGCATCTTCGCCAGCACGAAACGGCCGAAGAGCTCCACCCGGGCGTTGTCATTCGAGTAATACATCGTCGGGTTGAACGTGGTGACGACCTGGCCGGCGCCCGTGGTCAGGTTGTAGTTGCGGAAATCCGACGAACGGCGGGAGCGGTGCGTGACCGCCTGGCCGGCCTCGGCGACGATGGTCCAGGACCGGGAAAGCAGCACGTCGGTGCGGAGGACATAGGTGCGCATGTAGCCCTTGTTCTCCTGCCAAGGCCCGCCCAGGTTGCGTTCCTGCGGCGGTAGCGGCAGCAACGGAATGGTGGAGCCGACGGCCACATACCGGATGTTGGTCTGCTCGACGGTGTTCTTGCGGAGCGTCTCCGCATCGAAGCGGAACAGCAGCCGGTCGCTCACCTTCCAATCCAGGGCGACGGAGCCAAACCGGCGCATGCCGGAATGATGGTCGATGCCGATATCCTCCTGACCGGCCGCTGCATTGACGCGCACGCCAAACTGGTCTGTGCCACCGAAGCGTCGTGAGACATCCACCTGCCCGGTCACGCCGCCATAGTTATTGGCCGTCACGAGCAACGCCGTCAGGGGCTTGGGCGTGGCGCGTTTCGTCACGAGGTTGACGATGCCGCTGGGCGGCACGAAGCCGTAATATAGCGAGGCGCCGCCCTTCAGGACTTCGACGCGCTCCTTGTTCTCCAGCGTGAGGTCGATGAGGTTCACCACCGGCAACGAACCGTTCAAGCGGTAATTGCCGCGATTTTCCACCGTGATGCCTCGGATCGCGATATTGTCGGCGGCGTTGCCGTTGCTGTTGGCCCGCGTCACGCCCGCCGTGTTCTTCAGCGCGTCGTAGATCGAACGGGCGCCCTGGGCATCGAGCACCTCGCGTGAAACCACGTTGACCGTCACCGGCACATCCACCGGGTTCATGTCGCGGAACGAGCCCACTTGCACGCGTTCGGCCTTGAAACCACCCTTTTGTTTCTCGGTGACGGTGTAGGTCTCGAGTTCGACCGCGTTTGAATCCGGTTTGGTCTCCGCCGGGACGGCCGCCACCTCCTGGGCCGGGAGTGGCCTAGGAGCGGAAACAGCCAGTGCGAAGAGAGACAACGCGCCGAAGCGGCGCCAGTTAACCGGCAGGGTCGGGATCATGGGGTGGGGGTTTGAGGTGGCGATGACCGGCCGGGCTGCGTGCCCGGCTGATGACAGAGCACTGACGACCGGCGCGCGGACCCGCAACGGCCGGAACTAGACCTATAGGCCTAGCCGTTAATCGGCTCGCGCCGTGGTCCGGTCTTTTCCTACCGTTGCCTCCATGCCCCACCGCCGGACAGTCGCCGTCCTCGTCTGCCTGTTGGCATTGTGCGGTGCGCCAGCGCTCCCAGCCGCGGTTGATGTCACCGGTTATGCGGTGCTGGAGATCCCCGAGTCCTCCCGGGCCTTCATCAGCGGGCAGGTGACCGGCCTCGCCCGCAATCACGACGGCCTGCTCTTTGTCGGCTCGAGCCGGCTGGCAGTCTACGACGGTCTTAATTGGCAGCGCATCGCCGTGCCGAACACCGTCAGCATTGTCGCGCTGGATCCCGATGGCCGCGACCGCGTCTGGGTCGGCGGCGAAGGCATCATCGGGTGGATTGAGCGGACGAACACCGGGGAATGGGTCTTCCACTCGCTGGAGCCCGAGCTGCGGGCCGCAGGCTTCGACGACCAGGTGAATTTCATCTTCTACACCGTCGCCGCCGGCGGTGGGGGCGCGACCTTCGTGGCCCGCACGAAGGTCATGCATTGGGACGGGCGGCGCTTCACCATCTGGGAACTGCCGGCGTCACACGCACGTATTTACGGGTTCACCTCCGGCGAGGATCTGATGATCTACCAACCGGGCACGGGACTTGTGCGGATGGAGCGGGATGGTCCGCGCCTGTGGCTGCCCCTGGCCAGCCTCCCCTCGAACCAGGCGGTGATGGGCTATGTGCCCCAGGCCGACGGAAGCGCGCTGGTCGTGTTCAACGAGGAAGTGTATCGGCGCCAGGGTGAACACTGGACCCGCCTCGATCCGGTTTCCAACGAACTCCGGGGACGCCGCGCCCTGCAGGTGGTCCCCGCCGGCCCGAACATCCTCGCCATCGCCACTGCTTACGGCGGCGTCGTGCTTACGACCAGTGCCGGTGATTTGCGCGGCCTGGTGACCACCCAGTCCGGCCTGCCCGATGACCACGTCAACATCCTCGCCACCGATCCCGACCAGCAGATCTGGATCGGAACCATCAGCGGAGGCGTGGTCCGGCTCGCAGGGCCCGGCGCCGTGACGATCCTAGACCGGCGCATGCGCCTGACGCCCCGGCCGATGCGCCTGGTCGCCGAGTGGGCCGGTCGGCTGCGGGTGGTGTCGCAACGGCGCGTCTTCACCCTGCCGAAATCCACTCCGCAGCAACCCGGCCTGTTCGATCTCCTCGAACCATTCTGGGCGAACCTGGAATGTGCCGCGGTGTTCGACGACCGGCTCTGGTTTGGCGGCGCCGACGGCTTGTGGTCCATGACCACCAACGGAGCCATGGAGCAGACCATGGACGTCCGCGAAACCATGGCGCTGTTGCCGCTCAGCGGGCCGCAACCCACGTTGCTGGTCGGCTCAAGCGAGGGAACCCTGCTACTGCATGAAGGCTTGCGTGAACGGACCATCCTGCCGCTGGCCCTTGAACCCGGCGAGGCCGTGGTTTCCGCCTTGGAAGACACCACCGGCCACCTCTGGCTCGTCACCCGTCGAGGCGCGGTGTTGAGGCTGGAGCGCGACGACGACGCGCCCGGCGGCTGGCGGCCCTTGGGCCGGGCCGTGTCACTGCCGCCGGAACCCTTCACCCTTACCCTAGTCAACGATCTCGTCTGCGCGTGGAGCGGGGAACGGACGCTGGTTTGGGACGAGGCCACCCAACAGTTCCTCCCGCCGGCGGATTTCGAAGCGTGGCGGGTGCTGGCTGCCGTCCCAGCGGGCGCGGACGGTGCCTATTGGAGTGTGCGTCCCAGGGATGCGGAGCCTGATTCCCCGAATGCTCTGCTGCATGTGCGGCGGGCGACCGGTAAATCACCGGGATTGACCTGGGCTCCGCTCGCCGTGCCCGGCCTGGATCAGGCTGGTGACATCAATCACCTCAGCCTGACTGCCGGCGAAGCCGGACCGCTGCTTTGGATCGGAGGCGACAGCGCCCTGCTGCGGGTGGAGACCCACGCTATCCGGCCCGCCGCGAGCGCCCCGTCCGTCACCTTGCAAAGCCTCGTGGCTGATTCCGTCCGCCGAGCCCTGCCCAACGACAACGTGGCGCGGTTCCCCGCCGACACCGGAAGGCTGCAGTTCACCTTCGCCGTCGCCCGCGCCCTCGCCGATGACCCGGCGGTCAGGTTCCAGACCCGGCTCCTCGGCGCCGAGGCCGCTTGGTCGAAGCCCCAAGTCTCCCCTTTGCGCGAGTTCTCCGGCCTCCCGGCCGGCTCCCACTCGCTGCTGGCCCGCGGGGTTGACCGATTCGGGCGAGCCGGCCCGCCCTTGGAGGTGCAATTCGTCATCGCCACTCCTTGGTATTGGCAATCCTGGGCCATCGCGCTCTGGCTCACCACGGTGGGGGCGCTGGCTTGGTCGGCCCACAAGTGGCGGCTGCGCGTGCTGCGTCAGGAATCGGCCCGGCTGGAGCAGCTCGTCAACGACCGCACTCGCGAATTGTCTCTCTCCAATACCGCGAAATCCGAGTTCCTCGACAACCTCGGTCATGAAATCCGCCGGCCGGCCAACGGCTTGGCCTCGGTGGTGTGCAAGCTGGAGGCGGGCGGACTGTCCCCCGACCAGCGCGCGCAGGCCCGGCTGCTTCACCTCGCCACCGGCAGCCTACTCAAGCTCTGCGACGAGGTGCTGAATTTTTCCGAGGTGGACGCCGGCGGCGCGCCTGTCGTGGCGCGCCCTTTTCTGCTGCGGGATCTGTTGCCGCGGGTGCTGGCCGAATGCGGTGCCTCCGAGTCGATCACGGTGCGCTGGCCGCCCGATTTCACCGATGGTTTCGTCGGCGATGACACCAAACTGGGCATTACCGTGGCGAACCTGGCGGCCAACGCCCTGCGCCACGCCCCCGGCGCTCCGGTCGAGATCAACATTAGCGCCGCCCCGCTAGCCGGCAATGGGGTGACCTTGTTGATCGAGGTGGCTGATGGCGGCCCCGGCGTGCCGGCCGAGGAGCAGGAAATGATCTTCAAGCGTTTCACGCGCGGCAGCCGGGCGCAGGCAGGGCGTGTGCCCGGCACGGGTATCGGCCTGGCAATGTGCCGGGCCATGGCCCGGCTGCTTGGCGGCAGCGTCGGCGTGGAAAGCCCTTCCGAAATCGCCCGCGATCGTGGCTGGCCTGGCCCGGGCGCCACCTTTTTTGTCCGCGTGCCGCTGGCCCAGCCCAGCCCCGAAGGGGCCTCCCGCCCGCCTCACCCGCCCAAGCGTGTGAAACCCTTTTCGATCGCGTAGCGGATCAACTGCGGGGTGCTGTGCAGGTCGAGCTTGGCCATGATGTTCAGCCGGTGGTTCTTTGCAGTGCTGGCGCTGATCTTGAGACGGGCGGCGATCTGGTCGTTGGCCAGCCCCTGCCCCACCAGTCCCAGCACCTCCTGCTCCCGCCCTGACAGAATCTTGTCGAACGCGGCGGGGTCGGCCCGCACCGAGGCCTTCAACCTCTGCACGAAGGAGGAGACGTATTGCTTGCCGTCGAGCACGGTGGTGATGGCCTCGCGGAGGATGCGGACCGGCTGCTCGTTCTTGTCGAGGATGCCGTGCACCCGCGAGCCGAGGGCCCGGTGCAGGGTGAACTCGTCGATGTGCGAGGAGAGCGCGATGATCTTGGCCGCCGGAGCCAGGGCGAAGATATCCGGCAACAGGTCGAGCCCGTCGCCGTCCGGCAGGACCAGGTCAAGGACCACGAGGTCGGGTGGTGCCAACCGGCACAGCGCCAGAGCGGCGGCCTTGGTGCCCGCGGCATTCACCTTTGCCTTGGGCAGAACCTCACAGCACGCCAAGGCCAGAAGTTCTCGCACCATCGTCTGGTCTTCGATGACGAGCACATTCATGACCAGAGCAGATGATTCAGCGCAGCCCCGCCTGATCGGGCTTGAGGCCGCGCGCGCGCAGGGCCTCGGCCACGGCCTTCAGGTCGAGCTTCGCGCCGGGCTTCACGTCGTTCTGCCGGAACCAGCCCTGATTCATCTCGAGGCAGAACTGGATTTGGCGGCTGCGTGAGTTCACCGGACGTTCGTCGTGCGGATACATCGGGTAGATTTCCCTCAGCTCGCCGGTCGCGTCGAAATAGCCGATGTCGAGCGGCAGCGTCGTGTTGCGCATCCAGAAACCCTGCGGCGAGGGGGAGGTGAACACGAACAGCATCCCCTCGTCCGCCCCCATGGATTTCCGGAACATGAGGCCCTTTTGCAACTCGGGCGGCAGCGCCGCCACCTGCATCTGCACGGTGCGTTCGCCGACCTTGATGGCGAACCGGTCGTCCACCGACTTGGGCGCGGTTACCTGCGCGCGGTCGGAGCCGCCGCAGGCAGAGAGCAGGGTCACCAGAGAGAGGAACGGCAGGGCGCGGCGGAGCGTCATGCGCGGCATCCCAATCATAAATCGCGAATCGTAAATCATAAATTGCCTCCCCTTTCACTCTCACCTTCACTTTCCCTCCCATGCTCCCTCCCCCGCTCCTCTACACCGACACCCACGCCAGCGCCGACATGCTCTATTTCGGGCGCGTCGAGGTGCACGACCCCTTCATCGCCTTCGGTGCCGGCGGGAAGAAGATCACCGTGCAGCGCACGCTGGAGTTCGGCCGCGTCAAGCGGACCAGCGCCTTCGATGTCGTGCTGCCGCAGGAACCCTGGCTGGTGAAGGCGCAAGAGCGCTACGGCCCGCGGGCCGGGGTCGCGGAGATCATCGCCACCCTGGCCCGGGAATACGGCCTGCGCCGCTTCCGGGTGTCCGACGATTTCCCCGCCGCCCTCTACGGCAAGCTCACCAAGCTGGGCCTGAAACTCGATTTCGCCGGCGATCAGCTCTTCCCCGAGCGCGAGATCAAGACGGACTGGGAGGCCGCCTGCATCCGCGAGGGCAACCGTCTCTGCTCCGTCGGCTACACTGTCGCCGAGAAAATCCTTCGCGCCGCCCGCATCAAGGGCCGCACCCTCGTCC
The DNA here is from genome assembly GCA_039807025.1 of Lacunisphaera sp. GTDB lineage: Bacteria > Verrucomicrobiota > Verrucomicrobiia > Opitutales > Opitutaceae > Lacunisphaera. The sequence goes on from JBDHQK010000031.1 coordinate 17,872, forward strand.
ACCGGGGCAAGGTGCTCACCTCCGAGTCGCTGCGCTTCGCGCTCGAGACCGCCATCCGCGAGCAGGGCGGCGACCCGCGCGACACCATCCTCGCCTGCGGCGACCAGGCCTGCGATCCGCACGAGCGCGGCTCCGGCCCGCTGCGGCCGCACGAGCTCATCATCATCGATATTTTTCCGCGGGTCACGAAAACCGGCTATTTCGGCGACATGACGCGCACTTACCTCAAGGGCCGCCCCCGCGAGGTGCAGCGTCGTCTCGTCGCCACCGTGCGCGAGGCGCAAAAGCGCGCCACCCGGGTCATGCGCGCCGGCGTGGACGGCCGCCTCGTGCACCGCGCGGTCACCGAATGTTTCGCCGACGCCGGCTATGAGACCAGGCACACCAAGTCCGGCTCCGTGGGCTTCTTCCACGGCACCGGCCACGGGCTCGGCCTCGCCGTCCACGACCCCGGCCGCATGTCGCCCTCCGTCGCCAGCCCGCTGAAGAAGGGCTCGGTCATGACCGTTGAGCCCGGCCTGTATTATCCCGGCCTCGGTGGCTGCCGCTGGGAAGACGTCGTGCAAGTCACCGCCACCGGCACGAAGGCGCTCTCGAAGCATCCCTACGACTGGGAGATCCGCTGAGCCGTGCCCGAACTGGCCGAGGTTGAGTTCTTCCGCAAGCGCTGGGCCGCCGGGCACGGCGCCAAGGTGACCACCGTGCGCCTGCACGAGGGCAAGAAGACCTTCCGCGACGCCAACACCGCCCGGCTGAAGCGCAGACTCACCGGCGCCACCCTGCTCGACTCCGAGACCGCCGCCAAGCAGATGCTGTTTCGCTTCTCCGGCGACAACTGGCTCGGCATCCACCTCGGCATGAGCGGCGAGCTGCGCGTGGAGCCGCCCGGCTACGTCGCGGCCCGGCACGATCATTTCATCCTCGTGCAAAAGGACCGGCAACTGGTCTTCACCGACCCGCGCATGTTCGGCGGCGTGCGCTTCGCGACCGGGCCGCAGCCACCGGCGTGGTGGACGCGCATCGCCCCGGCCATCCTCTCCCGTGCCTTCACGGTGGAAGCAGTCGCCGCCTTCCTGCAACGGCGGGGCCGCGCGCCCATCAAGGCCGTGCTGCTGATGCAGGAGCGTTTTCCCGGCATCGGCAACTGGATGGCCGACGAGGTGCTCTGGCGCGCCGCCCTCCATCCGGCGCGCCTCGCCGGCTCCCTCGACCCCGCCGAGGTGCGCGCCCTCCACCGCGCATGCCGCTTCGTCTGCCGCGGCGCCTTGAAATACAATGCCGGCGCCGGCGGCCCGCTGCCTCCCGTGCTGAACGCCTTCATGCCGAACTCGTGGCTCTTCAACCATCGCTGGGAGCCCGGTGGCCGCTGTCCCCGGACGAAAAGGCCTCTGGCGCGCGCCATCATCGGCGGCCGCACCACGTGCTGGTCTCCCGCCCGGCAGAAACCTTGATATTTTTGATTTTCGATTCCCGGTTTTGGATTACAAATTCCGCCGGCGCTCCCGCCTGGTTCCCTATCGAAAATCAAAATCGAAAATGCCCAAGACTCGTCTCGACGAACTGCTGGTGACCCGCGGCCTCGCGCCCACCCGCGCGCAGGCCAAGGCGCTCATCATGAGCGGTCGCGTCCGCCACGGCACCGAGCGGCTCGACAAGCCGGGCAAGGAATACGCGGCGGACTTCGAGCTCAGCGTGGACCAGCCGCCGCGCTTCGTCAGCCGCGGCGGGGAAAAGCTGGCCGCCTACCTCGAAAAATTCGCGGTGGGGCTGGCCGGCGCGCACGTGCTCGACGTCGGCGCCTCGACCGGCGGCTTCACCGACTGCGCCCTGCAGGCCGGCGCCGCCTCCGCAACCTGCGTGGACGTCGGCCACAGCCAGTTGCACGACAAAATCCGTCGCGACCCGCGCGTGGCCAATCTCGAAAAGACCAACGCCCGGCACCTCGCCCCTGGCAGCCTGCCGCGCGCCGCTTACGACGCGGTGGTCATGGACCTGTCATTCATCTCCCTGAAAAGCGTGTTGCCCGCCGTGTGGCCCTTCCTGCGCTCCGGCGGCATGCTGATCGCCTTGGTGAAGCCCCAGTTCGAGGCGGGCAAGGCCGAGGTGGACAAGGGCCAAGGCATCATCCGCGACGACGCCGTGCGCGCGCGCGTGCTGGCCGAAGTGCGCGAGTTCGCCCTGCGCGAACTGGCCGGGGCGAAGCTGCACGGCGAAATGGAGAGCCCGGTCCACGGCGCCGACGGCAACCGCGAGTTCCTGCTGGGCCTGACCAAGGCCCTTCCCCGCGGATAGCGCGGATGATCGCTGCCAGATTGCTATTCCAATATCCGCGTTTATCCGCGTAATCAGCGGGAAACCCATGCCGCCCTTCCGCAAACTGGCCTTCGTCTACAACTCGGACAAACCGGGCGCCGCCGAGCTCGCCCAGGAACTGATGGGCATCGCCCGGGCAGGGGGCGCGAAAAAGGTGAAACTGTCCGGCGACCGCAAGCTGCCGCGCAGTTTCTTCCGGGGTTGCGACGCCTGCTGCGTCATCGGCGGCGACGGCACGCTGCTCGGCGCCGTCCGCGGCGCGGCCGAGGCGGACATTCCCATCATCGGCGTCAACCAGGGCAGCCTCGGCTTCCTCACGACCTTCTCGGCTGACGAGGCTCGGGCGCAGTTCGCCGCCCTGCTGGCGGGCGACTACCGAATCGCCCAGCGCGCGCTCCTCGACTGCAAGACCGGGCCGCGGCGCAGCGATGTCGCCCTCAACGACGTGCTGGTCAAGGACGCCAAGCCTTCGCGCATCGTCCGCCTCGAGGTCTTCGCCAACAACAAGTTCGTTACCGAATACACCTGCGACGGCCTTATCTTCTCCACGCCCACCGGTTCCACGGCCTACAACCTGGCCGCCGGCGGCCCAATCATCCACCCGCAGGCCGAGGTCATCGCGATGACCCCGATCTGCCCGCACACCCTGAGCAACCGCACGATCATCTTCCGCAACGACGTGAAGCTCCGGGTGGTCAACTGCACCGCGGGTTCGCGGCTGCTCGTCGCCATGGACGGCCAGCGCAACATGGTCGTGACGGAGGGCGCGCCGGTGGAGATCACCATGGACCGTCGCGCCCTCTCGCTCGCCCAGCGGCGCGATTACTCCCACTACGAGGTCATGCGCGCCAAGCTCAAGTGGAGCGGCGGCCTGCTGGAGAAGAAGTAGGCGGGGCGGCCGCCAAACAAAAAGCCCCGGCGGGCGGCCGGGGCTGGGTTGAGAGATTGGTCGGAGCTTATTTCGACTCTTCCTTGGTGGCCTTCTTGGCTCCCTTCTCCGCTTTCTTGGCGGCTTTGGCCGCCTCAAGATCCGCCTTCATCGCGGCCTTCTCGCTGTCATCCAGCTTGCCGTCCTTGTTGACGTCGTATTTGGCCAGGTTCGCCTCCCTCGTCGCCTTGGCTTTCGCGGCGGCTTCGGCCTTGGCCGCGGCCTTCTCCGAGTCGTCCAGCGCGCCATCCTTGTTGGCATCGTGCTTCTCCATCGTCTGCTTGGAGGGCTTCTTCTCCTTGGCGGAAGATTCTTTCGCCGTGACCATCGTGACTGCGAACAACAGCGCCAGGAAACCCAGCGCGAGTCTAACTGTGGATGTGAGCGTCTTCATCGGATCCACAGTCTGGAGGACTCCCCCGGCCGCCGCAAGCGCGCGCTTGAGCCGGAAAACCCGAAAACCCGGCGCGGGGGCGTCACTTTTCCACCGCCGGACCGGGCTGGACCACGAGTTGCACGCGGCTGCCGGGTTGGAAGTAGCGCCGGGCAAAGGCCTGCGCTTCGGCGGGCGTGACGGCGTCGATGCGCGCATCGTAGTTGCGCCAGTCGTTGAGCGGCAGACCGTAGACGGCGTTGAGCGCCGCCTGCATGGCCCGCGCCGAGTTGGTCTGCAGGCCCATGCGCTGGGCGGCCTTGAGGCGCGTCTGGCAGCGCGCGAGCTCCCCGGCGGTCACGCCCCCGCCCTGCACGCGGGCGATCTCGAGGTTCAGTTCGGCAATGACCTCGCCATGCCGCTCCGGGCTGGTGCCCGCGAAGAAATAAAACATCCCGGTCTCCAGCCCCACGATCCGGCTGGAGCGCACGAAATACGCCAGGCTCTTCTCCTCGCGCACGCGCTCGAACAAGTGCGACGACATGCCGCTGAACAGCTCGTCCATGACCTCGCTCACGGCGTAATCCGGCGCGAGCAGGCCCGGCCCGGGAAAAGCCTGGAAGACGATGGCCTGCTGGCGCGGCTGCACCACGGTGAAATCGCCCGCCTTGACCTGCACCGGGGCCGTCGCCCTGGCCACCGCCCCCTTGGGCAACTGCGCGAGAAACGCCTTCAGCTTGGGCAAGAGTTTTTTCGCGTCAAAATCGCCCGCCACGGCGAGCACGGCATTGCCGCTCACCAGCAGGCGTCGGTGCTGGGCCCGCAGGCCGGCCACGGTGATGCCCTTCAAGCCGGCCTCGTCGCCGCCGCTCTCGATGGCGAAGGGATGGGCGCCGAAGAATCGTGCGCGCATCGCCCTCCGGCCGACCGTCACGACATCGTCGAGGCCTTCCTTGAGGGCGGCGAGGGCGGCCGCGCGCTCCACCTCGAGCCGGGCGGGCTGGAAGGCAGGCCGCAGCACGGCGGCGCGCATCAGTTCCAGGGCCAGGTCGGCGTCGCCGGGCAGCACCTCGGCCATGAGCCCGAAACTGTTGTGACCCGCGAATTCCGCAAAGCTCCCGCCCGCGGCCTCGATGGCGCGGGCCACTTGCTCGGCGGAGCGCTCCGCCGTGTCCTTGGTAAGGAGCGTCGCCATGAGGCTGGTCAGGCCGCGGCTCTCCGCCGGCTCGAACATCGGCCCGCCGGCGAAAGCGAGCCGCAGGTGCAGGTTGGGCAAATGCCGGTTCGGCTGGAGCAGCAGCCGCGCGCCGTTGGGGAGCGTGATTTCTTCGAAGTCGAGCGATGCGGCCGGGGCGGTTGCGGGCGGGGCAACCGCCGCCGCCGTGGCCGGGTTGGACGACACCACCGTCAGCTTCTCCGGCACGAGGTAGGTGCGCATGACGCGTCGCAGGCACGCGGGGGTCAGCGCGAACAACCGCTCGAAGTAGGTCCGCGCGTAATTGACGTCGCCGACCACGACCTCGCCCGCCCCGAGGCGCGAGGCCTGCCCGGACATGGTCTTGCGCGAGTTGATCTCCGACGTGACGGCCTGGCGCACGGCCTTGGCGAGGGCGGATGCGCTGATGCCCTTCCGCGTGATGCGGTCGATCTCCGCGAGAACGGCCTGCTCGGCAGCGACGCGCTTGTCCGGGTCTGCCAGCAAGGAGACGTAGAACAACCCGCTCGTGCCGGGAGTCCAGGCCATGACATCAATGGAGTGCACCAGGCGGGCCTTCTCGCGGATGGCCTGCCAGAGCAGCGAGCTGTCGCCGTGGCCGAGGACCATCGCGAGCAAGTCGAGCGCCGGGGCGTCGGGATGGGTCAGCCCGGGGATCT
>JBDHQK010000032.1:0-23134 GCA_039807025.1 Lacunisphaera sp.
AAACCTTATGCCTGCGACTTTGCGCCCTCCGGGCGCAAAGTCGGGAACAGGATCACGTCGCGGATGCTCTCGGCGCCGGTGAGCAGGATGCAGAGGCGGTCGATGCCGACGCCCATGCCGCCGGCCGGCGGCATGCCGTGCTCGAGCGCGAGCAGGAAGTCGTTGTCGAGGTTCTGCTTCTCGTCACCGACCTGCTTCTCGAACATCTCGCGCTGCACAAACGGATCGTTCTGCTCGGAATAGGCCGGCGCCACCTCCATGCCGCCGATGATGCACTCGAAGACGTCGATCAGGCCCGGGTCCTCGGCGTTGAGCTTGGCCAGCGGGCAGAGCTCCTTGGGCAGGTGCGTGACAAAGGTCGGCTGGATGAGCGTCGGCTCGATCTTCTTGCCGAAGATCTCGTTCACGACCTCGTGCGTCTCCCAGCCCGGGTGGATCTCGAGGCCGAGCTTCTGCGCGGCGGCGGTGGCCTTGGCGCGGTAGTCGGGCGCGTTGCGCTCGGCGCTGAGCTTGAAGCCGACCGCCTCGTCAATGAGGTCGAAGTAGCCTGCCTCGCGCCACTCGCCGGCGAAGTTGATCAGCTGGCCGCTGGCGGCGTGCTTGATCTCGGTCGCGCCGATGACGTCGCGGCACAGGTCGGCGAAGATGGCCTTGAGCAGCTCCATCATGCCGCGGAAATCCGAGTAGGCTTGGTAAACCTCGAGCATGGTGAACTCAGGGTTGTGTTTGCGGGAGACGCCTTCGTTGCGGAAGACGCGGCCGATCTCGAACACGCGGTCGATGCCGCCGACCAGCAGGCGCTTCAGGCGCAGCTCGAGCGCGATGCGCAGGAAGAAGTCCGAGCCGAGCGCGTTGTGGTGCGTGGTGAAGGGCCGCGCCGCGGCGCCGCCGGCCACGCCCTCGAGCATGGGCGTCTCGACCTCGAGGAACTTCCGGTTGGCCAGCGTGCGCCGGATGCTGGCGACGATCGCGCTGCGCTGCATGAGGCGCGCGCGCGACTCCGCGTTGACGATGAGGTCGAGGTAGCGCTGGCGGTAAACCTGTTCCATGTCGGACAGGCCGTGCCACTTTTCCGGCAGCGGACGCAGGGCCTTGGCCACGAGGACATACTTGTCCACGCGCACGGTGATCTCGCCCGTCTTGGATTTGAAGAGGACACCCTCGGCGCCGATGATATCGCCGAGGTCGAGCTTCTTGAACGCCGCGTAGGCCTCGTCGCCCACCAGGTCCTTCTTCACGTAGAGCTGGAGCTGGCCCTGCTGGTCGAGAATCTTGACGAACTGGCTCTTGCCCATGTCGCGGATGACGACAAGGCGGCCGGCGACCTTGACGGGCACGGTGTAGTCCGCGCCGTCCACGTAGGCCTTGAGCGCCTCGCCCGAGAAATGGATCTGCGCCGCGTTGGCGCGGAACGGATCGGTGCCGGCGGCACGCATGTCCTGCAGCTTCTTCAGCCGCACGGCATACTGGTCATGGGAAATGTCCGGGGGAGTGTCGCTCATGGAATGGCCAAGGCTTGGCACCCGGCCCATCCGGGGCAAATGGAAATTGAAACCCGCCCCGCTCAGGCGGGGCCGTCGCGAAAGACCAGCTGGGCGTGGTGCGCCCGCGCCCCGGCCTCGCTGCGGTAGGTCAGGTCGTCAATCGGGGCCAGCAAGGTCCCGGTGCGCCGGCATTGGTAGCGGCCGCGCCCCAGCGGCAGAAACTCATCCTCCGCCTCGAGGCCAACCACGTCGGGCCGCTCCGCGCCGAGCACCAGAGGGCCGTGGCAAAAGCGATGATAGCCCGCCGGTAGCGCCGCCGTAGCGGGCTGCTTGACCGTGAGGGCCAGCGCGAAGTCTAACGCCAGCACCTCGCCCGCCACCAGGATCAGGGAAGCGGTCATGAATCCGGCGGCCTCGCGCAGCTCCACGGGGCGGCCAGCCTGCGTCAGTGTGAGGGCGCGCGGCGCGACGCCCGGCGGCACGAGGAAATACCAGGTCTTCGCCGCGCCCACCGTGCTGCGCAGAACCGTCCACCGCACCCGGCCGCCGTGGGGATATTCGCTGGCGCAGCGCACGGCAATCTCGCCGTCGGGAAAGCGCAGCGTGTAATCGCCCTCAAAAAAGAACGGCACCCACACTGCGCCACCGGAGGCGTCGGTCATCAGGTTGAACTGCGCCGCGCGGGCCAGCCCCTCGGCCCCGCGCATCGAGCAGCACCACGGCGCCTCGAATATCTTCGGGTGCGGCGCCAGTTGCACGCGGCCGTCAGCGCCGACGCACAGGTCGCAGCCGAATCCGCCGTTGGGCCGCTGGGCGTAGCAAAGTGCGTTGAAATAGATGCGGTGCGCCGCCTGCAGGTAGTCCGCCTCGCCGGTCGCGCGCCAGAGCTGGACAGCGAGGAGGAAAGAGTCCACCACCCCGCAGGCCTCCGTCCACTCGGGCCGCCCGAACCAGTTGTAGTTGGCGTAGTGCTCCGTCTCGGCGATCTCGCGGTAGAGCCGGTAGCGTTTGCGGACCAGCGCGAGCAGCTCCGGCCGCGGGTCCACTTCCTCCCACCAGCGGAAAATCCCGCGCAGCGTGCTGAGCGTGGAGTGCGTCTGCGCGCCGATCTTCTGCACGTCAAGCCGGGCATAGCGCGCGATCATGGTCTCAATCAACCCGCGCAACTCCGGTGACGGCTCGATTGTGTAGGCCTGCGTGAGCCCGTCCAAGGTGAAGAACACCGTGCCGATGTCCGTGGACAGCCCGACCCACACGCCTTCGTTCTTCACGGTGAGGCCGATCGGCCGGCCGTCGGCGAGTTTCGCCAGCTTCTCGTCGGGATAGGCGGCGTAGAGGTCGCGCGTCGGCACCATGAGGTTGGCCACGATGGAACGGATGACCGCCAGCGCACGCGAGTCGCGTTTCCACAGGTAATACTCGCACAGGCCGCGGAGCAGGCCGTTGTGACCGCCGACCTGGTTCTCGTCCGCCGTGCCGGCCGCGTGGATCGCGCCGATGTAGCCGCGCGCGTTCAGCGCCGACGGCAGCTTCGCCATGATTTCCCCGAGGTAAAGCGGCTCGAACCGCAGCGTCTGCCCAAGCACCGACAGGCCGAGCATGGCCCGCCCGATCCAGTCGCCCGGCGCCTCCGCGGCCGTGTTGGCCTTCACCATGGCATCGAACCGGAAGGGCTCGTCATGCAGTCGCGAGAAATTCAGCGCGCAGCGGCGCTGCAGGTCACCAGCCGGGACGACATCGAAAAAGGGCAGCGGAACAGTCATGATCCCGATTCCGCCCGTAGGCCGGGTCGGCGCAACATGAATGCCAATGAAAGTTTCGCGCCCCCGGGCGGTCGCGCGCGGTGTTTTTCTGTTCCCTCGGCGGATCGATCTGCCACGCTGCGCGCGTCACCTCATGCCCCCCACTCTGCTTCTCTCCGCGATCATCGTCAGCGCCGGCCTGGGCGCGATCATCGGTCTCATCCGGCAATGGAGCGAGCAAACGGAAAAATCCTCGCGCGAGGATTTCAGCGGCGTGCGAACCTTCACGTTCTGCAGCATGCTGGGCTGCGTGGCCGCCTACCTCACGGAAGCCTGGTCGCCCGCTGTGCTGCCCGTGGCTCTCGCCCTGCTGGGCCTCAGCTATCTGTTCCCGCGCTCCGGAGCGGCGGAGGGTGGTGGCGTGGGCAGCACGACCTTCGTGGCCGTCCTGATCGCGCTGCTGGTAGGAGCGCTGGTGCAGTGGCGGCAGCAATCGGCCGCGGCGCTGGTCACCGCCCTCAGCGTGGTGCTGCTCGGCCTCAAGCAGCCGATCCACGCCTGGACGCGCCGGTTCACCGAGGCGGACATCCGCGCCTCGCTCCAGTTCATTGCCATCACCGGCGTGATCCTGCCGCTGGTGCCGGACCGCGCCTTCGGCCCCTTCGGCGGCTTCAACCTCGACTCCACCTGGATGATGGTTGTGCGCATCTCGGGCGTCGGCTTCGCCGGCTACGTGCTGATGCGGCTGCTCGGGGCGCGCTCGGGCCTGATCCTGACCAGCCTGCTCGGCGGCATCGCCTCCAGCACGGCGACGACGCTGGCCTTCAGCCGCCGCAGCCGCGAAGACCCCGCCCATGCGGAGTCCTACGCGATGGCCGTCGCCCTCGCCTGCACGGTGATGCTGCCGCGATTACTGGTGCTGCTCCTACTCGTCAGCCCGGATCTCGCCGCCTCGATGGTTCCGGCCTTCGCCCTGATGGCGCTGCCTGGCCTCCTCACGGCGGGCCTGATCGCCTGGCGCCAGCGGGGCAACGCCGGCACCCCCGATCCCGCGGCTGTCGGCAATCCGCTCAGCCTGTCCACCGCGATCAAGTTCGCCCTGCTCTACTCCGCCATCACCTTTGGGGTGAAAGCCATCGCGCATTACGGACACCTGCGATCCGGCCTGCTGCCGCTCTCCTTCGTGTCAGGCCTGACCGACCTCGACGCCATCTCGCTCTCGGTGGCGGAGAATCTCAACTCGGCGCAGGTCGGCCTGGGATTGGCCGCGCAGGCCATCCTCGTCGCGGCCATCGCCAACTCCGTCGTGAAGGGCGTGCTTGCGGTCTGGCTCGGCCGCGGCGCGCTGCGGGGTTATGTGGCCGTGCTGATGGCCTGCACGGTGGCCGCCGGCGCACTGGCGGCGCTTTACCTAGTCGGCGAGTAAGCCCCAACAACATCCCGGCGCAGCAGCAGTGAAGGAGTTGCATCCTTCGCTCACCGGGCTGAGAGTCTCCTTTCCGTGCCAGATTCCATCGCCACCTTCCCGACCCTCGCGATCCTCGATTGGGGTCGCACGGCCTACGCCGACGCCTGGCAGCGCCAGGAGGAACTCGTCGCCCGCCGCAACGCGGGCGAAGCGGGCGACACGCTGGTCTTCACCGAGCACAATCCGGTTTACACGCTCGGCGTGCGCAAGGGCGCCGAGCAGCACATGATTTGGGACGAGGCCGAACTGGCGCGCCGTGGCATCGAGGTCCACAAGTCCAACCGCGGCGGCGACATCACCTACCACGGCCCGGGTCAGATCGTTGGCTATCCGATCATCAACCTCACCGCCCGCAAGGACCTCCACGCCTATCTGCGCCTCCTCGAGCAGGTGCTGATCAACACGGTCGGCACCTTCGGCCTCGCCGCCGCGCGCCGCGAGGGCAAGACCGGCATCTGGCTCGGCCCGCGCAAGATCGCCGCCATCGGCGTCGCCGTGAAAAAGTGGACGACCTACCACGGCTTCGCGCTCAATGTGGACGCGGACCTCGCGCCCTTCGGCGGCATCGTGCCCTGCGGCATCACTGACGGCACCGTCACCTCCATGGCCGCCGAGCTCGGGTCGGCGCCCTCACCCGAAGAGGTGAAGCGCGTGCTGGCGGCGGAATTCCGGCGGCTCTTGCCGGAGTTTTTGCAAACCGCTAATCCGCGCTAATCTCTGCTAATGCACCGAATCATCCCGCCAGCTAGGCTGCTTATTGGCGAAGATTAGCGTGGATTAGCGGTCAATTCCGGCCACTTTCTGTCCCGTCCATGACGCCCACCCACCGCAAACCCGACTGGCTCCGCGCCAAGCTGCCCTCCGGTCCGGCCTACCAAGCCACGCGCCGCCTCGTGGAAGACAACAAGCTCCACACGGTTTGCCAGAGCGCCCAGTGCCCGAACATCGGCGAGTGCTGGTCCCGCGGCACGGCCACGGTCATGATCCTCGGCAACATCTGCACGCGCTCCTGCAATTTCTGCGCGATCCAGACCGGCCGGCCGACCGAGCTCGACCTGGGCGAGCCCGCCCGCGTGGCCGATGCAGTCGCCAAGATGGGGCTCCGCCACTGTGTCATCACCTCCGTCGCCCGCGATGACCTGAAGGACGGCGGCGCCAGCGTCTGGGCCGCCACCATCCGCGCCACCAAGCACCGCAATCCGCAGTGCGCCATCGAGGTGCTCACGCCCGACTGGAAAGGCCGCACCCACGACCTCGACACCGTGCTCGACGCCAAGCCCGACATCTTCAACCACAACGTCGAGACCATCGAACGCCTCCAGAAGCCCGTGCGCGTGCAGGCCCGTTACGAGCGCAGCCTCTCCGTGCTCCGCCATGCCAAGTCGCGCGGCTTCACCACGAAGACCGGCATCATGCTCGGTCTCGGCGAGACGCCGGCCGAGGTGGAAAAATGCCTGCGCGACATCGCCGCCGAGAAGGTGGACATCCTCACGCTCGGCCAATACCTGCAGCCCACCCCGCAGCACTGGAAGATCGACCGCTGGGTGACGCCCGAGGAGTTCCGGCACTGGAAGGAGTTCGCCCTCGCCGTCGGCTTGGGCGTCGTCGAATCCGGTCCGCTCGTGCGCTCCAGCTACCACGCCGACGAGCAGTCCGCGAAATACACCGGCGAGGAGCACCTGAACACGAACCCGACCTTCGCGTCGGCGTGACGGTTTCGTGACGTTTGCGGCGTTGCGCCGCCGGGGAAGATTGTTCGGCTGGAGGCATATGCAGCTCCGTCCCCGCACCGACAAGCAGGGCGCCACCCGCTTCACGCACACGATCAAGGCCACGGACCTCGGCTACGCCCCGCCCCGGCGGCGCACGCCCTGAGCGCGCCGCCGCGAGATTTCCCTCGCAGAAAGGCGACCCGGGGCTAATCTATTGTCGGCAAAGCCCCTGACATGGAAACCAAGAAGAAAATCGTCGAGAACTGGCTGCCGCGCTACACCGGCGTGCCCCTCAAAAACTTCGGCCGCTACATCCTGCTGACCAACTTCGACCATTACGTCGAGTTGTTCGCCAACTGGCACCGCGTGCCCGTCCACGGCCGCAACAAGCCGATGTCGAGCGCCACCGCCCACGGCATCACCATCATCAATTTCGGCATGGGCAGCGCCACCGCCGCCACCATCATGGACCTGCTCAGCGCCATCCACCCCGAGGCCGTGCTCTTCCTCGGCAAGTGCGGCGGCCTCAAGCACCGCGCCAAGCTCGGCAGCCTCATCCTCCCCATCGCCGCGATCCGCGGCGATGGCACGAGCAACGACTATTTCCCGCCCGAGGTGCCGGCCCTCCCCTCGTTCGCCCTGCAGAAGGCCATCTCCACCACCATTCGCGACCACAAGCAGGACTACTGGACCGGCACCGTTTACACCACCAACCGCCGCGTCTGGGAGCACGACACCGACTTCAAGAAATACCTGAAGAAGGTCCGCGCCATGGCCGTGGACATGGAGACCGCCACCATCTTCACCACCGGCTTCGCCAACGAGATCCCCACCGGCACCCTGCTCCTCGTCTCCGACGAACCGATGACCCCCGAGGGCGTGAAGACCGCCGAGAGCGACAAAAGCGTGGACGACAAGCACGTCGCCATGCACCTGCGCATCGGCATCGATTCCCTCAAGCAGCTCATCAACAAGGGCGTCACCGTGAAGCACCTGAAATTCTGAGAATGCCAAATCTCCCTCCCCTCATGAAAATCATCCGACTCCCCGCCCTGAAAACCCTCGCCTTCACCCTCGCCGCCCTGCTCCTTTCCGCCTGCGGTGCCTCCGGCGAAAGCGGCCCTATCAAACCCAAAGGCAACGTCATCGCAGGACGCGTGACGATGGAGGACGGCTCACCCCTGCGCGGCGACATCCAGGACATCGTCATCGGCATCTCCGGTGTCAGCGGAGCCGGAGAAAAAGTAAAATACACGCCGGTCGTCAAACCCGACGGCACTTACAGCCAGAAGGTCGCCCACGGGATGTATTCCTTCAGCAGCGACCTCTTTTGCTATGTCGTCATCATGTATGGCGGCACGGAGTTTCACCTGCCCCTCGAACACGTCGGGCGCAACTGGGACAAGCGCCAGGACTCCGAGGACGGCATCGTGCAGAACTTCGTTTTGAAATTCACCGGCCCCACGCCCTACGGCAAATCCAACGGCCTCAACATCGGCGACGCCGCCCACTGGTATGGCCTGAGCATCGGCATGAGTGCGGACACTTACCGCAACGACATCAACGCGTCCGGTTTCAAGATTCCCGCCGGCACAAAACTCACCTTCACGCTCAAGGCCACCGGCAACGGCATCGATGGCCGCCCGATTCCCGGCCCCATCACCCTCGAGCGCATTTACAAGGACCGCTACGAGAGCCTCGATCTCAACGACCTCATGCCCGCCCCCTACGAAGTGACCGGCACCGCCACGCTGCCCGACGGCACAACCAAGCGCCTCCTGTTCCAAGTCAAATACGCCGTCTATAGCCCCGTCCTTTCCCTGCCCGTGAAAAGCGACAGCACCAAGCTCTGGAAACAATTGTGCTCCTTCGTGGTGGATGCCTGAGCCATCCCGTCCAAGACCAGGCCCATTCCCAATGCCCCATCCCCATGCGCCTGCGCATCGGCATCGATTCCCTCAAGCAGCTCATCAACAGGGGCGTCGCGGTGAAGCACCTGAAAATCTGAGGCAAAACAGAATTCCACGCGGATCGCGCGGATGATCGCGGATACGAAACAGTCGCCGATCCCGTCATCCTGAGCGCAGCGAGGGATACATCATCATGGCGTCGACCAACAGCCCTTCCCAGTCCATACCCACCCGGGGTCGCCTCCCGCTGATTTCATCCGCGCCAATCCGCGCCATCCGCGGAAAAATATCACGATGCTAATCCGCATCAAGGGCGCGATTTCCAACTGTTACCTGCTGCTCGGGGAGAAGCCCGTGCTGGTGGACACCGGCGCGCCCGGCGACTTGCGCACCATCTTGACCGCGCTCAAGCGGCACAAGGTCGCCCCCAAGGACCTCGCGCTGATCCTACTCACGCACGGCCACAGCGACCACGCCGGTTGCGCGGCGGAACTGAGACGCCGCAGCGGCGCGCAGATCGCGATCCACGCCGGTGACGCCGTCCTCGCCCGCACCGGCCGCAACGGCGTCGTTGCCGTGCAGGACGCCCTCGGCCGCATCCTGCGGCCGTTTGTGGACGAGCCCTTCGAGGCCTTTGAGCCCGACCTGGTTTTCCAGGAAGGCATAGCGCTCGAGCCCTACGGCCTGCGCGGCAAGGTCCTGCCCACTCCCGGCCACACGGCCGGTTCCACCTCCATCGTGCTCGCCAACGGCGAGGCGCTCATCGGCGACGTGCTGCGCGGCAGCCTCGTGTGGCCCAACAAGGCGCGCGAGCATTACTTCTGCAACGATCCGGGCCGCAACCAGCGCAGCATTGTGCGACTGGCGCGCGAGGGCCTGCTGCGCTGCCACCCCGGCACCTTTGGCAGCTTCCCCGGCACCGAACTCGGCCGCTACCTCAGCACCGACGGCGGCGAGGCCCTCGAGTTTTCCGGCGAGCCGGTGTGAGCCCGAGCGCCTACGGCACCACGTCCACCCAGAAGGGCACAAAAACCTCGCGCCCATCGAGATTCACCTGCGCCCAGATGACGTAGCGGCCAGGCGTGGGAATCGTGACCTTGAAGTTCAGCTCGGGGCGCAGCGTGTCCGGCAGCCGGCTCAGATCCGTCTCATTCGGGTGCAGATGAGCAAAGCCGCTGCGGGCCTCGTCGAAGGCCACGAGGTGCGCGAAGGCCTCCATCACGGGCTGCAGCGGCACCGGCTGTTTCTCGCGGCCCTGGGTCTCGATGCGGAACTTCAGGTCGGCCGGCAGGCCGGCGCGGAGCGCGGCCGGCAGGACGAGCTCGAAATTGAAGCCCATGGCTTGGGCCGTCGTGTTGGTCTCGCGGACGACCCTGGCCACCGGGCCGGGCACGGTGAAATCAGCCGAGGTGTAGAGCCCGCGCTGGGTGGCCGCCGGGGTGAAGTCGGCGAACACCCGGTAGAGCCCGCTGCGGTTCGGCGTCAGGGTGAACACCCAGTCGCCGGGCCGGCGCCCCGGCTCCGGGTGCAGGTGCTGGTAGTCGTTGAGCGTGGGATCAACGATGAGCAGGTGCAGCTTGCGGGTATGGGCGACGAGAAGGTCCTCCGGCGCCACCGGCTTGCCGCTGGCCGTGGCCAGCCGGAGGGTGAATTGCACCGCCTGGTCGCGCGCCGGCTCGCGGTCGGCGGTCAGCGTGGCCACCACCGGTGACCGCGCGGCGATCACGGGGATGAACTGCGGGTTGGCGGGATCACAGAATTCCAACGCCCCCTTCCCCTCCACGCGAAAATCCATGTGGTTGAGATTGGTGCCCGTCGGCAGAAGGCGGACGAGGGCATACAGGGCCAGCGCGACGGCCGTGATGAGGAATATCTGGGTGCGCGGGGTCATCGACTCACGCTCCTGTCATTCTGAACGCAGTGAAGAATCCATCAGCACGGCCGCCGGCGCATATCATGATGGATTCCTCGCTTCGCTCAGAATGGCAGGCTAAGAACATTGTATTCCATTCCCTCATTCCTTCCGCAGCCTCCTCACAAAATCCTCCACCTGCCACTTGCTGCCATCCGCGCGGTAGGCGATCCTCCCCTCCGCATTGATGAGCACGGTGGCGAGGGTGTGCTTGATCGTGGCGCCCTCGAACTCGCGGATGACCCCGAGCTGGGCGAGCAGGTGGCGCACGGCGGCGTCGGGGCCGGTGAGGAACGACCAGTTGGAGGTGTCGAGGCCGCGGTTCTGCGCGTATTCCTTCAACACGCCGGGCGTGTCGTATTCCGGGTCGAGCGAGATGGAGACCAGCTCGAAGTCCCTCGCGCCGGCAGCCAGCGCGGCCTTTTGCAAGGCGGCCATCCGCTCGGTGGCGGCCGGGCACATCGTGGCGATCGGGCAGCGAGTGAAAATGAAGTTGAGCACGATCTGTTTCCCGCGGAACCGGCTGCCCGCGACGGCGCGGCCTTCCTGGTCGAGCAGCGTGAATTCGGGCAGGGTCTCGCCGATCTCCCGGTAGGCCTCCTTGCCGCGCATGGTGGTGTCCTGCGCGAGCGCCTTGGCCGCGGCCTCGAGCGCGCGCTGCGTGGCGGCGTCATCCGGCCAGATTTTCTCGAGGTAGAAGGCGTCGGGCCGGTCCACGAGCTCGGCGCGGATGTGCTGGCCCTCCTTCGCGATGGCGAGGTCGCCCTTGGTCACCTTGAACTCCATCGTCATCGCCGGCATGTAGCCCTTGATCTCGCTGTGGTGGACGAGGAGCGTGTCGCGCGCGGCGTCGACCTTCACGATCTCACCCGTGATGAGAAAGCGCTTTTCAGCCGGAGCCGCTGCCGCCGCGGCTTCCTTCGCCGCCTCCTGCCGGCTGCAGCCGGGGGCGCAGGCGATGGCGACGGTCATTAGCAAACACGCGGCCAGCCGCACGGGGGGCGAATAACTGGACTTCATCGCAGACACACATTTGCCACCCCGGAGAATTGTCAAAAGGTTTGCGCTGCCGGAGCCCGAAGTATCACCTGCCCATTCCCGCCCAAAACGCCACCTGATGCCCCGCACGTCCTCCTTCAAGCCCGCGCTTGCCGCCTTCGCCACCATCAGCAGCGGCTGGGTCTTCGTGCTCGTGGCGCTGGGGGCCTTCACGACCAGCATCGGCGCGGGCATGGCCTTCCCGGACTGGCCGCTCTCGAATGGCTCGGTCAACCCGCACGGCTGGCTGACGGAGATCGACAAGTTCGCCGAGCATTCGCACCGCCTGTCCGGCGCCGTGATGGGCTGCATCACCATCATCCTCGCCGTCTGGTTGCACCGTTGCGAGGAGCGGCGCTGGCTGCGCCGCCTGGGCTGGTGGGCGCTGGGCATCGTCACCGCGCAGGGCCTCATCGGCGGCAAGCGCGTGCTGCTCAATTCCCTCAACGTGCCCGGTTTCGACATGAGCCTGGGCCAGATGCTGCGCCTGCCGCACGGCATGCTGGCGCAAGTCTATGTCTGCATCCTGTTCGCCATCGTCGTGGGCCTGTCCCGCGGGTGGGTGGAAAACACCCTCGGCACGCCAAGTGAGCGCGTCCGCCGCCTGGGCTGGTGGTGCGTCGTCCTGCTGTTCGTGCAGCTGGGGGTGGCCGTGTCCATGCGGCACAACTATGCCGGCCTGGCGATACCCACCTTCCCCTTCTCGACTCCGGAGGGCGGGCTGCTCCCGGCGGCCTGGGACTACAAGGTGATCCTGCACTTTGCCCACCGGGTCATGGCGGCGGTGATCGGGGTGGTGGTCCTGGTTTACGCCCACTTCCTCTGGCGCGAGAAATCCCTGATCCCGCCCCTGCGGGCGGCTAGCCTGCTGCTGGTCGGCCTCGTGGCCGGCCAGATCTACCTCGGGGCCCAGATCATCTGGACCGGCCGCAGCGTCGCCATGACCACGGGCCATGTCATCCTGGGCGCGCTGACGCTGGCCGTGATGTTCGGGGTGGCTTTTTCCACCCAGCGTGGCTCGATTGAGCGGGCCCGCCCATGACGCCAACCAAGGAACAGCACCCAACCGGCCTCGCGACTGTGCCCGCCAGCCCGACGACTTGGCGGCATTATCTGGAGCTGACGAAGCCCCGCCTGAGCTTCCTGTCGGTCATCACCTCGATGGTCGGCTATCTGGCCGCCCTGCCCTACTGGGACTGGTCGCGCACCTTGTTTCTCATGCTCGGCACGGCGCTGTGCGCCGGCGGCGTGGCGGCGCTGAACCAGTGGATGGAGAGCGATCTTGACGCGCGGATGCGGCGCACTGCCGACCGGCCGATCCCCACCGGCCACGTGCAACCTGGCTCGGCCTTCATCGTCGGCTGGCTCATGTGCATCATCGGGCTCGGCGTGCTCTTCAAGGAGGTCAACGGCATGTCCGCCTTCCTCGCGCTCGCCACCATCGTGGCCTATCTCGCGATTTACACCCCGGCCAAGCGCTGGTCGCGCTGGAACACGGAGATTGGCGCCATCAGCGGGGCCCTGCCCCCGATGATCGGCTGGGCGGCGGCGGGGCGGTCCAGCGATCCGCTCGGCTGGACGCTCTTCGCCATCCTCTACACCTGGCAGATGCCGCACTTCTTCGCGCTGTGCTGGACCTACCGCAAGGACTACGCCGCCGCCGGCATGAAGATGATCTCGGTCACCGACCCGAGCGGCCGCCGAGTGGCGCGCCGGACCTTCATCTGGACCGTCCTGCTGGTCGCATCGAGCGTCCTGCCGACCCTGCTCGGCTACTGCTCGTGGTATTATTTCGCCTTCGCCGCCGCGCTCGGGCTGTGGATCCTGCGCTCAGCGTTCCTATTCCTGGACCCCGACAAGCGTGAAACCGAGGCACGGCGGCTGTTCCTCATTTCCATCGCCTACCTGCCCCTGCTGCTGACCCTCCTTGTGGCCGACCGGTATTTCTTCCGGCTGTGAATCTGCCCGCATGACCGTCGCTGACATCCCAACCATCAACGCCGCGCTGAACGCCACAGCCACCGTCATGATCACGGCGGGCTTTCTCTTCATCAGGATCGGCCGCCGCGATCTGCACCGCGCCGCCATGCTGAGCGCCGGGGTGGTGTCGGCCATCTTCCTCGTGTGCTATGTGGGGCACAAGATCCTGGTGCGCGGCGTGCACACCCCCTTTGGCGGCGAGGCCCCACTGCTCCGGGCCGTCTATTTCACGATGCTGCTGACGCACATCCTCCTCGCCATCGCCATCGCCTACCTGGTGCCGCGCACGTTCTGGTTTGCGCTCAAGGGCGACTACGAAAAGCACAAACGCTGGGCGAGGTTCACCTTCCCCATCTGGTATTATGTCTCCGTGACCGGCGTGCTGGTCTATTTCTTCCTCTACCACTGGTGGCCGGCGGCTCCGGCCAGCTGAACAAATGAAAAAGCCGGCCTGTCGGCCGGCTTGAGAGTGCGGACGCGGGAGGGTGCCTTACTTCACCACCAGCACGCCATGCATGCCCGACAGGTAGTGCGCCGGGAAGCTGCAGACGTAGGGATACTCGCCCGGCTCGGTCGGAGCCTTGAAGGTGATCTCGTCGCTCTGCTTAGCGCCGAGGAGCTTCGTGTGCGCGATGACCTGATCGGCCAGCGCGGCCGGCAGGTATTCGGTGGCCTGAGCGGTGACGGCGGCATCGGCGTAGGCCTTGCCATCGCTGCCTTTCTTGAGGAGCACCCAATTGTGCGCCATGGCGGCCTTGGGCATGCTGCCGATGTTGGACAGGATGATCTTCACGTCCTGGCCGGCCTTGACCTCGATCCGGGTGAGGTTGAATTTCATCGCATCGTTCGCGGTGACCTCAAAGGTCGCGACCGCCGAGGCGGTGGTGGCGGCGGTGGTCGCCGCCGGCTCTTTCTGGCCGCAGCCAGCAAGCAGCAGGCCGCCAACCAACACAGGGAGGAGGGAGAAGAATTTTTTCATGGGGGAGGATTATCGCACAACTGGCGGCGGAGCGCAATGACCTAGGTCAAGATTGTGCGCACCTAATGCCGGGGCCAGCCGCGTTAATACCTCGAATAAGGTGCAATTGTTGGCGCGGTTTTTGTGGTTGAAATGGATTCTGTTTTCCAAACGCTGGCCCCGCACACCTGCCGCAGCGCACCCCGCTGATGCCGCCAATGTTACACATGACCCGCACACGCTCCGACCACCGCAACGTTTTCCGATTCGCTTCCGTATTTCTGGCCGGGCTCAGCCTGCTCCTCATGACAGGCTGCGCCTGGACCAGCAAGGTCTTCTCCCTCAGCGGGCCGCAGTCCACGATGGTGACCGAAGGCCCGGTCGCCAAGGCCCAGTGGGATCTGTTTATGGTCACGGTCTACGTGACGACCTTCATCTTCATCGTGGTCGGTTCCGTGCTGGCCTACGCCCAGATCAAGTTTCGCGCCAAGGACGAGGCGGCAGAGAAGGCCGAACCCCCGCCGCAGGGCCACGGCAACCCCCTGATTGAGATCGGGCTCATCGCCGCTTCCGCCACCCTGCTGGTGTTCATCGCCATCCCCACCGTGCGCGGCATCCGGTATACCCACGATGTCCCCGAAGCCGAAAAAGGCAACGCTCTGGATATCACCGCCACCGGATTCCAATGGTGGTTCAAGTTCGAATATAATTCCGAGATGGTGAAGCTCCCCTCCGGCGGCGAAGCCCCCCTCGTGACGAGCAACGAGCTCGTCGTGCCCGCCGGCCGGCCGATCCGCGTGCACCTGCGCACCATCGATGTCATCCATAGCTTCTGGATCCCCAAGCTGGCCGGCAAGGTGGACATGATCCCGAACCGCGCCAATTTCCTCTGGTTCAAGGCCGACCGCGCCGGTTACTACTACGGCCAGTGCGCCGAGTATTGCGGCGAATCGCACGCGATCATGCGCTTCCGCGTCATCGCTCTCGACCAGCCCGACTACGACAAGTGGCTCGCCAACCAGAAACTCCCGGCCCGCACCGTCGCGGCCGGCGCCGCCGCCAGCAGCGAGCAGCCCAAAATCCAGTTCGCCAACTACCAGATCAACGATGGCCACGCCCTGGCGGGCTCGGCGGAGTTCGACGCCAATCCGCTGGCCGCCTGGCACAGGATGCAGTCGCCCGAAGCCGGCGAAAACGCGGCGCTCGTCGCCCAGGGCCGCAAGATTTTCCAGGAAAAGACCTGCGTCTCCTGCCACACCATCCGCGGCCACGAGGGCATGGGCATCACCGGTCCCGACCTGACCCGCGTCGGCGCCCGCTCGACCATCGCCGCCGGTGTGCTGGAGAACACCCCGGTGCGCCTCGCGCAATGGCTCCACGACCCCGCCCACTTCAAGCCCGGCAACAAGATGTATTACGGCGGCTATATGGTGCAGGAAGGCACCGGCTTCAACGCCACCTGGAAGCAGAACCTCACGCTCAACGACACGGAGATCAACGCCCTCGTCGCCTACCTGCACAGCCTGAAATAAGGCCCATCCTCAACCACCTCTCTTTATGGCAGAAGCACTGGCTAAAAACGCTTATACTGGCGGCGCGCACGCCCCGGCCAAGAAGGCGACCTTTGATTTGTTCGCCCGCCCGACGGCCAAGACCGGCCTCGTCAGCTGGCTGACCACCGTCGACCACAAGAAGATCGGCATGCTCTACGGCGGCTTCGCGATCATCTTCTTCCTTATCGGCGGCCTGGAAGCCCTGATGATCCGCACCCAGCTCATGGTGCCGAACAACCGCTTCATCACCGCGCAGCTCTACAACGAGCTGTTCACGATGCACGGCACCACGATGATCTTCCTCGCGGTGATGCCGCTCAACGCGGCCTTCTTCAACCTGCTCGTCCCGATTCAGGTCGGCGCGCGCGACGTCGCCTTCCCCCGCCTCAATGCCTTCTCCCTCTGGGTCTGGGTCGTCGGGGCCATCCTGCTGAACGTCGGCTGGCTCTCCCATTTCAGCGATGCGCTGAAGGGTTTCGGCGGCGCGCCGAATGCCGGCTGGTTCGGCTACGCCCCGCTGACCTCCCGAACCTTCACCCCCAACCTCTCCACCGACCTCTGGGTGCTCGGCCTCCAGGTGCTCGGCCTCTCCTCCATCGTCGCCTCGCTGAATTTCATCGTCACCATCATCAACATGCGGGCCCCCGGCCTGTCGATGATGCGCCTGCCGGTGTTCACCTGGATGGCACTCGTCACCAGCTTCCTGCTCATCCTCGCCCTGCCCCCCATCGCCATCGCCTTGGTCGAGGTGATGATGGACCGCAACTTCGGCACCAACTTCTTCGAGGTTTCAGGCGGCGGCCAGCCCATCCTCTGGCAGCACCTCTTCTGGGTGTTCGGCCACCCCGAGGTTTACATCCTGATCCTGCCCCCTATGGGCTACGTCTCGGAAATCCTCCCGACCTTCGCCCGCAAGCCGCTCTTCGGCTACCCGATCGTCGTCTTTTCGGGCGTGGCGATCGGCTTCATCGGCTTCGGCGTGTGGAGCCACCACATGTTCACCACCGGCATGGGTAACGTCGCCACCGCGGCCTTCGCTCTCGCTACCATGGCCATCGCCGTCCCGACCGGCGTCAAGATCTTCAACTGGATCGGCACCCTCTGGGGCGGGCAGATCATGACCCGCGTGCCGATGATGTTCGCCCTCGGCTTCATCTGGATGTTCATGCTCGGCGGCTTTTCCGGTGTCATGCACGCCGCCGCCCCCGCCGACGCGCAGCAGCAGGACACCTACTTCGTCATCGCCCACTTTCACTACGTGCTCATCGGCGGCGCCACCTTCGCCCTGCTGGCCGCGATCCACTTCTGGTTTCCGAAGTTCTTCGGCCGCATGGTGCCCGAGTTCTGGGGCAAGGTATCCTTCTGGCTCATCTTCGTCGGGTTCAACTGCACCTTCTTCCCGATGCACTTCCTCGGCCTGAACGGCATGCCGCGCCGCACCTGGACCTACGACTCCAACATGGGCTGGAACGAGGGCAACCTGTTCGCCACCCTCGGGGCCTACCTTCTCGGCGTCGGCATCTTCACCTATTTCGCGGTTCTCATTTACAGCTACTTCAAGGGCAAGGTCGCCGGCAGCGACCCGTGGGATGCTCGCACCCTCGAGTGGTCCATCCCCTCCCCGCCGCCGGAGCACAATTTCGCCGCCATCCCCACCGTCCACGCCCGTGACGCTTGGTGGTATGAGAAGCACCATAAGGAGGAGATCGCCGCCGAGAAGGCCGCGCACATCAAGGCCGAGGAATCCCACGGCGGCATCCACATGCCCGACCAGTCGTGGTATCCCCTGTTCGCCGCCTTCGGTCTCCTCGTCGGAGCCTACAACTTCGCCCAGATTCACCATCCCTTGGTTCTGTTCGGCAACCAGGTGTCCGCCTCCCACCTGCCGCTCGCCATCACCGGCGGCGTCATCTTGGTCTCCGCCCTCTACCTGTGGGCCCTCGAGGGCCCCGGCGGCTACCACCTCCACCTCGGCGCCGACGGCAAGGTCACCGAGTCCCGCGGCGACCACTAAGGCCGCGACGTCATCCCCCAATCTCGGATTTCAAATCTCAAATCTCCACAAGATGAGCAGCCACGCGGCCACCGGTCCCATCGACCACCATCACGACCACACCACCTCGACGGGCATTCCCAACAAGAAGCTCCTCTGGTGGGCCTTCCTCGCCTCGGACTGTATGTTCTTCGGGGCGCTGATCTCGACCCACATGGTCTACCGGCTGAACCCGCCCCCGGGCAACGCCGTCCCCACCCAGGTCTTCAACATCGAGCTCACGTCCTTCTCGACGTTCATCCTGCTCATGTCCTCGCTGCTCATGGCCCTCGCCGTGAATGCCATCCAACGCGGTAACGTGAAGAGCACCCGCACCATGCTGCTGGGCACGATGCTCTTCGGCTGCATCTTCCTCGGCGGCCAAGTCTACGAGTTCGAGCACTTCGTGCACGCGCAGAAGATGACGCTCTCCAACAGCATCTTCGGCTCGACCTTTTACACCCTCACCGGCACGCACGGCACGCACGTCGCCATCGGCGTCCTACTGCTGGGCATGATGTATGTCCGCACCTTCAAGCCGGCGAACGGCGGCGGGCTGTTCATGAACTTCGCCCACCTGCTCGCCATCTGCGTCACCTTCGGCGTCGCTTTCATCTGGTTCGTCCCCGGTCTCATCGAGGTCGTTTACGGCCTGCCCATTGGCGACCTGCTGCGGCGCGCCGCCATCCCGCTGGCGGTCGGCGCCGCCGGCCTCGTCTCGCTTTTCTGGCTCGGCCGCAGCCGCGGGGCGGTTGAGTTCGGCGAGAAGAACGCCGTGGATGTCGAGGCCATCGGCCTCTACTGGCACTTCGTCGATATCGTCTGGATCATCATCTTCACCGCCGTCTACCTGCTCGAATATCTTTGAGGCCAAAGCGAGAGTGAGGGTGAAGGTGATCAATACCACCAATCACTGACCACTCGCTTTCCCTTTCGGGACATTCTCACTTTCACTCACACTTCCCCTTCCTCCCATGTCCGCTCCCGCCACCGCCGCCGGCCACCACGAACCGAGCAAGTTCCACTTTTACATCCAGGTCGCGATGATCCTGTCCGTCGTGACGGGCATCGAGGTCGTGCTGGTCTACCTACCCCTCGCCAAATGGTTTGTCGTTACCAGCCTGCTTACGCTCTCCGCCGGCAAGTTCATGGCGGTTATTTTCTACTTCATGCACCTGCGCTGGGACAAGGTGTTCTGCACCATCCTGTTCTTCATCGGCTTGGTGCTCACCGGGGGCACGATGTGGGCGTTCCTCCATCTCTTCGGTGCCGACGCCAGCAAGCCCCTGACTGCCGCCGCTCTCGAGATGGCCCGTCTGGCTGTCGCCTAAGGACGGCCGTCATTCCCGCCCAAGCCGCGCCCCACGCGCGGCTTTTTTATTGGCCCGATTACCCGTCATTCTGAGCGAAGCGAAGAATCCATAGGAAGCTCGCCACCGCGGGATTCTTCGCTTCGCTCAGCATAACTTCTTGAGGACATTGCATCCATGATCGACTGGACCCACTGGCACAATGAGCCCTTCCTCATCGGCGGGCTCATCTTCCTCGGGTGGCTCTATGCCATTCTGACCGGGCCTTGGCGCGAGCGCCTCGCCCCGGGCCAGCCCTACCCCCGCCGCCAGGCCATCCTGTTCTACGCGGCTCTGGTCACCTTCTACCTCGCCGTCGGTTCGCCTCTCGATCAGGCCGGCGAACGCTTCCTGCTCAGCGCCCACATGCTGCAGCACCAACTGATCATCTATCCGGCCGCCATCCTATTCCTGCTCGGCCTGCCGGACTGGCTGGTGCGCCCAGTCACCGGCCGCCCGGCCCTGCAGCCGGCTCTGCGCATCCTGACCAATCCGGTGGTCTGCGGCGCGATCTACACCGCCACGCTGACGGTCTGGCACCTGCCGATCTTCTACGACCTCGCGCTGCAAAACCGCCCGGTGCACATCGCCGAGCACTTCATGTTCTTCGGCGCGGCCCTCTTCTACTGGTGGCCCTTGCTGAGTCCGTCGAAGGAGTTTCCGCCCGCCAGCCATGCATGGCAGATGCTCTACCTGCCCGCCGTGATCATCGCCATGACCCCGGTATTCGCCTACATCACCTTCTCGCCCGACGTCCTCTACCCAACCTACGAATTCGCCCCGCGGATCACCGACCTGTCCGCCGAGGCCGACCAGTTGCTCGCCGGGGCCATGATGAAGCTCATCGGCATGGGCGTGGCCATCATGGCCTTCGGCGTGAGCTTCTACCGCTGGTATCAGACCGCCGAGCGAAAGCACCCAGCCTTGGGGAAACGGTAGATGACATGAAGCCGACAGGTGGCGCAGAGCGTGCCAACCTGTAGGCTGTATGGAAACAAACCGTATCGACCGGAAGGTTAGTCAGGAGCGTGCTGCCGTCGAGACGGCCGTGACTGTGAGCCGGAACTGGGCGCGCACGCCGGGCAGATCACGTGTGCCGGCAGGATGGCGGGCAGGTGCCGAAGCCGACGCAGCGCAAGAGCTGGCCGGAGTTCCTGCGCTCGGGGCTCATCATCTCGGATATCGTCAGGATGAGCTTGAGACTCTTGGCCGCGGCGACGAAGGCTGGGCGATGCGGGTGTTGCCGATCGTCTCCGTGATGCCGTTGTAGATCCTGGCCATGATCGTTATGGTTTGAGTTGAGGGCGGGTTATTGCAGTGAAAAGCGGCCCAAATCCTATTTGCCGGTGCCCCAGCGGCGGTGCAGAAATTTTTCCCAGGGAGAGAAGAGGACCTTGTCGGCCAGCAGGCCGATCAAGACGATCATCAGCATGATGGCGATGACCTGCTCCATCGCGTTGAGCTCGCGCCCATAGTGCAGCAGGTGGCCCAGGCCGAAGCCGGTGAGGATGGTCACATAGATCTCCGCGGCCATCAGCGAGCGCCACGCAAAAGCCCAGCCCTGCTTCATGCCACTCACGATGAAAGGCAGCGAGGCCGGCAGCATGACAAAAACCCAGGTGTGCAACCCGCGCGAACCCATGGTGTTCGCCGCCCGCACGTAGAGGGGATTGACGTTACGCACGCCGGTCTCGGTGGCCAGTATGACCGACCAAAGCGTGCCCATGACCACCACAAAGAGCATGGCTCCTTCGGTCTGGCCGAACCACAGCAGCGCCAGCGGCACCCAGCAGACGCTTGGCAGGCCCTGCAGGCCCAGCGCCAGCACGCCCAGCGTGTCGCGCAACGTCTGCACGCGCGCTGTGAGGAAGCCCAGCGGCACTCCGGCCAGCAGGCCGATCACATAGCCCGCCAGCAGGCGCTTCATCGTCACGACCGAGCAGTCCCACAGCGTGCCGTCGCGCAGCACCTCCCAAAGATAGCGGGCGACGCTCTCCGGCGAGGGCACGAGCACGGGCGACCAGATCCCGGCCGCGAAGGCCCAGTGCCACGCCGCGACCAGCAGGGCGAAAAAGAGGAAGGCGGTCAGCAAGCGTTTCATCAGATGCCGGCCTCGTGCTCCAGATAGTCCTTGAGCGCGCGGGTGATGCGTGTGGCGTAGCCCGCCACCTCCACGCTGTTGATATCGCGCGGTCGTGCCAGATCGACCCGGAACTCCTCCCGGATGCGGCCGGGGTGCGGCGAAAACAGCACCACCCTATCGCCAAGACAGACCGCCTCGCGCACATTGTGGGTGACGAAAACGATGGTGACGTGCCTCTGCGCCCAAATGCGCTGGAGGTCGCCGTAAAGCTGCTCGCGCGTCATGGCATCGAGCGCCGCGAAGGGTTCGTCCATCAGCAGCACGCGCGGGTTGGGCGCCAGGGCGCGGGCCAGGGCCACCCGCTGCTTCATGCCGCCCGAGAGCTCATGGATGTTGGCCCGGCGGAATTTCTCCAGGCCAACCAGCTTCAGGTAATAGTCGGCCGTCTCGCGCCGTTCGTGATCGGTCAGCCCGGGCTTGCGCTTGAGGCTGAACAACACGTTGCCGAGGGCGTCCAACCAGGGGAACAGCGCCGATTCCTGGAACATCATCATGCGCTCGCGACTGGGGCCCCGGATCGGCTCGCCCGCCGCCGCCACGGTGCCTTCCGTCGGTTGCTCCAGCCCGGCGATCATGTTCAGCAGCGTCGATTTCCCGCAGCCGCTGGGGCCGACGAGACACACGAACTCGCCCTCCGCCACCTGCAGGCTGACCTTGTCCAGCGCGTGCACACAGCCGCGCGAGGTCTCGAAGCTTTTTGAGACCTGTTCGATGGCCAGCCTGGCCGAGGGCGGGGCGGAAATTTCGCTGCCGGGGGTCATGGTTGGTCGGAGAACAAGCGGTCAAGGGGGATGGCATTGCGCAGGAATCCGACACCCTGGGCGTCGGCCACCAGCGCTTCCAACTGCTTCTGCGTCAGCTCAGCGGAAAATTTCAGCCGGGGCCAGACTCGAGTGACAATGGCATAGGACAGCTCGCGCTTGGTCTCGGCGCTGAGGCCGGCCCGCACCTGTGCCCGTGCCTCATCCGGATGCCCGTTGATCCAGGCGGTGAGTTCGAGATGCGCCGCCTTGAATCGCGCGACGAGCGCGGGATGCGCCTGCAGGAATTTGCGGCGGGCCACGAGCACCGTCGTGACGGCATCGTCCTGCTCGACCAACACGCGTCCGCCGGCCTCCAGTTCCAAGCGCGAGACCCAGGGCTCGACCGTCCAGACGCCGTCGAGCTTGCCCTGCTGGAATAGCGCCAGCTGGTCGGGATTAGCCGTCGGCACCACGAGCACATCCCCCCCTGTCAGGGTGACGTGGTGGCCCTGTTTCACGAGCCAGGCGCGGGCCGCGACATCCTGCGTGTTGCCCAGCTGAGGCGTGGCGATCCGCCCGCCCTTGAACTGCGCCGCTGACGCGATGCGCCCGTTCCCCGGCACGACCAACGCAGCGCCACCCAAGGTCGCGCCCGCCAGCACGCGGATTTCCTCGCCCCGCGACCTGATATAGGCGTTCAGCGCCGGATTCGGCCCGACATAGGTGAGGTCGATTGAGCCCGCAAAGATGGCTTCCATCGCGCTCGGCCCGGCGTTGAACGGGAACCACTGGATGGTGACGTCCGGCCCGAGCCGTGACTCAAACCAGCCGTTGTTCCCGCGCGTGCCGTGACTGCCGATGATACCCTGGGCATGCGTGATGTTCGGGAAATAGCCGACGCGCAGCGTGATTCGCTCTGCTCTCGCCACGGTGAAACCGAATATGGCGGCGGTCAGGACGAGCAGTCCCGGAAGGTAGCGCGCTGGCTTCATATGGCGTAGTCCCCCAAAAGCTGGTGGATGACGCCCTCTGTCGGACTGTTCCTAGCGTGCGGTCGTTGCCCACGACCCTTGGCACGGACAGCGGAGACGACCGGCGAGGTGCTGTATG
>JBDHQK010000033.1:0-22746 GCA_039807025.1 Lacunisphaera sp.
GCTGTTTGTCCGGGCAAAGAACCCCGCCGCCGAGCAGGTGCGCCTCGCCGTGCAGGATGCCGCCAAGCGCCTGCTCAGCCCTGCGATGGAGACCGAGATGCGTCTCGAGTCGAAGAAGCGCGCCGACGAGGTCGCCATCAAGGTCTTCGCCGACAACCTCCGCGAGCTGCTCTTCGCCGCCCCGCTCGGTCAGAAGGCCGTCATGGCGATCGATCCCGGCTTCCGCACCGGCTGCAAGGTCGTGCTGCTCGACCGGCAGGGCAAACTGCTGCACAACGACGTCGTCTATCCCGATCGGCACGAGGCCGAGGCGAAGGAAAAGCTCGCGGGCTTCGTGAAGTTCTTCCACGTCGAGGCCGTCGCGATCGGCAACGGCACCGCCGGCCGCGAGACCGAGGCCTTCGTGCGCGGGCTCGGCCTGCCGCCGGCCATCCCGGTCGTCATGGTCAACGAGTCCGGCGCGTCCATCTACTCGGCCAGCGACGTGGCCCGCGAGGAATTCCCCGACCACGACCTCACCGTGCGCGGCGCCGTCTCCATCGGCCGCCGCCTGATGGATCCGCTGGCCGAGCTCGTGAAACTCGACCCGAAGTCCATCGGCGTCGGCCAATACCAGCACGATGTGGACCAGCCCGCGCTGCGCCGTTCGCTCGACGACACCGTGGTCAGCACGGTCAACGGCGTCGGCGTGGAGCTGAACACGGCCTCGAAGCAGCTGCTCAGCTACGTCTCCGGTCTCAATGCCGCCATCGCCGCCAACATCGTGGCCCGCCGCGACGAGAAGGGGCCCTTCAAGTCCCGCGCCGAGCTGCTCGAGGTCGCGCGCCTCGGGCCCAAGGCCTACGAGCAGGCCGCCGGGTTCCTGCGCATCCGGGACGCCGCCAACCCGCTCGATGCCAGCGCCGTCCACCCGGAAAGCTATCCCATCGTCGAGCAGATGGCGGCCGACCTCGGCGTCACCGTCGCCGACCTCATGCGCGACGGGAAGTCCCGCGCCAAGCTGAAGCTGGAAAACTACGTGACGGAGAAAGTCGGCCTGCCCACGCTGACCGACATTGTCGGCGAGCTGGCCAAGCCCGGCCGCGACCCGCGCGAGCAGTTCGAGGCCTTCAGTTTTTCCGCCGGCGTGAACAAGCCCGAGGACCTCAAGCCGGGCATGAAGCTGCCCGGCATCGTCACGAACGTCACGGCCTTCGGCGCGTTCGTCGATGTCGGCGTGCATCAGGACGGCCTCGTGCACGTGAGCCAGCTGGCCGACAGCTTCGTGAAGGAGCCCGCCGCCGTCGTGAAGCCAGGCCAGAAGGTGCTGGTCACCGTGACCGAGCTCGATCTTGCGCGGAAGCGCATCGCCCTCTCGATGCGCAGCAAGCCGGAGCTTGGGCCAAAAACACAGGGTGGGCCGGCCGCGCCACGCACGGCCGCTGGGGCGCGGAACACTCCTCCCTCGCCGCGCCCGCCCGCCGCGCCGCAATCCTTGAACGGTGACTGGTTCACCGCCGCGCTGAACAGGAAGAAGTAGGCAGGTCTGGGGGTGGAACCCGGCCTCCGGACGGGTTTGTCCGATTCGCGAATCCTGAAAACGCGTGCGGAGGCCGCGTTCCACCTCAGGCAGTGCGCACTGCGGGCTTTGGCATTGCCGCGCGGCGGCGCTCTTTGCAGGCTGCGCGCTTCTCACCCCGGTTCTCATGACTACATCCCCGTTTGGTTCGGTCGCGCGCAGCGCCGTGTTGGCGCTTGGCTTTGTCTCCCTCCTGGCTGTGTCCGCCTCCGCGGCCCCCCGAACTGTCACCACGCCCGTCGAGGGCCTGCGCGACGCCAGCCCGCGCGTCCACGCCTTGGTCGGCGGCCGCATCGTGGTGGCGCCGGGCCAGGTGATCGAGCACGGCACGCTCGTCCTGCGCGACGGCGTGATCGAAACGGTCGGCGCCGACGTCCAGGTGCCCGCCGACGCGCGGGTGTGGGATG
Source organism: Lacunisphaera sp. (assembly GCA_039807025.1). Classification (GTDB taxonomy): domain Bacteria; phylum Verrucomicrobiota; class Verrucomicrobiia; order Opitutales; family Opitutaceae; genus Lacunisphaera. The sequence goes on from JBDHQK010000033.1 coordinate 1,966, forward strand.
TCACCGGCCGCACGCTCTACGCCGGTTTCATCGAGAGCGGCACCACGCTATTCCTGCCCGAGGCCTGGAAGCCCGCTGCGCCGGCACCTGCGGGCGATGCGCCGCCCCCCGCCGCGCCGCTCACTGGCACCCATTCGTGGAACAGCCGGGTCACGCCCGAACGCGCCGCTGCCCGCATGCTCGCTCCCGATGCAAAGGGTGCCGAGAAGCTCCGCGCGCTCGGCTTCACGACGGCCAATGTCACCCCGGCCCGGGGCATTTTCCGCGGCACTGGCGCGCTCGTCAGCACCGGCACGACGGGCTTCAACGGCGGGGTCGTCCGTCCGGCCACGGCGCAGGAATTGGCGTTCGAGTTCGGCGGCTTTGTTGACCGCACCTACCCGACCTCGCTGATGGGCGCGATGGCGCTTGTGCGCCAGACGCTGCTCGATGCGCAATGGTATGCGGCCGCGCAGGCGGCCTATGCCGCCAACCCGGCCGGCCGCGAGCGGCCCGAAACCAACGAGTCGCTCGCCGCGCTCGGGGCCGTCGTGACGGGCGCGCAGCCCGTGCTGTTCGAGATCAGCGACGAGCTCGACGTGCCGCGCGTGCTGGGGCTGGCCGCCGAGTTCAAGCTCCATGTCGCCCTGCGCGGCAGCGGCACCGAATACCGCGTCCGCGACGTCCTCGCGCAGGCGAAGGTGCCGGTTGTGCTGCCGCTGGATTTTCCCGAGGTGCCCGAGGTCGAGGTGGCCGAGCGAGCCGTGGACATCCAGCTGCACGAGTTGCAACACTGGGAGCTCGCTCCGGCCAACGCCGCGCGCCTCGCCGAGGCGGGCGTGCCGATCGCCTTTACCACCGCGAAGCTCCGCAAACCCGAGGCGGAATTCTGGACGCGCGTCCGCCAGGCCGTCACGCGCGGCCTCAGCCCCGACGCCGCGCTTGCGGCGCTCACCACCACGCCCGCCGGGCTGCTCGGTGTCGGCGCGACGCAGGGCACGCTGGAGGCCGGCCGCGCCGCCAACGTCGTCGTGGCCTCCGGCGATCTCTTCCAGGGCGACGATGCCGCCATCGAGCTCGTGTGGGTGGACGGTGATCCGTTCGAGCAGGAGGCCTGGGAACGCCTCGACGCGCGCGGCACCTGGTCGCTCGCCTGGACCGGCGGCAAGGGACCGGCGGAGCTCGTCATCAGCGGGGCCAAGCCAAGCCGCCTGAAGGTGAAGGCCGGCGACAAGGAGCTGGCTGCCAGCACGCCTGACAAGCACACCCTCCTGCTCTTCGCCCCGGCCGGACTTTTCGGCGCGGCCGACGGCACCGTGCGCCTCAGCGCCACCGGCCAGGCCGGAGAACTCACCGGCACCGGCGAGCTGCCCGACGGCACCGCGCTGCGCTGGACCGCGCAGCGCACCGCGCCCTTCAAGCCCGAGGCGCCCAAGCCCGCCGTCGCGGAGAAGTTCTTCGCCACGGCCGGCGTTTATCCGGCCGGCGCCTACGGCCGCGCCGCGCTGCCCGAGCAGCCGGCCGTGCTGCTCGTGCGGAACGCGACGATCTGGACCAGCGGTCCCGCCGGCAACCTCGAGTCGGCCGACCTCCTCGTGCGCGCTGGCAAGATCGAAGCGGTCGGCAAGAATCTCGCCGCGCCCGCCGGGGCCGCCGTGATCGATGCGACCGGCAAGCACGTGACGCCCGGCCTCATCGACTGCCACTCGCACACCGCCGTTTACCGCGGCATCAACGAGGGCGCCAGCGCCGTGACGGTCGAGGTCCGCGTGGGCGACGTCATCGACCCCACCGACATCGGCCTCTACCGCCAGCTCGCCGGCGGCACGACCACGTCGAACGTCCTGCACGGTTCCGCCAACCCGATGGGCGGGCAGAACCAGGTCATCAAGCTCCGGTGGGGCGCCGGGGCCGAGGGAATGAAGTTCGCCGGCGCGAAGCCCGGGGTGAAGTTCGCCCTCGGGGAGAACGTCGTCCGCGCCAACTTCGGCGCCGCCCGCACCCGCTATCCGATGAGCCGCATGGGCGTGCCCGAGATCATGCTCGATACCTTCAACCAGGCCCGCGAATACGGCGCCGCCTGGGAAGCCTACCGCGCCGGCCGGACCGCGCTTGCGCCGCGCCGCGACCTCCGTCTCGAGGCCGCGCTCGAGATTTTGCAGGGCGAGCGGCTCATCCACATCCATTCCTACCGCGCCGACGAGATCCTGGCCTTCATCCGGCTCGCCGAGCAGCTGCACCTCAACGTCGCCACCTTCCAGCACGTCCTCGAGGGCTACAAGGTAGCGCCCGAGATCGCGCGGATCGGCGCGGGCGGCTCCACCTTCTCGGACTGGTGGGGCTACAAGTTCGAGGTCTTCGACGCCATCCCCTACAACGGCGCGCTCATGGCCCGGGCCGGGGTGAATGTCTCCTTCAACTCCGACGACGACGAACTCGCGCGCCGCCTCAACACCGAGGCCGCCAAGGCCGTCAAATATGGCGGCATCACGCCGATCGAGGCGCTCAAGTTCGTCACCATCAACCCGGCCCGGCAGCTGAGGATCGACGACCGCGTCGGCTCGCTCGAGCCCGGCAAGGACGCCGACTTCGTGATCTGGAACGGCAGCCCGCTCTCGACGATGGCGCGACCCGACTCGACCTGGATCGACGGCCGCCGCTACTTCGGCCGCGACGACGACCGGCAGCTCCGCGCCCGCGACGGCACCGAGCGCGCCGCCCTGCTGCAAAAGGCACTCGCCGAGCGCCAGAAAACCCTCACCCGGCCCGCCGGCCCGGGCGGGGGAGGGGACGCACCGCCCGATCCGGGCCATTATCACTATCACACCGATGAGCATGGCGAGTTTCGCGCCATCTATCACAACGGTGGCAACACCCACACCTGCTCCGCGCAGGACGGAGGCCGCGCATGAAAACCCGGCTCCTTCCCCTCCTGCTCGCGGGCGCGACGCTCGCCACCGCCTCGACCGTCACCCCCGCCAAGCGCCCCGCCGCGCCCGTGCTGCTCCGGGGCGGTGACATCCACACCGTCAGCGGCGGCGTGCGGCCAAAGACCGACCTGCTGCTCGTGGACGGCAAGATTGCCGCCATCGGCGGCAACTTGCCAGCCCCCGCCGGCACGCAGGTCATCGACGTGACCGGCAAGCGCATCTACCCCGGTTTCATCGCGGCCTCCAGCCCGCTCGGCCTCGAGGAAATTGCCGCGGTGCGCGCGACCGTGGACACCAAGGAAATCGGCACGATCACCCCGAATGTGCGGACCCAGGTCGCCTTCAACCCCGACAGCGAGACGATCCCCGTCGCTCGCGCCAACGGCGTGCTCACCGTCCACACCCAGCCCGCCGCCGCCGGCGACACCGGGCAGCCGCGCGGCCTCATCGCCGGCCAGTCGGCCCTCATGCGACTCGACGGCTGGACCTGGGAGGACATGACGGTCCGCGCGCGCGTCGGCCTGCACGTCTATTGGCCGCCGATGCCCGCCCGCCGCGGCCCGCCGCCGCCTCCCGGCACGCGCGATCCCTACAAGGAGGCCCGCGCCTCGCTCCAGCAGGCCTTCGACACCGCCCGCGCCTACCTGACGGCCAAGGCCGGCGCGCCCAACGCGACCGACCTCCGCTGGGAGGCCATGATCCCGGCGCTCCAGGGCGAGCAGCCAGTCTTCGTCCACGCCGACGACATCAAGCAGATCAGCGCCGCGCTCGATTGGGCGCGCGAAGAAAAACTGCGGATGATCCTCGTCGGTGGCCGCGACGCCTGGCGCGTGGCCGACCGGCTCAAGGCCGCCGACATCCCCGTCATCATCGACGGCACGCACAACCTCCCGCTGCGGCGCGACGACGGCTACGACGATGTTTACGCCAACGCCGGCCGGCTGCACGCCGCCGGGGTGCGGTTCTGCATTGCGAACACCGGCGACACCAAGGGCGGCTCGGCCAACGCGCGCAACCTGCCCTACGAGGCGGCCATGGCCGCGGCCGGCGCGCTGCCGCCCGCCGAGGCCCTCAAGGCCATCACGCTTTATCCCGCGCAGATCCTCGGCGCCGGCGCCGAGCTCGGCTCCATCGAGACCGGCAAGCGCGCGACGCTCATCGTCACCGACGGCGACCCGCTCGAGATCCCGACCCAGGTCGAGCAAGCGTTCATTGACGGCGCGCCGATCCAGCTCCGCAGCCGCCACACCGATCTCTACGACAAATACCGCCAGCGCTACGGAAAGTGAGGTCTGCTCCTCAGTGGAGAGCCGGCCGGCCGCGCCGGTTCTATTTGGTTTCCGGCGGCTGGGTGGCATCCCGCAAGGTCCAGTGCTGGAGGCCTTCCAGCTGCCAGAATTTCGGATAGAGCAGCGAGCTGGTGAAAAGCAGGCGCCCGGCCGGATCGCGGAAAAACACCCGGCCGCGCTCGACGCCGGTGAATTCCAACCGCCCGAGAACCGCGTGATCGATCCAGGCGTCGGCCGGTGTCGCCGTGAAGCGCCCGAGCCACGAGACATAGCGCCCGCCCCCCTCCGGCCGGGCATCGATGGCGGTCGCGAGTCCGACCCCGGCCGGAATGACAACCCCGCCGGCCTTCTCCAGCACCGGTCCCCAATACGGGATGTCGGCGGGCACGTAGAGGCTGGCGGGGCCGACTTGCTGCTCCAGTTGTTGAATGGCCGGCAGCGCGTCGCGGAGCCGGTAGCTCGTTGTGCCCCGCGCCCAGTGATTCTGTCCCGGCAGCGAGAAAGCCAGCAGCCCGGCGAGTAGCAGGAGCGCACCGGCCAGCAGGGTGCGGCTGAGCAGATGGGTGCCAAGGATGCCGAGCCCGAGATAAAGCAACAGGGTGGGGGCCGTGAGGTAGCGCGTGTGCACCGGGAGGACGAGTGTGGCCAACTCGGCGACATAGGCGGTGCGCGTCAGGCTGAGCAACAGCATGAGCAGGCCGGCGCCGAGCAGGAGCGCGGCGGGGCGGGCGAAGTCGCGGGCGCGGTTGCGCCAGAGCCCCGCCGCCACCGTGCCGGCCACGGCGAGGGCGAAAGCGTCGAGGAGCAGGGGGGATTGCGCCGCGAGGAATCCCGCCAGGCGCGGGCCGATCAGGCCGGCTCCCAACCAGCCGCGCAGCACGAGCCGGTCCGAGGCCGCCGCGAGATCGGCCCATTGGAAACTGCCCGTGCGCTCGGCGTGCCCGAGGCGCAGCCACAGGACGAGGATCGCGACCACCAGCAGCGCGCCGCCGATGAAGCCGAATTTCAGCCGCTCCGCGCGGTCGCGGCCGCGCCACGCGGCCAGCAGCACGAAGGGCGTCAGCACGAGAGTGGACGGGGAGGACCAGACGCAGAGCAGGACCGCGGCCCCCAGCGCCAGCTGGCGGGCGGGACCAGAGGGCGGCGAGGCGAGCAGGAGGAGGCAGATCGCGAAGGCGAGATACCAGTGCAGGCCGAGCAGCAGGCCGAGATTCTGGGCGTGGGGTGCCAGGGCCAGCAGCACCACGAGAGCCAAGCGGATCGCGTCGGAGGGCAGGACGCGCCGGAAGGCCGGCAGGTAGAACGCGGCGAGGATCGCGGCATCCAACCCGAGGCCGAGCGCGGCATAGGCATAGGGCTGGAGGATGAGAGGCAGCAGCGTGCACAGCTCGGCCAGCAGCCGTGGCAGCACGTGGAAGTAGCCGGCGTAGGGCTGCAGCAGCGAGCCGGGGAAGGCCTGGTTCCAGGCGCCGGCGAAAAACACCCAGCCGTCCTCCGCGACGAATTCGCCCGTGCTCCAATACAGCGGCACGCGCGCGGCGAGGATGGCGAGCACCAGTCCCGTGAGCAGGAGTTGTTTCCAGCCCCGGTGGGCGGCCAGGTGCTCGGTGCGGCCGGCGGGAATGTTCGTTGCCCTGTCAGTCATGCGGAACGGGGTCGCTTCGGGCGTTCAGGGAGCGGGCAAGCGCAGGGTGGGCTGAAAGGCCTACAGCTCCGCGGCGATCTCGGCGACTTGGCGGGCGAACGTGACGCCGCTGTCCGGCCCGAAGTGTTTCAGGCCGTCGGCGCGCAGGGCGGGGGCGTGAAGGCGGACGTAGTCGTCAAAAGCCTTGCGCGAGGGGAAGGTGTAGTGGGTCTCGCACACCGCCGGAGCGGCGTCAGTTTCGCGGTCGGGTAAAATGATGCGCGCGCCGGCGGCGCCGCACTTGATGACCTCCATGATGTGGTTGGGCGAGAGCCAGGCGAGGTAGCGGCCGCGCTGCCGGACGTCTTTGCAGGTGGCGCGGACGGTGTAGAGGATGGCGGGCATGTCGGTAGTTGAAAGGTGAAGGTTAAAAGTTGAAAGTCCGGAAAAACAAACGCCCGCCGGGTGGCGGGCGTGGTTGAGGTGGAGCGCGGCGTCCTCGACGCGCTTAAAAGCCACGCGCGCAGCGCGGGTTCCATCTTACTTCACCACGGCGCCGGGGATGGTGCCGGCCTTGATGAGGAACATCTTCTCCGGGTCGAGGTGCTTTTTGATGGCGGCGTTCACCTCGCCGACGGTGAGGGCGTTGATCTTCGCCGGATACTCGTCGAGCCAGGCGACGGGCTTGCCGCGGTTGACGGCGGCGAGCAGCGCCTGCGACATGCCCTCGGTGGTGGAGAGGGCGATCTTGAACGAGCCGGTCAAGTTGCCCTGGTGGTTGGCGAGCTCCGATGCGGTCACGCCGTTTTGATACCATTCGCCGAGGTGCTTGCGCGCGGAGGCGATGCCCTTGTCGAGGAGGTTGGGGGCGAAGGTGGCGGTGACGCGGAAGTCGCCGTCGTTGAACGTGTCGTTCGTGAGGTTGGAATAGATACCGTAGGTGAGGCCCTCCTTTTCGCGGGTGTTCTTCATCAGGCGGCCGGAGAAGCTCGCGCCGCCGAGGACGGAGGCGCCGGCGCGCAGGGCGAGATAGTCGGCCTCGCCGTAGCGCAGGCCGGTGGCCTGGCCGAGGACGATGTCCACGCTCGGCTTGTCGGCCATGAACACATCCTGTTCGCGCGCGGCGTCGGTCGGGGTGGCCTTGGCGGTGGTCAGGGGGGCGGAGCCGCCGGTCCAGCCGGCGAAGGCCTTGCCCAGCTCGGTCTCGACCTGCTTCACATCAATGTCGCCGACGGCAACGATGGTGAGGTGGGCGGGGCCGTAGTGGGCGGCGTGGAACGCCTGGAGCTCGGCGACGGTGGCCTTCTCGACCGAGGCGATGTTCTCCTCGGTGGTGGCCTGGCGGTTGGGGTGCCCGACCGGGTAGGCGGCGCGGCTGAACTCGTCGCGGGCGCGAAAGCCGGTGCTCTCCAGCGAGCGCTTGATGTTGCCGATGGTCTGCTTCTTCAGCTTGGCGAGTTCCTCGGCGGAGAAGGCCGGGTGGCGCAGCTGTTCGGCGAGGAGGGTGATGACGAGCGGCACGTCCTTGGCGAGGCAGCGGGCGTTGAACTCGAGCACGCCGGTGTTGACCGAGAAGCTGATGGAGGCGCCGACGGCGTCGAGCTGCTCGGTGATCCAGGCCTTGTCGTGGAGGGTGGTGCCGCGGTCGAGCATGTCGCCGACGAGCGTGGGCAGGTAGGAATGGCCGGCCGGAGCCTTGTTGTCGCCGGCGGGCAGGGCGCCGCGGAGGTAGACGACGTCCTTCACGCCGGTCTTGTAGGCGATGAGGTCGAAGCCCGCGATCTTGGTGCGGACGGCCGAGCTGGCGATGTCAGCGAGGGCGGAGGAGGCCAGCATGGCGCCGGCGGTGAGGAGGGTAAGGAGGCGTTTCATGGCGGGTGACATGAGGGTTTACTTGGCGGCGGGCTTGGGTGCGCCGGGCTGCAGGGGGACAAACCAGCCGGTCGTGCTCTGGTTCTCGTTGAAGTATTTGGCCGCGATGCTCTGCACCATGGCGGGGGTGACATGCGGGTAGCGTTCCGGGAGCTGCACGTAGTTCTGCCAGTCGCCGACGGCGATGTCCTCGTTGAGGATGCCGGCGATGGCGAAGGAGCCGTCGCGGCTGAAGGCGGTCTCGGTGCGGAGTTTGGCCACGGCGGCGTCGGTCTCCTGCTGGGTGACGCCGTCCTTTTTGACCTTCTCGATCTCCTCGAGGATGATCTTCTCGACTTGGTCGTGGGTGGCGCCCGGCGCCAGCGCGGCGAAGATGATGAAGAGGGTCGGGTCCTTGAAGTAGCCGTTGTAGGGCGAGACGCTGGTGGTGAGGCCCTTGTCGGTCAGGGCGCGGTAGAGGCGGCTGTTCTGGCCGTCGCCGAGGATGTTGGCGAGGACGTTGAGGGTGGCGAAGTCCGGATGGAGGCCGCCGATGGACTTGAAGCCGACAGCGACGACGCCGAGCTGGCCGGCGCGCTTGACGGTGACGCGGCGCGGGCCGGTCTGCTCGGGCTCCTCGGTGTAAACCTCAGGGATAGGGTGCGGGGAGCGCGGGATGGCGCCGTAATGCTTCTTCACGAGGCCGAGCGCCTGCTCGGGGGTGAAGTCGCCGAGCACGCTGACGGTGGCGTTGTTCGGCCAGTAGAAGGTGTCGTAGAATTCGCGGAGCTTTTCGATCGAGACCTTCTCGATGTCGGAGCGCCAGCCGATGGTGTTGTGGTGGTAGGGGTGGGCCTGGTAGGCGGCGGCCATCATCTCCTTGATGAGGGCCTGGAAGGGCGAGTTCTCGCCGCGCTCGAACTCGTTGCGGACGACGGTCATCTCGGGCTTACGCTCATTGTCGTCGAGGATGAGGTTGCGCATGCGGTCGGACTCCATGCCGATGACCATGTCGAGGTGCTCGCTGCCGAGGGTCTGGTAGTAGTTGGTGCGGTCGAGCCAGGTGGTGGCGTTGTATTGGGCGCCGGTGCGCTCAAGGATGCGGTCGATGATCTGGCCGTTGGCCTTGTTGTAGTTCTTCGAGCCCTTGAACATGAGGTGCTCGAGCAGGTGGGTGGCGCCGGTGGTGCCGGTGACCTCGTTGCGGGAGCCGACGCGATAGGTGACCATGAAGGTCACGACCGGGGCGGAGCGGTCCGGCATGAGGAGGACCTGGAGGCCGTTGGCGTCGAGGCGGTATTCATCGATGCCGCCGAGGGACTTGATGTAGGTGAAGCCCGCGACGCTGGCCGGGGCGGCCGGGAGGACGGCGGCGGACAGGCAGAGGGCGAGGAACACGAGGAAGCGTTTTATCATAAGCATGGGGGATGGGAGCGGGAAACCTAGCGTTACGGGATGACGCTGCAACAAGACAAACGTGGCGGGCCGTGGGCCGAAAAGGCCATCCCGCGCCTCAGCGCGGCGTCGGCGGAAGATTCTTTTAATTGGTTTGGCGGGGTGGGGTGTCTAGAAGGATGGGCAGCCTCCAGCCGGAGGCCACCACCAGCCATGCCCCCGCCGGATTCAGAACTTGCCCGATGGTTCGCCGAGGAAGTGCAGCCGCACGAGGCGGCGCTGCGCGGGTGGCTGCGCGGCCGTTTCCCGACCCTGGCGGACACGGACGACCTCGTGCAGGAATCCTATGCGCGGCTCCTGCGGGCGCGCGGCACCGGGTCCATTGCCTGCGCCAAGGCCTTCCTTTTCGTCACGGCGCGCAACCTCGCGCTGAATCAGCTGCGGCACCTGCGGCATGAGCGACCGGAAGGCATCACGGAAATCGACTCGTCGGGTGTCTTGGATGAGAGCGCGGCCATCCCCGAGTCGGTGGCCCGCGCCGAAGACCTCCAATTGCTGATCCACGCCATCCAATCGCTGCCCGACCGCTGCCGTCAGATCATGACGCTGCGGAAGATCTACGGCCTTTCCCAGAAGGAGGTCGCCGCGCGCCTGACCATTTCCGAGCACACGGTCGAGGCGCAGGGTGCCATCGGCCTGCGCAAGTGCATCGAGTATTTCCGTCGCCACGGCTACGGCCGCGACCTCCGCCCATGAACGCCTCCACCCCCCTTCCCGAAGAAACCGATCCCATCGCCCAAGCTGCGGCGGAATGGATGCTGCGCCATGACCGCGGCCTGACTGCCGCCGAGCAGGATGAGTTTTCCCAATGGCTCGCCGCCGACCCGCGCCACCCGGTCGCCTGGGCCGAGCACCGCTGGGGTTGGGAGGAACTCGATCGTCTCGCAGGCTTGCAATCCTCGGTGCACGCCATGCCCGATCCGGATCTCCTGGCGCCGGAGCGCACTGCCGTCCGTTCGCCGCGCTGGCTTTGGTCGGCGCTGGCCGCTGCGGCCGCCGTTGCCGTGGGGCTCTTCGTGTGGCGGGCGCCGGTGCCGACCGCGTCGCCAGCCAGCGAACCACCACCGATCCACTCGCTGGCGCTCATTGAGCAGCGCACGCTGCCCGACGGCTCGGTCATCGAGCTAAATCGCGGGGCGGTGGTCACCGAGCACTTCACGGCCGGTGAGCGCCGCGTGCGGCTCGAGCGCGGCGAGGCCCACTTCCAGGTGGCAAAGGATGCCGCCCGCCCGTTCTTCGTCGAGGCCGGCGGCGTGGCCGTGCGCGCGGTCGGCACGGCCTTCAACGTCCGGCTCGACTCCGCCTCGGTCGAGGTGCTGGTCACCGAGGGCAAGGTCAGTGTCGCCGCGGCCTCGGTTCCGGGTGCCGAGCCGGTCATCCCGCTGATGGGCAAGAACGAGCGCACCGTGGTGTCGTTCGCGCCGGCCGCGCCAGCGCCGCAGGTGACGGTCGTGCCGCCGGCGGAAATCGAGGCCCGGCTCGCCTGGCAGCCACGGCTGCTGGATTTCACCAATGTGCCGCTCGCCGAGATTGTGGCCGAGTTCAACCGCCGCAACCCCGTGCGCCTCGTGTTGGCCGATGAAGCCTTGCGCAGCCTCCGCCTGAGCGCGACGTTCCGCTCGGACAACGTGGAAGGCTTCGTGCGCCTGATGGAGTCGGATTTCCGCATGCAGCTGGCGCGGCGCGGCGACGAGATCGTGCTGAGCCGCGCGCCATGATTCGGCCGGGGTTGTTCCGACAATCGAAAAAATTCTTTTAATGGAAAGCGCGTCGTCGGGTTTCGTGTAAGCAGCCAACCACACCCCAACATGCTCACGACGATCCTGCCCCCGTGGCGCCGCCTCCTGAGGCCCGCCCTGTCCGGCCTCGCGGCCCTCGCCGCCCTGCTCACCCTGTCCGCAGCCGACGCGGTGAAGATTAACTTTGATCTCCCGGCCGGCCCGGCCGGTGAAACACTCAAGGCCTTCGCCCGCCAGGCGGGCCGCGAGATCGTTTTCTCCGCCGATACGGTCGGTGGCATTCCGACCAAGGCCGTGTTGGGGGAATACACGACGCGCGAAGCCATTGACCAGATGCTTGCCGACACGGGGCTCGTCGCCACCCAGGACACCCGGACGGGCGCCTTCGCCGTGCGCAAGACGACAGGAATAGAACCAAAAAACGCCCCAAGCCGGATTCAGATGCAGGCGGCAAGCTCCACTGAGGAGTCCGGCGACAAGCTGACCCTTGAAAAATTCTCGGTCACTGGGTCGCGCATCTCCCGCCTGCAGGAAGCAGGGCCGCTGCCGGTTGCCAACTACTCCGGAAGCGACATCGAGGCGCGAGGCTTTCAGAATACCGGGGACTTCATGCAGAGCCTTTCCTTCAACAGTGGAACGATGGGTTCGATTAACATCCCCTCCACTTTTGGTGTGCCTTACGCGCGCGGCGCAGTGACCATCAACCCGCGCGGCATGGGCACGTCACGGTTTCTGGTATTACTTGATGGCAAGCGCACGGCCAGCTACGGCCTGGCAGACACCAGTGGCGGCGCAGTATTTGATTTCAACAGCATCCCCGTCGAGGCCGTTGATAGTGTTGAATATCTCAAGGATGGCGCATCCGCGATCTATGGTTCGGACGCCATCACCGGGGTGATGAACATAAAACTGCGCAAGAATTATACAGGCGTAAGCACCACCGCAATGGCGGGAAACACATTTGGTCACGATACGTTTACTCGCAGTCTCAGCGTGTTGGCTGGCGGGGTCACGGAGAAAGGCAACTACATGCTCAACGTGAATTGGTTCAGGCAGAATGACAACCTTGCTCAGGACTACGCGCGTTCGCGCACCACTGATTACACCTCGTTTGGGCCCATCCGCGGACAGAACAATAACAGCCCGGGCAATTTCCCGTTCAATGTGTTGCTCACGGCGGCGCAAGCCACAGCCGCTGGGCTCACGGGTGGCGCGGGCTACTATGTCATCGGTGGAGGGCAGCCGGTCGCCAATCCCACGCTGGCAAACTTCGTCGGAACTGGCAGCTCCTCGACCAACAGCATCCCCAACGCGAACCGGTATGATTTTGCGCCAACCACCCAGCTTACACCGAGTCAGAACAACCTTAGCGCGTTGTTTAGCCTGCAGCATAGGTTTACCGATGCGGTGGCCGGGTTTGCTCGCCTAACCTTCACCAATAATGCGACGGATTTCATTTACACTCCCATTAGCATAACCAGCACCTCGATCGTCACCAGCAGCGGAGGTCCGCTGACCATCCCGGCCAACAACCCCTATAACCCGTTCGGATTCGCCCTCACGAACTTCCGTGGCCGGGGCAATGGCTTCGGCCCGACGCGGAGCTATGCGATGGAGGCGAATGGCGGCAATTATCAGTTTGGCCTGGACGGGACCCTGGGGCGCGATTGGACGTGGTCGACGAGCTTCACCTACGGATTTAGCACTGTCAGCCAGCTCACGCGGAACCAGGTTCGGACGGACGACATGCAGGCGGCCCTCAATGGCACGCTTCGCGGATATGCGGGCCAGTTCTTCAACCCCTTTGGTCCTTCGGCCAATCGGGAAATGGTCAGCAGCCTGTTCGTGCCCTCCAACGGTTCGTCCAAAAGCACGGCTTGGGGCTATGACATGTCTGCTTCGGGTCCTCTGTTCGCCATGCCGGCTTTGGCGGGATTTGAATCCGCCGGTTCTGTGGCCATAGCGGCGGGTGGAGAGTGGCACCAAGAGCGCTTGGTCAATAATTCTGATCCTGTGGGATACCTAGTTGCGCTCGGCGATTTGCCATTCGCGGGTTCACGCACTGTCACATCAGGTTTTGTGGAAGCCGAGGTGCCGGTGTTGCCCAAGTATTTGACCGCGCAACTGGCGGTGCGGCATGATCGATACAGCGACTTCGGCGGCACTACAAACCCCAAGGTCGCCTTGGTATCCCAAGTAAGTAGCTTTTTGAAGCTACGGACCTCCTATTCCGAATCATTCAAGGCACCTGACATTGGGGTGCTGTATCGGCCGGTGTCGCGCACCAACAGCACCACGATTCTCGATCCCCTGCGGCCACTCGATCCGCCGAACATGTATCCGATGCAATCGGGCGGGAATCCGAACTTGAAGCCCGAGGAGGCCAGGGTCTGGTATGGTGGCTTCGTGCTCGATCTCGACCGCCATGTGAAAGGACTCAACTTCTCCGTGGACTACTTCGACATCAAGATCACCAACGTCATCACCACCCTGTCCAATGCATTGGATTTCTTTACCTATTTTCCTGAGTTGGTGGTGCGTGGTCCGTCGGTTGGAGGCCTGCCAGGACCCATTCAGTATTTTCAGGCGGTTCCCATCAATGCCGCGACCTACAGCTGGAAGGGCATGGATCTGGCCCTGGGCTATCGCTATGGGAACAAGTCCTTCGGCACCCTGAATGCCGACCTGCAGGCGACCTACACGGATTATTTCGCCTACAATGCGGGGCTGGGCGGCGGTCCCGTGGACACGGCGGGCAGATATAACAACCCGCATTGGACTGGCACGGCTCAGTTGGGCTGGAGGAAGAACAATTGGGGCGCAACGCTCGGCATGCAATACAAGGGCTCCTATCTTAACGATGCCTTCAAACCCAACTTCGTCTGGAACCAGGGTGCCGAATATCTGTTCAATGGAACGGTCTCCTGGCAGGGGCCGTGGCGCACCAAGTTCACGTTGGGTTGCAACAACCTGTTTGACACCCAGCCGCCGCCGAATGGGCGAGCCATTCCCAGCAACGGATTCGACGTCAACACGTATTCGGCATGGGCGCTCGGCCGCTACGCCTACCTCAAGGTCAAAAAGGACTTCTAACTCCGCAGCGTTCGGCGCGTTCCATCGTTCAATTCTGTCATGATTCTCCTGAAGCCGAGTCTTTGCGCCGCTGTGCTCGCCTGCATTTGCCCGCTGGGCCTGGTGGCGGCAGAATCCGCGACCACGCTTTCTCCGGCCGGGAAATTCACGGTCGCTGTCTTCTGCGCGTCCAGCGATCGGCCTGATCCCAAGTATGCCGCGGCGGCCGAGAGGCTGGGGGCGGAACTGGGGCGCCACGGCTGGGCGTTGGTCTATGGCGGGAGTTCCCGCGGGCTCATGGGGGCCTATGCGCGAGGGGCCAAGTCGACCGGGGCGCACGTCACCGGCGTGCTCACCGACGCCGTCCGCAGCAGTGAGGTCGCCAATCATAACGCGGACGAGTTGCTCACGGCACCCAACATGCGGGAGCGCAAGGCGACATTCCAAGCTCGGGCGAATGCGTTTCTCATACTCCCCGGCGGAACCGGCACCGCCGATGAGTTGTTCGACACACTGCAACTCAAGCTGATCGGTCAGCTCAACCAGCCGATCATCCTGTTCAATCAGGATGGATATTACGACAGCCTGCTCGCCTTCCTTGACCACTGTATTCAGGAGAAATTCAGCCGCGATACGATCCGCGAGCGCTACGCGGTCGCGAGGACGGAGGCGGAGGTCATGCTACTGCTTGAGAAGGCCAGCCGGGAGGCCCAACAGAGAAACACCGGGCCATGACGGTGACGACAGCAGTTGCAGGCAAGGCAACCAGCCCCCGGCGGCGAGTGCTTGGCAACAGCTTGTTGGCCGCAGTGGTGTTGGTCGGGATATGCACGCCGACACGGATCATCGCCGTCGAGATGCGGCTTATTGGGATGCGCGCTTTGCCGAAGGCCGGGCAATTCCAGGGCACCGTCGTGGGCGGACTCTCGGGCTTGGACTATGACAGCTCGGCAGACCGCTGGCTGGCCGTGAGCGATGACAAGTCGGAACACGGCGCGGCACGCGCCTACGTGGTGAAGCTCGATTACGACGAGCAGCGGTTTACTGCGGCCGGGATAGACGACGTGATCATTTTCCGGCAGCCAGACGGCCGCACCTATCCAGACCGCGTCTCGCAAGCGGCGCACGGAGGGGAGGTGCCGGATTTCGAATCCCTGAGGCTCGATCCTGCCGACGGGTCGCTTTGGTATTCGAGCGAAGGCGACCGCCAGTTGAGAATGCAGCCCTTCGTGCGCCATGCCGCGCGCGATGGCCGCTATCTGGGCGAACTGCCGTTGCCCGCGCACTTCCGATTTTCAAGCGATGGCCTGACCGGACCACGGGCCAACCTTGTCTTCGAAGGGCTCTCCTTCGCGCCCGATGGCCAAAGCCTATGGGTGGCGTTGGAGGCGCCGTTGATCGAGGATGGCCCGATTCCAACGCCGGAACACGGTGCGCTAACACGTTTCACGCGCTTTTCGCGGGATGGGCAGGTGCTGGAGCAGCTTCTTTACCCACTGGACCCCATACCGGTGGCACCCGCACCCGGGAAGTTTGCGGATAACGGCGTGTCTGAGCTGCTTGCGATGAGAGATGGCGGCCTCCTTGTCTTGGAGCGCTCCGGCTCACAGGGGGCGGATGGCACGTATCGTTTTCACGTGAGACTCTACGCCGCGGAGGGAGTGGGGACGGCTACGAAGCGCCTTTTGGTGAACTTCGATGATCTTCGCCCAGAGGGCTCCGACAATCTGGAGGGAATTTCGTGGGGGCGGAAGCTGCCTAATGGCCACGACACTCTGGTGTTGGTTTCCGACGATAATTTCAATGCGACTCAGTCAACGCAGTTCTGGATATTCGAAGTATTGCCAACCGCGTCGGCTGCCAATCCGGCACGTCAGTGGGATGCCACCTTTGCCGGGGTCGTGCAAGATGCGCACAGGATTGCGGGGTTCGTTGGGCCCTATCGTTGGCTGAGCAACTACTATGTGTCTCCGGTGACTTACGAGGGGCGCTCCTATGGCTCTTCCGAAGCGGCCTACCACGCGAGCAAGTTTCCAGAGGCCGAGCGGGACGAGTTCATCCGGCTCGATCCCGACGCCTCAAAGAAACTCTCACGACGGAAGACGTTCGACCAAGCCTGGTGGGACACCCGCAAGGAGCAGGTGATGCGCGAGATTACCCGGGCCAAGTTTACCCAGAATCCCGGCCTCGCCGCGAAGTTGCTCGCCACTGGCGACCGCGAGCTCGAGGAGCTGAACTGGTGGGGCGACAAGTTCTGGGGCACCGTTCAGGGAGAGGGGAAAAACAGGTTGGGAAAAATCCTCATGGAGGTGCGCGCCGAGCTGCGCGCAGGACGTCAACCATAGTCGGAATCCAGCATGATTGCGCCCGAACATCACAATCCGGTCCGTGATCCCGCCGAGATCGACCGCCTCTACCGTTACTGGCGGGTGCGGGTGATGTATGCGATGACCACCGGCTACGCGCTCTACTATTTCACGCGGAAAAACATCTCGATGGCGGCCAAGTCGATCACCGACGAGTTCGGTTTCACCAACACGCAGTGGGGCATGGTGCTCAGCGCCGCGACGGTTGTCTATGCGCTGTCGAAGTTCCTCAGCGGCGTCATCGGCGACCGCGCCAACCCGCGCTGGTTGATGGCGGGCGGGCTATTGTTGTCGGCCCTGGTGAACGTGGCGTTCGGCTTCGCGGCCGGGTTGGGCTCGTTTGTGGCGCTGTGGGCGCTCAACAACCTGTTTCAAGGGGCGGGTTCGCCTCCGTGTTTCCGTCTGCTGACGCACTGGTTCAGCCCGCGTGAGATCGGCCGCGCGTGGGGCGTGTGGAACGCCTCCCACCAGATCGGCGGCGCGGTCATCGCCGTGTGGGCGGGGTGGCTCGTGACGCACTATGGTTGGCGTGCAGCCTTCTGGGCGCCGGCGGCGGTGTGTCTCGTGGGTGCGTTTTGGTTGTTCAACCGGCTGACCGATTCGCCCGAGGCGATGGGCCTGCCACCGGTCGAAGTTTACAAAGAGGGCGCCGCGCCGGTCGCGGCCAGCCGGCATGATGATTCGTTCTGGGGCATCTTCCGCGAGCACATCCTGACGAATCCGTGGGTGTGGGTCGTGAGCTTTGCCAATTTCTTCATCTACATCGTGCGCATCGGTATCCTCGACTGGGCACCCAAGTATCTCGTCGAGGCGAAGAACTTCTCGTTGAAGGACGCGGGTTGGGCGCTCTCGGCCTTCGAGTTGGCGGGTATCTTCGGCGCGTATGCCGCAGGCTGGATTTCGGACCGAATGGACGGTCGCCGCGGGCCGGCGTCGGTCATGTTCATGATCCTGCTGATCGTCTCGGTGGGCATTCTGTTCTTCGTGCCGGCGGGGCAGCGGCTGACCATGGCGGTGGTGTTTACGGCCATCGGCTTCTTTGTCTACGGCCCGCAGATGCTGGTGGCAGTGGCTGCGGCCGATTTCGCCACCAAGGTCGCATCGTCGAGCGCCGTGGGCCTGACTGGTTTGCTGGGCTACCTCGGGGCCACGCTGTGCGGCGTCGGCACCGGCGCGATCGCCGACCATTACGGCTGGGACGGAGTGCTCTGGTTCTACGGAATTTCGGCCGTGATCGGTTGCGCGCTGCTCGCCACAACCTGGCACAAGACCGCGGCCAAGGTCCGTGCCGGATAATTCCTCGGGAGCACATCCGCCGGATTTTCACCATTCTCGATGTTTGGCACGCGGGGCTTGTGCCAACCGTCGCCAGAAGCGGCCACCCGGCGCGCGCGGGGTCAATCAGACGGGGCCGGTGCCGAGTTGCCGGGAATTCACTGGAGAGCCGCGATCTTCTCCCGCAGGTGGGTGCAGCGCAGCTTGGACTCGGCGTTGCGCACGGCCATGCCCCAGGCGGCGGGCTCGCCGACGACGAAGACCTTCTTCCGACCGCGCGTGATGGCGGTGTAAATGAGGTTGCGCTGCAGCATGACGAAGTGCGCCTTGAGGAGCGGCACGATGACGACGGGATATTCGCTGCCCTGCGACTTGTGGATGCTGATGGCGTAGGCGAGGGCGAGGTCGCCGAACTCGCCGCGCTCGAAGGTGTGGCGCGCGCCGTCGAAGTCGGCCGTGACCGTGCCCTTCACGCCGTCCACCGCGAGGACGGAGCCGATGTCGCCGTTGAAGAGGTCCTTGTCGTAGTTGTTGCGCAGCTGGATGAGCTTGTCGCCGGGGCGGAACTCGCCGTTGAGGGTCTTGATGCCTTGGCGGCTGCCGTTGAGCTGCGCCTGCAGGTGGGCGTTGAGGTTGCCGACGCCGGCGGTGCCCTTGTGCATCGGCGCGAGGACCTGCACGTCGTTGACGGGGTGAAACCACTTGAAGTGTTGCGGGATAAACTTCGTGCAGAGCTCCGTGATTTTCGCGAGGCAGTCCTCGGGCGACGAGGCGGCGATGAAGTTGAGGTCGCTCCACGCCTGGGCCTTGGCGACCTCGCCGCAGGCGGGCGGCGGTTGGCTGTCGCCGCTGTTGATGGCGTGGGCGACGGTGGCGATGGCGCTTTCCTTGCCCTGACGGTAAACGAACTGGAGGCGCGTGACGGGGAGGCGTTCGGTGGCGATGAGGTCCTTGAGCACGTTGCCCGCGCCGACGCTGGGCAACTGGTCGATGTCGCCGACGAGCAGCAGGTGGGCGCGCGCCGGCACGGCCTGCAGCAGCGCGGCGGCGAGGCGGGAGTCGAGCATCGAGGCCTCGTCCACGATGAGAAAGTCCGTCGCCAGCGGCGCGGACTCGTTGACGGTGAAGCCGGCCTTCGCGCCCTCGAACCTGAGCAGGCGGTGGATGGTCTGCGCGTAGCCGCCGGTCGTTTCGGCGAGGCGCTGGGCGGCGCGGCCGGTGGGCGCAGCGAGGTGCACGCGCGCCTTCTTGGCCTTCAGGATGTCCACGAGCGCGCGCAAAATTGTCGTCTTCCCCGTGCCTGGCCCGCCGGTGAGGATGGTGAACTTGTGTGAGAGAGCGTTCGCCAGCGCGGCAGACTGCAGCGGGTGGAACTCAAAACCGGCCTTGTCCTGCGCCCACTGGATGGCGGCATCCACCTTGATGGCCGGCAGGCCGGAGGGCACGGCGGTGAGGCGGTGGACGACATCGGAGATCTTCTGCTCGGCGCGGGAATTCTGCGGGAGCTGGATGAAGGAGTGCGGGTCGCGGGAAGGTGGAGCGCGGCCTCCGGACGCGCTTTCAGGATTCGGGACTGCAACAAACCCGTCCGGAGGCCGGGTTCCACCTTCATGTTGCACAATGGACTTCTCCTTCAGCAGCGCATCGAGGCGGGCCTCGAGCAATTCCGCCGAGGTTTCCAGCAGCGCGGCGGAATAATCCACGAGCTCGCCGCGCGGGTAGGCGGTGTGGCCCTCCTCCTGCAGGGTCTCGAGCGCGAAGATGAGCCCGGCGTCGAGCCGTGGCGGGGCGTCGTTGGCGTAGCCGAGGTTGATGGCGATGCGGTCGGCGGTCTTGAAGCCGATGCCGTCGATCTCGCGGGCGACGCGGTAGGGCTCCTGCGTGATGACGCGCTGCGTGTCGCCGCCGTATTGGGTGACGAGCCTCACGCATTGCGAGGTCGTGACGCCGTAGGTCTGGAGGAAGATGTGCACCTCGCGCAGGGTTTTCTGCTCCTCCCAGGCCTGCTTGATGGCGGTGGCGCGGACCTTGCCGATGCCCTCGACCTTGCGGAGCTTGCCGGACTCCTCGCTGAGCACGCGGAAGGTGTCGGTGCCGAACTTGTCCACGATCTTGTTGGCGTAAACCTTGCCGATGCCCGGCACGAGGCCGCTGCCGAGGTATTTGCGGATACCGTAGACGGAGGACGGGAGCTCGGACTTGTGCGAGGCGATCTTGAACTGGGCGCCGTGCTGCGCGTGGCGCGTCCACTCGCCGGTCAGCAGGAGCGTCTCGCCGCACTGCACGCCCGGCAGCGCGCCGACGATGGTGACGCGATCCTCGGCGGTCTTGGCGGTTTCCGGACGGAGTTCGGCGATGGTGTAGTGGTTCTCCTCGTTGAAAAAGATGATGCGTTCGAGGACGCCGGTCAGGGAGGTGGGAACGGGAGAGGCCACGGAAACCGAGGGTTGCACGGTCCGGGGTGGCGAAGCAACCTCCGGCCGCGACCCATGCGCTATTTCGAGGACCTGAAGGCAGGCGACACATTCAACTCCGCCGACTACGAGATGACCGAGGCGGAGATCATCGAGTTTGGACGGAGGTTCGATCCCCAGCCCTTTCACACCGACCCCGCCGCGGCGGCCGGCACGCTCTTCGGACGGCTGGTGGCCAGCGGCTGGCACACGGCGGCCGTGAGCATGCGGCTGATGGTGTTGGGCGAGATGGATCTCGACGGCGGTGTCATCGGGCAGGGCATGGAATCGATCCGCTGGCCGCGCCCCGTGCTGCCGGGCGACCGGTTGCGCGTGGTGACGGAGATCGTCGAACTGCGCCCGGCGCCGGCGCGGCCCGACCGGGGGGTGGTGAAGCTGCGCTGCCGCACCTACAATCAGGATGGCAAGGTGGTGCAGGAAATGACCGCCACGCTGCTCGCGGCCCGGCGGCCGGCCTGATTGCGGCGTTGCCTCGGCGGCACCGGCCGGACTGACTGTGGGCATGAAATCCCTCGCCGACGGCCTGGTGGTGCTGGTGGCCGTGCTGCACCTCTACTTCCTCGTCCTGGAAATGTTCCTGTGGACGAAACCCTATGGCCGCCGTGTGTTTGGGCTGACGGCGGAGAAGGCCCAGCTCACCAAATCGCTCGCGATGAACCAAGGCCTCTACAACGGCTTCCTCGCCGCCGGGCTCGCGTGGGGGCTGCTGGCCGGGGCGGACGGCCAT
>JBDHQK010000193.1:0-3658 GCA_039807025.1 Lacunisphaera sp.
GCGGTTGGATTTCTTTTTCTGGGACGCAGCGGAGGCGGCCGGATTCGTGGATGCAGGCATGGGGGATCAGTTGGTCAGGTAGATTGAGCGGAAGGTGGGAGGGCTGGCCAGCGCTATACTCCTGCTCCGGCCCGGGGCGCCCTTGAAACACAGAAGGGCCCCGATGGGCCCCTCTGCAACACAACTGAAACTACGAACGGGCGCAGGGCAGCGGCATTGGCGGGGCGGGAAAACACCCGAGTGACGAAACAGGAGGCTTGGGCGACGAACCACCCCGGAACCGGGACGAAAGGCCGCAGGCCGCAGGTGGTGTTTGGCATGGGCTCAAAACACCCGGTTTACGTCCAAAGTTGCAGCCAGTTTTGATGAACGGACGCCCCGCCCGGATGAATGGTCAGGGCGGATAATCGCCACCCCATTGCCCTGCCAGCACGGGGCAACCGCAGTCAGCCCGGCAGCCCGGTTAGCGGCCGGCCTGTTCCCAGGCCAGCGCCGCGCCGACGATGCCGGCGTCGTTGTGCAACCGGGCGGGCACGATGCGGGCCGAGGCCTTGAGGTATTTGAACCACTTCTCGGACCTCCGGCTCACGCCGCCGCCGATGATGATCAACTCCGGCGAGCTGATGCGCTCCGCCACCGCGAGGAAGACATTCACCCGCAGCGCCCACTCCCGCCAGCCCAAGTCGCGCCGTTTTCTCACGGCGGCCGAGGCGAAACGCTCGATGGGCTTCCCCTTCCACGGGATGTGGCCGAACTCGATGTTCGGCATCAGCCGCCCTTGGTGAAAGAGCGCCGAGCCGATGCCGGTGCCCATTGTCAGCATCAGCGCCGAGCCCTGGTGCCCGCGGCCCGCGCCAAATTTCATCTCGGCCAGCCCGGCGGCGTCGGCGTCGTTGAACAGCGCCACCCGGCAACCTGTCGCCCGGCCGAATATCTTTTCGCCGTCCTGCCCTTCCCAGTTGCGCCCCAGGTTGCCGACCGCGCCGATCCGGCGGCCTTGGACGACACCCGGAAAGCCGATGCCGACCGGCCCCTTCCAGTTGAAATGCCGGGCAATTTCCCGTGCCGCCGCCAGTCCCTGCGCGGTCGGGCACGGGGCATCGACTTCGACGCGGTGCCGCTCGGCGAGCAGCTTGCCGGTTTTGGTGTCCACGGGCGCGCCCTTGAAGGCCGAGCCGCCGATATCAATGCCAAGGACTTTCATGGTCGCGCAGCCTAGAGCGGATTCTTCGCGCGTGGCAACCCCGCTGGCGCAGCGGCGCCCGCCGCGATCAACTCCACCTCGAAATGCAGCTCCTGTCCCGCCAGCGGGTGGTTGGCATCGAGCAGCACCTCGTCGCCCTCGATGGCCACGACCGTCACCACCGGATCCTGCCGGTCCGGCCCGGTCTGGAACTGGTCGCCCACCTTGAGGTCGGCCACGGGCAGCCGGGCCTTGGGCACCTTTTGCACCAATTCCGCCTCGCGTTGCCCGTAACCGCGGGCCGGCGGCACCACGACGGTGCGTCGCTCGCCCACCGCCATCAGGCCCAGCGCTTCCGCCAAACCATCGATGATCTGGCCGGATCCCTCCAGAAACGAGGTGGGCTCGCCGCCCCGGGAGGTGTCGAGCACCCGGCCGGCCGCGTCGCGCAGCGTATAATGGAAGCTCAGCAGGCGGGTGGTCATGGACCGAAGCGAAGCGCCAAACCTCAAAATGCCAAACGCCAAAGAACCCCGTGGCTCAAAAACTCAAACCCAACACGGCGCCGGCATGGGGCGGCCTTTTTGCCCCTTGGAGCCTTGGCGCTTGTGATTGGCCGGTCCCGGCGGCCGGTCAGGTCTCCTCGCGCAGGACGGCGAGCGGCGGATGGTTGCATATCCCGCGGCTCGACAGCCAGCCGGTCGTCACTGTCAGCGCGCTGACGACGGCCCAGCCGCCCAGCAGCACCACGCCGGAAGGCATCACCCATTTCACCTCGAAGACAAAATACGCCAGCGCCCAGTTCGCGCCGATGGCGAGCACGGCGCCCACGGCCGCCCCCAGGGAACCGAGGGCGAGGTGTTCGGCGAACATGATGCGGTTCACCTGCGCCTTGGTCGCGCCGAGCGTGCGCAACAGCACGCTCTCGCGCACGCGCTGCGACCGGCCGATCAGCACCGCGCCCGCCAGCACGATGGCACCGGTGACCACCGTGAACACCGCGAGGAACTCAACGACGAAGGACGCCTTGGAGTAAACTTGGTCAATCGTCTGCATGATGATCGCGAGGTCGAGGGCCGACACGTTCGGGTGCGCGCCCACGACGGCCTGCTGGACCGCCGCCGACTGTTCCGCGTCGGCGACGCGCAGGGCCATGACATGGAACTTCGGGGCGCTTTCGAGCACGCCCTCGGGAAACACGATGAAGAAGTTCGGCTGCATCCGCCGCCAGTCCACGGCCCGCAGGCTGCCGACCACGGTCTTGACCGGCACGCCCTGCACGTCGAAGACCAGCTCGTCGCCGAGCCCCACCTGCAGGTCGCGCGCCAGACTTTCCTCGATGGAAATGGGCGCCGGCTCCGTCCCCGGCGCGACCCGGCCGGTGAAGGTCCCGCCGGTGACCTGCTCCGTGTCGCTCAGCGCGGAGCGGTAGGTGGACCGGTATTCACGGCGCAAGGTCCAGCCGGGCACGCTCGACTGCCCCGGCTTCAGGAGGTCGGCCACGGCCCGGCCCTTCACGGCGGCGAGTCGCATCGTCACGATGACGGCATGCTGGCGGACAGGAGCACCGTGGGCGGCGAGCAGTCGCTTCAGCGGATCGACCTGATCGTCCTGGATGTCAAACAGCATCAGGTTCGGCCGGTCGTCGCCCCCGACCATGCGCAACTGCCCGAGCAGCGTATCACGCGACAGATAGAGCGTCATCATCAGGAAAGTGCCCAGCCCGAGCGACACCAGCAGCAGCAGGGTGCGATTGTTCGGGCGGTGGAGATTGGCCACGCCCTGGCGCCAGGCGTAGGGCAGCGCGCGCGGCGTGAAGACCTTGGCCAGCCACGACACCATCCGAGCCAGCCCCGCCAGCAGGCCGAAGCTCACGAGCAAGGCGCCCGCAAAGCCGGCGCCCCATTGCCAGCGGCCGGTCTGCCAGAAGGCAAAGGCGAAAATCAGGATCACGATCAGGACCAGCAGCGCCACCTGCCAGCCATCGCGCCGGCGGCCATTGGTGGCGGCGAACGCGGAGCGCAGCGTGAGCAGCGGCGACACCCGCCGCACCTCCAGCAGCGGCAGGAGCGCAAAGAGCACGCTCACGACCAGCCCCGCTCCCAGCCCCTGCCCCAGCGCGGCCCACGAAACGGAGAACTCAAAGGCGAAAGGCAGGAAGTCCCGCAGCAGGCCCGGCAGCGCCAGCTGCACGCCGATGCCGAGCAAGGTGCCGAGCCCGGCGCCCACGAGGCCCAGCCCTATCCCCTGCAGGAGATAGATGGAAAAGGCGGTGCGCGCCGACGCGCCCAGGCAGCGCAGGATGGCCACTGTCGGCACCTTTTGGCGGATGTGCGCATGGATCGCGCTGGCGACGCCAATCGCCCCGAGAAAGAGCGAAGCGAAGCCGACGAGGCTGAGAAAGGCGTTCACGTTGCGAATGGACTGGCCCAGCTCGCGCTTGCGCTCGGCCACCGTGTCCACGCCCAGCCGCAG
>JBDHQK010000034.1:0-22310 GCA_039807025.1 Lacunisphaera sp.
CATCAGGGGGCTTGATCTCGGGGCCGATGACTATCTGCCGAAGCCGTTCAGCCTGGAGGAACTGCTCGCCCGGATCCGCTCGTTGATGCGGCGCCAGGCCACCACCAAGGAAACCGTGCTCGAGCACCGGAACCTCCGCATGGACCTGCTGGCCCGCACCGTCACCCAAAACGGCGCCCCGGTGGAGATGACCAGCCGGGAGTTCGCCCTGCTGGAGGTCTTCCTGCAAAACACGGGGCGCGTCCTGCCGCGCACCCTCATCTGCGAGAAGATCTGGGAGTCACACTACGACGTGGATACCAACCTGCTGGATGTCTACATGAGTAAGCTGCGCACGAAGTTCGAGTCCGACCCGACCCGGCCGTTGTTCAAGACCGTGCGCGGCGTCGGCTACCAGATGCTATGAAATCGGTCGGGGCGCGCCTGGCCTTCTGGTATGCGCTGGCATCAGTGCTCACCCTCGCACTGCTGTTTCGCGCCGGGCGCTACCTGCTCGAGCAGCACGTCATCCACAGTCTCGACCTGATCAACGCCGCCCACTTCGAGCAGGTCAAGGAACGCTTCGGACCGGTTCCCGACCAGCTTAACCCGACCGAGATCCGGGAACGACTGCGCGAGACAATCGAGCCGCTGGCCACCCGCTTTTACATCGGAATCCGCCGGCCCGGAGACCCGGCCGTCTACAGCTCGCGCAACCTGGGTGGCCGCGTGATCCCGAGCGTGCCATTCGAGCGGGATCTTGCCGCCACGTTCTTCGATGCCTTGTTTAATCACCGCGATCAGGGGGCGCGCCACGTTTCCGCCAAACGCGTCTTCAATGTCAGGTTTGACGATCTGGGGGAGCTGCGGGTGGGTGAATTTGAGCTGGGCACGCTGACCGTCGCGATCGCCACACCCAAGGTGCAGGTGCGCGAAACCATCCGGGGTTACGATGATGTGTTCGCGGCGCTGGTCATCGTCATGCTGGTCGCCAGCGCCGGCATCGGCTACGGTCTGAGCCGGGTGGCGCTGCGTCCCGTGCGCCTGATCCAGGAAACCGCCAACCACATCAGCTCAGACAACCTGAGCGAGCGCATCCCGGTCTCGGCGGTGGAGGATGAAATCTCCGATCTCGCGCGCCTGCTCAATCAGATGTTCGACCGGCTGGAATCTTCCTTCAACCAGGTGCGGCGCTTCACCGCCGAAGCCTCCCACGAGCTGAAGACCCCGCTCTCGTTGATGCGCCTGCAAACAGAGAAACTCCTGATGGACGGCGGGCTGACGCCCGCACAGGAGGAGGCGCTGCAGGTTGTCGTCGAGGAGATTACCCGGCTCAACAAGATCGTAGAGGATCTTCTTTTTCTTTCCCGAGCCGAGGCGGCCGCCATCACCTTGAGCGGCAAGCCGCAGGATCCCCGCAGCTTCATGGAGAGTTTCTT
The DNA here is from genome assembly GCA_039807025.1 of Lacunisphaera sp. GTDB lineage: Bacteria > Verrucomicrobiota > Verrucomicrobiia > Opitutales > Opitutaceae > Lacunisphaera. The sequence continues at coordinate 1,419 of JBDHQK010000034.1, forward strand.
TCAGGATGCCCGGGTTCTGGCCGACAGCCGCGGAGTCAAGCTGGCGGACACACACACTGGCGATGGTCTGGTCGAGTTTGATGCGCGCTGGCTTCGCCAAGTGTTGCTCAACCTGCTGTCCAACGCCCTGAATTACACCCCTGCGGGCAGGTGTGTTACCCTGACCTCGCAGGTCGGATCTTCCGGTTGGCGCGTGTCGGTGCAGGACGAAGGCCCAGGCGTGCCAGCCGACCAGCGCGAACACATCTTCGAGCGCTTTGTCCGTCTGGCCCACGTCGGGCAGCATGACAAAGGCAGCGGCCTGGGCCTGGCCATTTGCCGCAGCATCATTACGCTCCACCAAGGCCGGATTTGGGCCGAGGATGCGGCCCCGCAACGGGGCTTGCGGATGATCTTCGAAATTCCGTCCAACTCCACTTCCGGGCCCCCAGCCAAAGGCCCAAGCCAAACTGAATTTTTGTTAGGACAAGATTAACCCTCGGTTAAGACGCCCCTGCCATACATACTGTGGCACCGGTGCGAGCCGCACCGCCAACAACCCATAGGATACCCCATGCGCTCATCGTTCTTCCGCACCGTTTGTTGCTTCACGTTGATGTCCTGTGCCGCTCTGTCGATGCACGGCCGCCCGCTTCCGACCAAGCCCAGCCACGAGCAAGTCGATCTTTGGCGCCAGACCGGCCGCGAACTCCCGACGCCGGAAATCAATCAGCCCACCCTCGACACCGCCCTGCCGGCCTATGTGCCGCGTCGCGACATCGAGCTTAGCGGTCGTTTCGAGGGTGCCTCCTCCGACGTGCTCGTCGCGCTGACCAAGCAGTGGATCGCCGCCTTCCAAAAATATTACCCCAAGGTCACGCTCGATCTGCCCCCGCCCTACGCCGGCAGCCTCGGCGCCATCGAACTCATCAAGGGCGACCTACAGTTCGTCATGGTCTCCCGCGAGCTCAAGCCGACGGACATCTCGGCTTTCTCCGAAAAATTCGGCTACGCTCCATTCAGTGCGCCAATCTCGGGCGGCACCTACCGGCACTTCGGCTTCCTCGATGCCATGGCTTTCTTCGTTCACCCGGACAATCCGCTCAAGCAACTCACGTTCGAGCAGATCGACGCCATCTACTCCTCGACGCACCATCGCGGCGGGAAGACCATCACGACCTGGGGCCAGCTTGGCCTCGCCGGCGAATGGGCTGACAAGCCCATCCACGTCTGGGGCGTGAAGCCGTGGAATGGCTTCGAGGAATTTATCCGTCAGCGCGCCCTCAGCGTCGGCGACAAGCGCGGCGAATGGCGATCCGACATCAACTTCACTGAAACCGTCTTCCCTTTGTCCGCGGAAGTGACCAAGGACCGCTATGCCCTCGCCTACTCCGGCCTCGCCTACATCGACGACAACCTGAAGCTGCTCGCCCTGGTCCCGCCGGGCGGTGGCCCGGCCATCGCGCCGAGCATGGACGAGGTTTATCGCGCTCGCTACCCGCTCTGCCGCGTGGTGTTCTTTAACACCAACAAGAAGCCCGGCCAGCCGCTCGATCCGGTGCTGGAGGAATTCCTCAAGTTCATCCTCAGCCGCGAAGGCCAGCAGATCATCCTCGACCAGGCCGTCTTCATTCCCCTGCGCGCTGAGCAGGCCGCGGTCAGCCGGGCCCTGCTCGAGTGAAACGGCTGGCCGCCCTGCTTCTCCTCGCCGGCGCGCTCCGCGCCGCGGGCCCGCTGGATCCGACGCTGCCGGACTATGAACCGGAACAAACCGTCGGCGGCCGGCTCAACAGCGTTGGCGACGACGCGATCGAGCCACTCATGAACGCCTGGCTCGCGGCCTTTCAAAAGCACCAGCCCGACGTGACCATGGGTGGCAACTGGTCACACCCGGGCGGCGCGGCGGCGTTCGGCGCGCTCATGTTCGAAACCACGGACGTTGCTCCACTCGGACGTGAGCCGTGGCCGGCCGAGCTGGCGGCATACGCCCATCAGTTCAAGGGCGACATGATGAAGGAGCCGGTGCTCATCCGCATCGGCACCGGCAGCTTCACGCCGGCCGGCCAGTCCGGCGCGCTCGCGATCTACGTCAACGCCGCCAATCCTCTGGCGCGGCTCTCGCTCGCGCAGCTCGACGCCGTCTTCGGCGCGCAGCGCAAGCGCGGCGCGACGGCCGCCGCGCTCACGTGGGGCCAGCTCGGCCTCACCGGCGAGTGGGCCGACCGGCCGGTCGTGCCGATCGCAACGCCCGGCTTCTCCACCCCGGCGCAGTTTTTTCAAAACCGCGTGCTACAAGGCGGCCTGTGGGCCGCGAACTTGGAGATCGCGCCAAATCCCGCCGCCGTGCTGCAAAAGGTCGCGAGCACGCCGGGCGCGATCGCCTTCACGGGCTTCATGGACGCCCCGGGCACCAAGACCCTCGCTCTCGGCGAGAGCGAAGCCGGGCCATTCGTTACCGCGTCCGATGCGACCGTCGCGAACCATACCTACCCGCTCGCGCGCAACCTCTACCTCGCGGTCAACCAGCGCCCGGGCGCGCCACTGCCGCAGAAGACCAAGGAATTCCTCGCCTTCGTGCTCAGCCGCGAGGGCCAGCGGGTCGTCGCGGACTACAAATATTTCTTCGCCCTGAACGCGACCGACGCCGCGCTGGAGCGCGCCAAGCTCGCGGGCTATCTCGCGCCGGTTGACCCGGCGATCGCCGCCTACCGTGCGACCGCGCCGGTCAGCGGCCCGATCGCCAACGTCGGCAGCGACGGCATGGAATCGCTCATGGAAAAATGGATGACGGCCTTCATCCGCCTTCAGCCCGGCGTGCACCGCGGCGCACACTGGTCACACCAGGGCACGTTGAACGGCTACCAAGCGCTGCTCGCCGGCGAGACCGACCTCGCGCCGATGGGCCGCGAACTGTGGCCGGGCGAGAAAGTCATCTACCAGGCCGTGCGTAACCAGCCCCAGCCGCTCGAGATCCGGGTGGCCCGCGGCGGCTTCAACACCCCGCAGCGCACGACGGCCCAGGCCATCTTCGTCCATGAGAGTAATCCTCTCGCCGGCCTGACCGTGGCGCAGGTCGACGCGATCTTCGGCCGCGAGCGCCGGCAGGGTGCGCCCGCCTCCATCACGACGTGGGGCCAGCTCGGCCTTACCGGCGAGTGGGCCAACCGGCCGATCACGATCTATATTCCCTATCGCGTCGCGCCCAACTCGATGTCCGTGCAAATGTCGGTCTTGAAAGACGGCCCCTGGAGCGCCGCGGTCCATGAGGGCTCCATCGCCGAGGTCGCCGCCGCCGTCGCCCGCGACCCGGGCGCGATCGCCTTTGGCGGCTTCGAGGAAGGCGGCCCGGGCCTGAAGACCGTCGCCGTGGCGGCGAAGGCCGGCGGCGATTTTATTCGGGGCAATGCCGTCGACGTCGCGAGCGGCCGCTACCCGCTCACCCGCTACATGTATATCCGCCTGAACCGCGCGCCGGGCAGACCGCTGCCGCCGCAGGTGCGCGAGTTTCTGCGCTTCATCCTGAGCCGTGAGGGGCAGGAGTTCATTCCGACCTCGGCTTATTTCCCATTGCGCGCCGACGAGGTCGCGGAGGAACTGGCCAAGCTCGACTGACCGCCATGCCGCACCCTGAGGCCTTCTCCGGCAACGTGAGCCGCTTCACCGGCTTCGCCGATCTCTACAACCGCCACCGTCCGGGTCCGCCCGCGGTGCTGGCCGGACTCATCGCGCAGTTCACCGGCGTGCCGCGGCCCGAGTTGGTCGTCGACCTTGGCAGCGGCACCGGTCTCTCCACCCGCTACTGGGCTGACAAGGCGGCGAAGGTCATCGGCATCGAGCCGACGCCCGACATGCGCCGACGGGCCGAGGCCGCGACCACCGCGGCCAACATCTTCTACCGCGACGGCCTCTCGCACCAGACCCACCTCGCCCCGCAGTGCGCACAGGCCGTCGTCTGCCTGCAGGCCCTGCACTGGATGGAGCCGACGGCGACCTTCGTCGAGGCCGCCCGCATCCTCGTGCGCGGCGGAGTGTTCGCTGCCTGCGACTACGACTGGCCGCCCGCCACCGGTTCGTGGGAAACCGACGCGGCCTATGAGTCGTGCGTCCGCATCGCCCGGCGGCTGGAAAGGGAGCTCAAGCTCGACGCCGGCCTGCGGCAGTGGGACAAGGCCGGCCATTTCACCCGGATGCAGGAAAGCGAGTGCTTCCGCTACGTGAAGGATGCCGTCGTGCACCACGAGGATCTGGGCGCCGCCGAGCGCATCGTCGGCCTGCTGCTCAGCCAAGGTTACGTCGCCGCGTTGCAGAAAGCCGGCCGGAGCGAGGAGGAACTCGGCATCACGAACCTGCGCGCCGTCGCGGCGCGCACCTTGGGCGAGCGGCCCCGGCCGTTCCTCTGGAGCACGCGGGTGCGGATCGGGGTGACCTGAGTTCAGGCCGGCGCCACCAGCGCGGCATCCGTAGTCGCGCGCAGTTCCATCTGCTTGATCGCGGATTTTTCAGGGCGATATCCCCCGGGGTCTCCGGCACCCATTTGTGCACCAGCACGGGCGCACCGTGAGGGCGATGTGCATGCTGGCGCGGCCGGTGTGGGCGAGCCGCGCGTTCACCTCCACCAGATGGCCAATGGGATGGGATGCAGGGACGGATGTCGCCGACATAAACCGCCCCGCTATAGTGCCCGCTGCAGCTGACCGCGCAGGCGTAGCCTGTCTGGTCGATCCAGTTCATGACCGCACCGCCGTGCACCTTGTGCCAAAGTCCCACGTCGCCCGGCTTCGCGAGAAAACACAGCGTGATCTCGCGGTTGAGGTTCATGAGCGAGCGGCGCTCAGAGGCGCCACTGCATGCCGACGTAGCCGAGGAATGTCGCCTTGGGCTCGTCGTGATTGTGCAGCTCGCGGCCGGCGGAGAACATGAAGGAGGTTTTTTCGCTCAATTCGAACATGAAGCCGATGTTCGCCGCCAGCTGTGTGCGGTGCAGCCCGGCGTTGCCGCCGCCGGCCAGCTCGACCGCCACCTCGATCTTATCGGCGAGCGGATGGCCGAGTGAAACGCCGTAGAACCAGGAGCCGCCGCGGGAGCGGAATTCGCGGCCAGCTTGGGTGACTAGCGTGAACCCGTTCACTTCCTGCTCAAACTGGAACGGCAGCTTGAAGGCCGTGCCGTGCTCGACGAGGCCCTTGTCGTCGGAGTGCGAGCCGGGGTTGTTGAACTCGATCTGGGGATAAACCGAGGCGGCCGGGCCTTTTTCGCCCGCGTCGAAGAAGCGCCATTTCACGCCTAACTCGGAGTTGCCGAGGCCGGCCGCGGGCGGCGAGCCATCCTCGTGCACGCTCAGGTAGGGAATCTCATATTTGAGCTGGATGCGGTCGCCGATGCCGTAATTGATATCGATCAGCGGAAGCTCGGCACCGGTGGCGCCGGGTCGCTTTTCCGTGCTGAGGCCGAGGTTGATCTCCCAGTGCTTGTCGCCCGGAGTGCCGGGGTCGTCGGTGAGCAGCGGCGGGCTGCCCATCGCGCGGAGGGCCGGCGCGGCGGTGAGCAGGAGGAGGCCGCCGAGGGCAGACCGGAGGCGTGAATGATTGGTCATGGTGGAAATGATCCTTGTGGCGGAACCTGAGGAAGGAGGGTGGAGAATAGCGGGCCATGATCATGCCAACATTATGCAGGAAGATGCAGTCCCCCTCAGCTCATCGCCTTCAGGGCGATGAGTGCCAGCGTGACGGTGATCGCCCCGCCAATGCGGGTGGCGATCTGTGCGAAAGGCATCATCTGCATGCGGTTCGCCGCCGTCAGGATGGCCACGTCGCCCGTGCCGCCCTGTCCGCTGTGGCAGGCGTTCACGATGGCGGCCTCGATCGGATAGAGCTTCACCCAGCGTCCGACGAAGAAGCCGGTGCCCATGAGGGTGGCGACAGTCGAGATGATCGTGAAGAGATTTTTCCAGTGCAACGCGTCCATCAGCTTGTCCCACGGCGTGAGAGCCACGCCGATGGCGAAGAGCAGCGGATAGGTCACGGCGGTGCGGAAGAACTTGTAGACGACTCCGGCGCCGTGCTGGAGCTGGGGCGGCACGCCGGAGGCCAGCTTGACCGCCACGGCGAGGAAGAGCATCACGACCGGCGCGGGCAGCCGAAAGGTTTCAGGGGGCAGTGTGTTCGCCGCCACGCCGAGCAGGTAAAGGGTGATGGCGATGCTCGCCCCGGCGGCGATGTGGCTCACGTCCATGTGCCCGGTGATCTCCTCCTCCTGCGGGTGCAGCTCGTCCTGCTCGCCGGGTTGCAACCGGCCTTCGCCGGTGAGGTGCGGGAATTTCTTGCCGACGGAGTTCAGGGCGCCCGAGAGCAGAATCGCGGTGAGGCTGCCGAACATCACCGGCGGCAGCACGCGGGCGAATTCCTCGCCCTGCTTCAGGTGGAGGATCTCGGCGTAGCCGACCGAAAGCGGGATGGCCCCCTCGCCCACCCCGCCGCCCATGATCGGAACGATGATGTAGAAGAAGGTGTTCTTCGCCCCGAGGCCGAGCAACGCGCCGACACCCGTGCCCACGATCGCCGCGGCGACCGAGCCGACGGCGAGCGGGACGAAAACCTTCAGGAATCCGCGAATGAGCACCGTCCGATCCATGCTCAGGATCGAGCCGACGATGATGCAGGCGATGAACAGGTAGAGGAAATTCGTCTGCTTGGTGAAATCCGTGACGGTCTGCACGATGACCGGCGGGACATAGGCATGGAACGCGAGGTAGGATGGGATAAAGGTGGCAAAGATGGCGCCGCCGCCGATGTCCTTGATGACCGGAATGCGCTTGCCGATCTCCGCGCAGACAAAGCCGCCGACCGCGAGGACGGCCAGCATCGTGCACACGTCGTTCGGGGTTTTGCCGGACGCGGGAAACTTGCCGGTGTAGATGAACGCGCCCAGCACGCTGAGCAGCACGACGAGCACCGGCACGGGCAGGATGCCGACGCGCAGCTCCATCAGTTTCCACCAACCGGAGACGAGGGCGGAATTGGGCGGGGTTGATTTCGAGGTATTCATGAAGGTTAACGTGAGGATAAAAGCTGGCGGTGGGGGGACTGACCGACATCAGCATGCCCTCCGTGGATATAGGCCAGCTTAACCCCAACTGAATTCCTGTTAAGCCAAACCCCGGCGCCGGAGAAACCTGACGAGCACGGCCACCGTCAGGATGGGCACGGCCCGCATGCCGGCGAGCAGGATTAGCAGCCCGGCCCAGCCGCCGAACTGACCGAAATGTTAGGACATGATCGTGCGGTGGAATTTCACACCCGCCGGGCTTTCCGCATACGGAGCCCAGCGCAGAACCGCCCCGGAATAGGCGTCGAGAAAAAGACAACGCGGGCGTTCTCATGGGCGGCCGCGCGCTCCATGGAGAAAATCTCGATCGAGGCAGCGGGCTTGCGCGGGAAATTGAACGTCAGGCCCGCGCGCCGGACGCGCAGCGCCGGCCCGGGTGAGGATTTGCCCGCTGCGCCCAAGGCGAGAAAGCGGTGCAGTTGTTCGCAGCGGCCGAAGAAGCAGCACAGCCCCACTGTCAGGGCCGACCAGAGGTGAACTGGGAAAAACCAGCGGCGGCCGGAGACCGCCATGGGCCAGGTGAAGGGCGCGATCAGTCGAGCTTGGCGCGCTGGGTCGCGGCAAACTCCGCCGGCAGCGGCAGGTAGTTGCCGTTGGCGACAATAGCCTCCTGCCCCTCCCGGCTGAGCACATACCGCAAAAACTCCGCCAGCTTGGGCTCGATGGCGGAGCCGGGCTTGCGGTTGAGATAAAAATAAAGGTTACGCACCAGCGGGTAGCTGCGGTTTTGGAACGTGGCTTTGGTCGGAACGACGAAGGGGCCGCCTTCCTGCACCGCCAAGGCAACCGGCTTGAGGCCCGGCACCTTCGCCGCCTGTGGCACGATGGTCCACGCGATGCCGTATTTGTTCTTCGCAAGTTCCTCGCGGAGCATGTGCTGCACGCCGCCGCGCTGCTCCGCCTTGTCATCGTCATCGATCATCTTGCTGCCCGTTTCCACAAAACCGCGGTAGTTCGGGTTCCACTTGTCGCTGTTGCGCAGGACGCGCAGCTGGAAAAAGCGCGTGGTGCCCGACGGCGCGTGTCCATAAGTCTGAATCGGCTTGTCCGCCCACTCGCCGGTGAGGCCGAGCTGGCCCCAAGTGCGGATGTCCTTCTCCGGACCGCGCGCGGCCTTGAGATCCCACTTGAACCCGCGCAGGGCGCCATTCCGCTCGGAACCAAAGATGCCGTCGAGTTGCGCGAGCGTGAGTTTCGTCAGCGGATTGTCGGGATGCACATAAACGACGATGCCGGGCGACTTGCCGTCCACATCGTAGGTGCCGGAAGCGGCGACGATCTCGGTCGCATGGTAGCCATACACCTCGAAAAACGAAAGCAGCTCCGTGATCGCGGGCTCGCCGCCGTCCGGCGCAAGATCCGTCACGCCGGTAACGAGCGCGGGAAAGGCGGCATCACTGGTGGGCAGCGTGTCGTTGAAGGTGACGTTGGGATGATGTTTTTTGAAACCTTCTTCCCAGACCTTGAGCAAGCCGCCGAAGGCGAAGCCGTAGTTGCGGATGACACCCGAGACCTGCTGCCGCGGTTGGTAGGACGGCAGGCCGGACAGGTCAAATTCACCGGCCGCAAGCGGCAGGATCGAGGCGCCGACCAGGACGGCGGCGAGAAACGGACGGGAAAGTGGTTTCATGGGATGGCCTCGAACAGGCTGGCCAGGGTCGGGATTTGTTGCGCGACCCGGTCACGGATCGCCGTGGCTTCGGCCAGGTATTTCACTTGATCCTCCCCGGCTTGGTATTTGAACGCGAGCCCGAGCGAGCCGATCTCCTTCCCGGTCTGGTCGTGCAGGGGCAGCATGATGCCCAGCTTCGGCACCTTCAGGTTGGGGGCAATGGTGGTGCTGCCGCGCAGGATGTCTTCGGGGTCGCTCGGCTTGCCGATGACGTTCAGGGTCGAGGCGATGATCGACTGCTTCTCGCCGCCCGGCGGCACGCAGTGCATGCCGGCGGTGAGGAGGCCGGGATGGGCGGCCATGATGTCGCGCACCAGCTGCTGGGCGCGGATCCGATTGTCGGCGGCGAGGCCGAACTTCGCGTCGGCGGCCGTCAGGCTGGCCGCCCCGAGCGTGCAGGCGCAGACCCAGAGAAGGATGGTAGTCAGTTTGTTCTTCATATTGATTAGGGGGTTATTGCCAAAGCTGTAGCTGCGCCGCAGCCTGGGCCGGGTCGAGCGGGAGATAATGATTGGACGCCCGCACCGCCGCCTGGCCGGCCGCCGACAACACGTAGCTTAGGAACCCGGCGAGCACCGGATCCATCACCTCGCCCGGCGCCCGGTTGAAATAGGCATAGACCGGCCGTGCGAGCGGATAACGGCGCGAGGCGACGTTTTCCGCCGAGACCTCCACCGGCGCACTCCCGTCATCGGCCCCGAGCCTGAGGGTCTTCACCGTCGTGTGACCCGGGCCGGCTCCCGTCACGGCGAGTCCGAAGCGATCTTGGGCGAGGGCGGCGATGATCTTGTCTGACGCATCGTGGCTGGGATTTTCCAGCGGTGCGCTGTCGGTGAACTCCGTGATCCTGTCCCAATACAATTTGCGGCTGTCGCCCAGCACCGCCGCGCGGAAAAACCGGCCGGTGCCAGACTCGGTGTCGGGCGCATACAGCCGGATCGGCTGCGCCGCCCACTCGCCCTTCAGGCCCAGTTCGCCCCAGGTGTGCAGCGCCGACGGCGCACCGCGCCGCCGTTCCGGGCTGAAGATGGCGTCGGCCTGGGCTAGCGTGAGCTGCGCCAGCGGATTGCCCCGATGCACAAAGAAGGCCAGGGCGGGCGAGCAGCCGGGCTGGTCGCCGCCGGTCATGACCTCGACGCGGGCCGGACGATAGCGGAAAATCCATTCGAAGGCCTTCAGCTCCTGCGCTGCGGCCTCGCGACCCAGCAGGGCGATGTCCGCCCGACCGGTGTAGAGCGCCGACATGCCGACGTCGCTCCCGTCGAGATCGACCTCGACGCGCACCCCGGGGTGACCACGCATGAACCCATCCGCCCATGAACGCACGATCGCCTGCATATCGGCGTTACCCCGCAAACGTATGACTTTGGTGGTCGCCGGCAACGGTCGGACCGGTGGCAGCACCTGCATCGTAAACCCTGAGGGGCCGTCCGGCTGGGAGTGGACGGTGGACGTCGGTGGCTCAGCGACGACCAATTCACTGAGCTGCTTGGCGATGATCGCCGCATCCATGGGCAGGTAGCCGGTCTCCTCCACCAGCGCCTGCTGTCCCTCGCGGCTGAGCATGAAGCGCAGGAACTCACGCACGGCGGGCTCCACCGGTTTGCCGGGCGCACGGTCGATGAAAGCCGGAATGATCCGCCCCAAGGGGAATTGTTGGGTGATAAGCGTCTCCTTGTCCGCCTGCACGGCCGGCCCGTCCGTTTTCCAAGAGAGCGCTACTGTTCTCACGTCAGGATTGGCGTAACGGATGTTCGAGATGGCGATGCCGTATCGATCCGCCGCGAGTGCATCCAAAATCTGCTGCCCGTGATCGTATTGGGTGCCGTCAGGGCGGATGACATGCACATACTCCCTGATCGCGGGGTTCCAGCGATGGCTGTCGCCGAGCACGCGTTCGCGGAAGAAAAGCGCAAAGTCCTCGTCCACCTTCCAGCCGTAAGGCTGGATCGGCTTGTCCATCCACTCGCCTGTCAGGCCGAGGTCACCCCATGTGCGCAGTGGGGCGGAGCCCATCCGGCCCTCCGTGCCGAAAATCGCCTCCAACTGCGCGAGTGACAGCTTTGCGAGCGGATTGTCCCGGTGGACAAAAATCATGTGCGCATAGTCGAAGTAGTTCACGTCGAGGCTGCCTGTCGCGACCTGGAACTCGGTCGGCGCGTAACCCCGGGCACGGCGGAATTCGAGCGCTGCTGCCGGGCTGATCTCCTCGCCCAGCAAGGCGATGTCTCCCGCCCCGAGCGAGAGCGCCCCGATGGCCGAGGCGGTGCCATACATGCGGTTCTCAAAACTCACGCCGGGCTGCAGTTCGTGAAACCGCGTGATCCAGCGCTTGAGCAGGTTGCCCATGAAGTTCCGTCGGTAGCTGCCGTGGCCCCACAGCCGGATGACGCCGCTGACCCGGCCCTGCGGTTCATAGACCGGCAATGAATCGACGAAGGCCGTCTCGGGCGCCCGCGACTCGGCGGCGAGCATTCCCATGACGCATCCCACCAAACCAAGCAGGACGAACCGGGGTGATTTCAAAAGGTTCATTGCAGTTGCGGGCGCTGGGCCGCGAGGGTTTCGTCGTTCAGCGGCAGGTAGCCGCCCTCGCGCACGACGTCGGCCTGTCCTTCGCGGCTGAAGATGTAACGCAGGAACTCGCGCACCTTCGGGTCGAGTGCGTTGCCGGGCGGACGGTTGACGAAGGCGTAGGTCGTTCGCGCCAGCGGATACTGCCGGCTGATGAGGGTATCGCGGGTCGCTTGGAAATACGGTCCCGCCGTGCCGGCCGCCAGCGCCACGGGCTTCGTCTCCGCGGTGGCGTAGCGCAGGCTCGACACCGCCAGCCCGTAGCGGTCCTGGCGCAGCGCATCGAGGCTCTGCTCCGCGCTGGTGTAAACGGATCCATCGGGGCGCTTGAGATCCTTGAATTCCTGGAAGCTGTCCCAGTTCATTTTCCGGCTGCCTCCGAGCACGGCCTTGACGAAAAACTGACCGGTGCCGGTTTCCACGTCGTAGCCATACAGATTGACCGGCCGGTCCGCCCACTCGCCCGTCAGACCCAGGTCGCCCCAAGTGCGGATGTTCTTGGGCGCGCCGCGCAGGCGTTCATGGCCGAAGAGCGCGTCGAGTTGCGCGAGAGTCAGCCGCGCGAGCGGATTGTCGCGGTGGACAAAGACCACGGGCGCGTTCGTTTTGCCCGGCACGTCGAGGCTGCCAGTCGTGAGCTCGAAGCGCATCGGTTTATACTGCATAGGTCGGGAAAAGCCGTTGTCGTCCGTGATGTTGTTTTCCCGGCCCAGGAAAGCGATCTCGGCCCGACCCGAATAGAGCCCAGGGATCGCGGTGTCGGAACCTAGCAGCGTGAACTCAACCTTCACCCCCGGTTGCACGCGCTGGAATCCCTCGGCCCAATTCCGGGTGAGTGCCGCCATGTTTGCGGGGCCCCAGACATGGATCGTGCCAGCCAGGCTGCGCGCGGCTTCATAGGCCGACGGAACGTTTCCCTGGGCCGCGCAAATTCCCGTGCCGAGAAGGCAACCGAACAGGCCACAGAAAATGGAACGACGGATTTTCATGCGACTTAGTCCAGTTTCCTCAATTGCGTGGCCGCAAAATCCGCGGCGAGGGGCAGATAACGGCCGTCCTGGTTGACGACCTGCTGACCCTCGCGGCTCAGCAGGAAACGCAGGAATTCGCGCACTTTCGGATCGAGCGGCAGGCCCGGCGGACGGTCCACGACTGCGGGAATGGTCCGCGTGAGCGGATACTGCCGCCCGACGAGCGTCTGCTTGCTCACGGCGATGAACGGCCCCTCGGGGCGCAGGCCGAGCGCCAGCGGTTTCACGTCCGGCCCGGCGTAGCGAATGTTCGAAACCGCGATCCCGTAGCGGTCCTTGGCCAAGTTATCCAAAATCTGCTGCCCGTGGTCGTAGATGGTGCCATCCGGGCGGTTGATGTGGATGAATTCGCGCAGGTCATTGTTCCAGCGATGGCTGCCCTCCAGCAGCGCGGTCTGGAGGAAGGCACCGAAACTGTCGGTGATGGCCCAGCCATATGGGTTGATGGGCTTGTCCGCCCATTCGCCGGTCAGTCCAAGGTCACCCCAAGTGCGGAAGTTCCGGGAACTGCGACGGTGTTCGCTGCCGAAGACGGCGTCCAGCTGCGCCAGCGTAAGCTGGGTGAGCGGATTGTCCTTATGGACAAAAAACATCTGGGCGTAGTCGAAATTCCTGATGTCGACACTGCCTGTGCAGATCTCGATCCCGAGCGGCGGATAATTCCTGGCGCGTTGGAACGCCGCCGCCGCCTCGGGCAGGATTTCCTCGCCGAGGATGGCGATGTCGCCGATGCCGGTGAACAGGGCGGGAATGCCGGACGAGGTGCCATGCATCTCATAACGGACAGTAATCCCTGGATGAAATTTCCGGAACCCCTCCTCCCACAATGACACCAGGTTCCGCATCCAGGGCAGCCGGCTGTTGCCGTGCCCCCAGATGCGAATCACACCCGACACGGGTTGCTCTGGCGCATAGGCTGGAAACGACGCCACGACCCGGGCCTCATAGCTGTCCGGCCCCGCCGGCGTGCCCTTCGCCACGTCCTGGCCGAAGACGCGTGGAGCCAGCGCGACTCCGGCCGTCAGGAGCAGCAACCCACCCTTCAGCGGAACGCGACGAATCATCAGGTCAGTCCAGTTTCTTGAGCTGCGCGAGAGCGGCCTCGGCCGTGAGCGGGAGGTATTTGCCATCGCGCTGCACGCACTGCTGGCCTTCGCGGCTGACGATGAAACGGAGATATTCACGGACCTTTGGGTCCACCGCGCCCTGGGCATCGACATCCACGTAGCCGTAGATCTCGTCATGCATCGGATATTTTCGACTTTGGAGATTCTCAATGGTGTAGGCGTAGAACGGACCGTCGGGCGTGCGCGACACCTCGAGCAGCTTGCATTCCGGCGGCAGATTCGCGCCGACCGGTGAGCCGACGTAAGCGATGCCGTAGCGGTCTCTCGCCAGGTCGTCGTTGAGGCCGCGCTTCAGGCGGCCAAAGCCCATGTTGGAACCCGAAGAACCCTCGGCACCGACAAAGTTCGCGTAGAAGCGAATCTTTTCATTCCACTTGTCGCTGCCGCCGAGGATCCAGTCGGAGATGGTCGTTGACTGGCTGTAGCGCAGGTTGAGGCCATAGGGCGTGATCTCCTTGTCCGCCCATTCGCCCTTCAGCCCCAGCTGGCCCCATGTGCGGATGTTCTTCTCCGGACCGCGGGCGAACTCGGGGTGCCAGTCGGTGCCGATCCACCCGCCGGTGCGCTCGGCACCGAAGATGCCGTCCAGTTGGTCGAAGGTGATTTTCGTGAGGGGGTTGTCCCGATGCACGACGATGCCGAAACCCGGGTTCCAACCCGTGACGTTGTAGGAGCCGGTCGCGACCACGATCTCGAGCGGACTGCGGTTCTTGTAACGCTGGTAGAGCTGCAACTCCTGAGTGTTGACCCGGCGGCCGATGCCGAGGTCGGCGACACCGAATACGAGCGCCGGCACCGCCGCGCGTGTGGTGAGCATGTGGTATTCAAACTTCACGCCGGGGTGGAATTTCTGAAATTCCTGCTCCCAGTATTCGCCGACCTTGCCGTCGGTGATGTAGTTGCTACCCCACAGGCGGATCGTGCCGGTGATTTTTCCTTGCGGCCGGTAGGCGGGTAGGCCGCTGAGATCGAACTTATCGGCCGGGTAATAGGTCTTCGGGCCCTTGATCTTCAGGTTCTCGGCGCGGGCCTCTTGCATGGCGAGGCCGGTGGACGCCTTCTCGGTCTGGGCGGAAACAGCGCCGGCCGCAGCCAGCACGAGAGCGAGGATGGATTTCGGTTTCATGGGAGTTGATTTATTCGATTTTCTTGAGCGAGGCTCGGACCATCTCGGCGGTGAGCGGCAAGTAGCGGCCCTCGCGCTGGATGCAGTCCTGGCCTTCCTGGCTCAGCACGAAGCGGATGAATTCCTCGACCATCGGGTCGGCCGGTTTGCCGGGTGCGCGGTTGAAATAGAAGAACTGCTGGTTGTAGAGCGGATAGGTGCGGTCATGCACGCTCTCGAGGGAGCGCTTCACGTAGGGGCCGCCTTCCCTCGCCTGGACCGCCAGCTCCTTCATGCCGGGCCCCATGGTCATCGGCGAGATGTAGAACATGCCATATGGGTCCTGGGCGATTGCCTCGCGGATCTGCAGGCTCCACGACACGATCTTGCCGCCCGTGGTGATGTAGTTGGCGTAACCCTTGTAGCCTTCCACCCAGTGGCCGCTACCCCCGAGGATCTTATCCGAAAATCCCGTGCTCGCGCCGGCCCGGATGGTCTGGCCGCCGACGCGGATCTGCTTGTTCGCCCACTCGCCGGTCAGGCCGAGCTGGCCCCACGTGCGGATGTTCTCCTCGGGGCCGCGGGCATAGGGATACTCGCTGTGCCACACGCTGCCAACGTAGCCACCGGTGCGCTCCGTGCCGAAGACGCCGTCGATCTGCTTCACGCTGATCTTGTCGAGCGGGTTGTTCTCGTTGACGACGATGATGAACGGAGGCACCCAGCCATAGACGTCGAAGGATCCGGTCGCGACGTCGACCTCGGAAACCGGATAGTGAAACATCTGTTCAAAGGAAAGCCGGTCCGTGAGCGTGGCCTTGTTGGACATGCCGATGTCGGCAACGCCACAAACGAGGGCGGGCACCGCCATGGCTGCGGTGGGCAGGTTATATTCGATCGTGATGCCCGGCTGGAATTTCTTGAACTCCTGCACCCAGTATTCGCCCAGCGGACCGTCATTGATGTAATTGTTGCCCCAGATACGAAGCGTGCCGGTGAGCTTCTGCTTCGGTGCGTAGCGCGGCAGGCCGCTCAGGTCCCAGCGCGTGGTGTAGCCGCCCGCGGCGCCGCTGACCTTGCGGAAGCCGGTGACATTCTGCGTCCAGATACTGACGCCGGCGTTCCCGGGTTTCGTGGCCGACGCGGGAGCGTCGCTGGATTGCGCGAAGGCCGCGCCGGCGAGGGCCAGCAGGGCGGACAGGATCGAGGGGGGCTTCATGGGTGGTCGGGGTTCAGTCGAGTTTCTTGAGCTGGGCGCGCACCATGTCGCCGGTGAGCGGGAGGTAGCGACCCTCTCGCTGGACGCACTCCTGGCCCTCCTGACTCAGGATGAAGCGGATCCACTCGTCGACCTTCGGATCCGCCGGCGTGCCGGGCTTGCGATTGAGATAGAAGTAATACCGGCCGTAGAGCGGGTAGCTGCGGTCGCGGACCGTCTCGAGCGTGCGTTTCACATAGGGGCCGCCGTCGTAGGCCTGGATCGCGAGTTCCTTCATGTCGGGGCTCAGCGTCATGGGCGAGACGTAGAACATCGCATATTTGTCCTTCGCGATCGCACGTTGCGCCTGCAGGCTCCAGCTGTTGATCTTGCCATCGGGCGTGATGTAATTGGCGAAAGCCTGGTAGCCCTCGGCAAACTGGTCGCTGCCGCGCGTGACGATGTCGGAGAACTGGGTCGTCTGGTTGCCGCGGAGCGTCTGGCCGCCGGGATGGATCCGCTGGTCCGCCCACTCGTCGGTCAGCCCGAGCTGGCCCCAGGTGCGGATGTTTTCCTCGGGACCGCGGCGGTAGGGATAGTCCGTGTGCCAGACGCTGCCGACGTAGCCGCCGTTGCGCTCGGCGCCAAACACACCGTCGAGCTGCTTCAAGCTGATCCGGTCGAGCGGATTGTCCTTGTGCACCACGATGATAAACGCGGGCGACCAACCGTAGACGTCAAAGGCCCCGGTCACCGCCTCGATTTCCGTCACCGGGTAATGATACACCTGCTCGAAGGTCAGCAGGTCCATGATGACCGCCTTGCGGCTCATCACCACGTCGGCCACGCCACAGGAAAGCGCCGGGATGGCGATGCCCGTCGTCGGCAGGTTGTATTCGACCTTCACGTCCGGGTGGAATTTCGTGAACCCTTCGCGCCAGTAATTCCCGAGGTTCTCGGTCGGGTGGCCGTCCTTCAGGTAATTGTTGCCCCAGATGCGGAGGGTGCCCGTGAGCTTCTGCTTCGGCACATAATGCGGCAGGTCGCCGAGGTCCCATTTCTTGGTGTAACCGCCGGAGGCACCGCTGGTCTGGCGGAAGCCGGTGACGTTTTGCGTCCAGATGCTCAGGCCGGCGTTCGCCGGTTCGCCGGCCGAGGTCACTGCGGCGGAGACAAGCGCCGGGGCCACAGCGGGAATCGCCTGCATGGCGCGGAGCGCGAACTCGTTCGTGTAGAGCTCGGATGCCTTCACCTTGGCGGCGTCGCCACTGCCGCGCCAGACGCCCTCCTCGCTCTGGTCGAAGCGCGCCCAGAGCATCGCATCGATGACGAGGTTCACCGCTTCAGCCGGGAACGCGTAGCTGCCCCGCGCCTGCGAGGGCAGCGTGGCCTTGATGAACTGGATCTGGGCCGTCCGATCCTTTCCATCGAAGAATGCGGGCGGGAGCTGCGCGATGACCTCGTCCACACTGTGTGCCTCGACGTAGCGCAGGGCGCGGACATAGGCGTTGACGAGCCGCTGCACCGTGTCGGGGTGATCCTTGACGAACTGCGGCGACACGAGGATCGACTGCGCGGGGAATTCCGTGCCCAGCGCCTGCACAGTGCCTGCGCGGGTGGTCAGGTCGTAGAGCGTCGTCACCTGGCCGGTGGCCAGCACCTCGGAGGTGACCGGCTCCTGGAAGGTCAGGACATCGAGCTTGTCCGCCTTCAGGTCGGCGAGGACCAGCTGCAGGCGGTTTTCCGGCGGGTGGTTGACCGGGCGGTAGCTCTGGCGGGGCAGTCCGGCCTTGTGCGCGAGGTAGCCGGTCACGACCGCCTTGGAGGCGTAGCCCGCGCCCTCGGCAATCGTAAGGCCCTTGAAGTCTGCGGCGCTTTTCACCTGATCCTTCACGCGGTTGGCAACCATCACCTTCATCGCCGGCGCGTCGTTTAGCATCAGGACCGCCTTGATCGGGAAATCGTGCCGCGCGCCGAAGATGGTGTGGTTGAACCAGTGCTCAGCCGCGTCAACCTGGCCCTTCATAAGCGGCTCCTGAATGAGGTAATCTTCCTTCACGAACTTCTTCACGTCCACGGGCACGATCTCGATGCCCTCCTGCCTGAAGTAGCCGAGCGTTTCGGCGAGGCGCGTCACGATCAAGTCCTCGTCGAGGCTCATGCGGACCTTGATGGGTTCGGCGGCGAAGAGAGAAAGTCCCGCGCCCGCGAGCAGTGCGGCACCGAGCAGTTTGGCAAACAGGGGTGTTTTCATCGGGGGCGGGTGTTGGGGTGCCGGGAGCTAAGCTCAGCGCTCCATGAAGCGGTGCTCGGCGGGAATCTCGGTGGAATTGAGTTTATTCAGCTGGGCCTGGGCCACGGCGGCGGGCAACGCGAGGTAGCTTCCCTCCCCGGCCACTTCCTGCTGGCCCTGTTTGCTCAGGATGTAGCGGATGAATTCCTTCACGCGCGGGTCGCCGAGCGTGGGCATTAGCTCGTTGTTCGCGTTGTCCACGGTATAATAGACATACACCGGGCGGTGCAGCGGATAGGTGCGGGCCTGCACGCTCGCGCGGTCGAGGGTAACATGGGGGCCGGCCTTGGTCTCGCCGATCGCCAGGATCTTCACGCCAGGGTTCGCGTAGGCGGCCGGCGCGTAGGCGATGCCGCGCGGGTCGCGAGCGAGATCCGCGAGCATTTGCTTGCGGTCGGCGTATTCGCGCAGGCTTTCGTTCCAGATCTCGGCGCCGCCGAAGACCCGGATTTGGAAGTAGGTTATCGCACCCGCACCGAGCCGCGGCGGGGCATAGGGATGGATCGGCTGGTCCGCCCATTCGCCGGCCAGCCCAAGCTGGCCCCAGGTGCGGATGTTGTCCTTTGCGGTGCGGGCGATGCCGGTGTCCCACGTCAGGGCATTCCAGCCCCCGGCGCGCTCGACGCCGAAGATGCCGTCGAGCTCGCGCACGGAGAGTCTTGCCAGCGGGTTGTCCTTGTGGACAAAGACCGCGTAGGCGGGCGACTTGTGCAGCGCCACGTCACTGCCCGTCGCCACCTCGATCTCCGCCGGATAAACCCACGAGCGCTCGTAGACGCCGTAGCGCTCGTAAGGGAAGATCGGGCGGCCCATGAGCGCGAAGTCGGCCGTGCGCAGATCGAGGCCATAGAGGCCCGAGGCGCTGCTCTTGAGATCGTCGGCGAACTGCACCCCGGGATGCAGGCTCTGGAAGCCGGCCTGCCAGCGCTTCAGCAGGCCCGCCATCTCGGGGTTGCCGCAGCCGCGCAGCACGCCGGTGACCTTCATCTGCGGCTGGTAGTCGGGAAGTCCGTCGGCGGCGCTGAGACCGGGGGCCAGGGTCAGCAGCGCGGTGGTCGCTATTGTCATTCTGAACCGTGCGGAGAATCCATCGGCACGTCCACATCCTGATGGATCCTTCGCACGGCTCAGGATGACCGGTGCCGGAAATGCCGAATAGATTGTTCGTTTGAAGCGCGAATGCATTTCCCGAACACACACTGGAAAAAGTGAATAAAACGTGCTCATGGCGAAGGTCAGTCGAGTTTGGCCAGCTCGGCCTTCGCTTGCTCGGCGCTCAGTGGGATGAAGAGTCGGCTGTCGGCGATGATCTGCTGGCCCTCGCGGCTGAGGAGAAAGCGGACGAATTCCTTTTCGCGCGCGCCCAACGGCTGACCGGGCACGCGGTTCAGGTAGATGTAGGCGCCGTTGTGCAGCGGGTAACTGGAGTCGAAGAAGGTTTGGGCACTCGGCGTGACGAGCGGCTGGCCGGCCGCGCGGGCCAGGGGCAGCACGCGGACGTCGCCCTGGTTGGCATTGATGACGCGCTGGAAGATGAAACCGATGGCGGAGGGATCCTGCTCCACCGCCTCCAGCACCTGCTGGTCGCGGGTCTTGCCCTTGGCCTTCGTGCCGATGTCGGCGCGCGGCGCCTCGATCAGCGCCGAATTCCACTTCGTGCCGCCGCGAAACGCCTCACGCTCGATCAGGTCGGCCCAGTTGCTCAGCGTGATGTCGGAACCGTAAAGCCTGATGGGGCGGTCCGCCCACTCGCCCGTCAGGCCCAACTGGCCCCAAGTGCGGATGTTCTTCTCCGGACCGCGCGCAACCGCCGTGGTCCACTGCGTGCCGTCCCAGCCGCCGGTGCGCGCCGCGCCGTAGATGCCGTCGATCTGCTCGAGCGTGAGACCGGCCAGCGGGTTGTTTTTGTTCACTATGAACATCAGGCCGGGCGTCGTGCCCTGCGGGTCGTCATAGGAGCCGCTGGCGAACCTGATCTCGAGCGGCGCGTAGCCGAACTGCTTTTCAAACGCGACGCGGCCGTTGCGCCACTGGCGGTGCCCCATCAGGCCGATGTCAGCCTCGCCGGTCACCAAACCGGCGAAGGCCTGCGAGGTGTTGATGAGGTAGGAATGCAACCGGACTTGACCGTGGTGGCTGCGGAAGGCCCCGGCCAGCTTGCCCACCAGCTCCTCCAGCGGGGTGCCGTAAATGCGCAGGATGCCGGTGACACGCTGTGACTTCACATAGGACGGCAGCGCGCTGAGGTCGTAATGCGCGGGTTGGTAGGGCGGCGGGGAGTCGGCCGCCAGCGCGACGGCGGGGCCAAGCAGTAGGACAAAGGCGAGCAGGCGAGATCTCATGGCAGCTTCCTGAGTTGCTCGCGGACCACCTCGGCGGTGAGCGGCAGGTATTTGCCGTCACGCATGACCTCAGCCTGGCCCTCTTGGCTGAGCACGAAGCGGATGAATTCCCTCACCAGCGGGTTCATCTGGGTGCCGGGCTTCACGTTGGTGTAAAAATAAGCCTCGGCGAACAGCGGGTAGGTGCGGTTCTGGACGTTCTCGAGCGTGTGCTCGATGAACGGCCCGCCTTCCTTCGCCGCCACTGGCAGGCGGCGCACGCCGGGGCGCTCGCCGCGATAGCGGTTGTAGGCGATGCCGAACTTGTCCTTCGCCAGCGCGTCCGTGATCTGGTCGGCCTGGATGTAGCGCTTACCGTCGGTCTGCACGATGTGCGCGAAGGCATGGATTTCCTCGTTCCATTTGTCACTCGCGCTGAGCACCTTGTCGGCAAAATCCGTGGCGGTGTTGTAGCGAAGGTTGAAGCC